>DBCB01000276.1 GCA_002303765.1 Planctomycetaceae bacterium UBA969
AATAAGCCATAAGGCTTTAAATACCGATTGAGCTCATCACGAACTACCCCCGGCTGTACCCGAACCCAACGCTCTTCAGCATTTAGTTCAAGGATTTGGTTGAAATGCGTAGACACATCCACCACGATCCCATTGCCCACACATTGCCCTGCTAGTGATGTTCCCGCCGTTCGTGGGATCAAGGAAGTTCCATTCTCCGTAGCAAATTGAACCAATCGCTGTAAGTCTTTTTCCGTTTTAGGAAAAGCTACTGCCAAGGGAACCTCCCGATACACGGATGCATCAGTTGCATACAAGGTTTGTGTAAGTAAATCCCAGTGGAGCGAACCGTCCAATTGATCGGCTAATTTTTCTAAAAAAGGAATGAGGTTGGGCTGGTTTGAAGGCATACTCAAAATTAACTTTATGAAGCAACTTTTCACGAAGAAAAATTGAAAATGTGATTTTCTAAATTATGTATTTAGGTGGGAATTGGGTTATTGATGAATCGGTCAACTAATTTTTTTCTAATTCATTAAAATTAACACCCTGTACTAGCAATTGTTACCAACTTGATTTTATTTGGCTACTAATTTTTTTTGCAGTTAGTCATAATCAGTATATTGAATCAATTATTTTACCTAATAACAATCAACCCACCCTCAACTTATGAAATTAGCATTTAGAGGAATTGTACTATTTTTTTTAGGTGCAAGCCATGCTTTAGCTCAGGGCACTTACACGCTTCAGCCTTCGATTGAAGCTCGAGCAGTTAATTTGTTGCACGAAAAACAGGCCCTTTTCAAGGATCTAAATAAAAATCAAAGACTGGACATCTACGAAGATTGGCGCCAGCCACTGGACAAGCGAATCGCGGATTTACTGAGTCAGATGACACTGGAAGAAAAAGTAGGAATGCTTCTGATCAACACGCTCAATGCAGGCGAACAAGGAAAAATGACGGAGGGCGCTGTGGACCTGATTGAAAATCAGAAAATGACCCGATTCGTATTTAGAAATATCGTCAAAAGCAATCCGGTAAGTACAGGACCAGGAAATGGGTTTGCAGGCACACAAATAAGCCCCTATGAAGCTGCGCAATTTATGAATGCAATCCAGGAACTTTCTGAAAGCACCCGATTAGGAATTCCTGCACTATTCAAATCTAACTCCAGAAATCACATGGAAATTGATGCTCGAGCTGGAATCAATGAGGAATCTGGTTCATTCTCGGCTTGGCCAAAAGAAAGTGGTTTGGCTGCAACGAGAGACATGGAGCTGATTGCAGAATTTGCAAAAATTATGTCTGAAGAATGGAGAGCCATAGGCCTGCGCGGAATGTATGGATATATGGCGGACCTGTCTACCGAACCAAGATGGTATCGAGTGCACGAAACGTTCACTGAAGACAGCGAATTGGCATCTGAAATTATCTCCGTATTGATTAAAAATCTTCAAGGAGAACGTCTGAATTCAAAAAGCATTGCGTTGACGATCAAGCATTTTCCGGGTGGTGGTCCTCAGGAAGGGGGTGGTGATCCACATTATGATTTTGGGAAAAACCAAGTCTATCCTGCCGGTAAGTTCGATTACCACTTGGCTCCTTTCCGCACTGCAGTCGATGCAGGAGCCTCTTCGATTATGGCCTATTACGGCATTCCTGTAGGGCAAGCCTACCTCCCAAATAATGTGGGAATGGCTTTTTCAAAAGGTATTCTGACTGACCTCCTGCGTAATAAACTTGGGTTTAAAGGCTATGTGAACTCCGACACAGGAATTATCGGGGATAGAGCTTGGGGGTTGGAAGATAAAACCGTTGAGGAACAAATACTCATCGCCTTAGAGGCAGGTACTGATATCCTTTCCGGATTTAGCAACAACCAACAACTCTTGGCATTGGTAGAATCAGGAAAACTTCCAGAGAATCGAGTAAATCTATCGGTAACAAGATTACTTAAAGAACAATTTGAATTAGGCCTCTTTGAAAATCCATATGTCGATCCCAACCGTGCTGCATACATCGTGGGGAATGCCTCTTTTCAAAAAAAGGCTGACCTAGCCCAACGAAAATCAATCGTACTGCTTCAGAATAAATCCCTCCTCCCACTTGATCAGCCTAAAGGTCAGGATACCCTTCAAATTTTCGCCATGGGAATAAATGTAGACTTGTTTAAAGAACGTTCTTGGGCAAATTACAAAGTGACCAGGGGAGAATACGACAAATCCAAAGGAGAAAAATTACCAGCTATTTCGAAAGAAATAGATTACGCAATCATTAGAGTACAAATAACTAATAATGGAGGCAGTGATAGACGCTTTGGCGGCGCTCTTCCAGAAGAACTAAACTTTTTATCCCTCTCTGAAATGGCAAAATCAAAGTCTTGGAAGATCTCTCCGGCCTTAGAAGACATCCAATCAGTGATGGAGACTTTGGGGCCCGAAAAGACCATTTTGTCTATAGATTTCCGACAGCCTTATGTATTGGATGAAGGGAGCGGCGTGCTCAATGCAGGCGGTCTTTTGGCTACTTTTGGAGTGAATGATGCAGCTTTGATGGATATCGTGATGGGAAAATTTAACCCGACGGGAAAGCTTCCTTATGCCCTAGCCAAAACGAGTGCTGCTGTAGTGGCACAAGATCCTGATGCGCCGGGTTATCCTGAAAAAGACACGCTTTTTCCTTTTGGTTTTGGTTTAAACTATACCCAAAAGAACCTAGCAAACTCAGACCGCAAAGAATAGAGCTGAGGTCAGATAAAAGGGTGAAAGTTGAGTTTTATACACTTTGGTCTTCTAAAATTCTTAGTTTTTAGGTTTCAACCCCAGCAACTATGTTTTTCTACTTCTCTCAAT
>DBCB01000127.1 GCA_002303765.1 Planctomycetaceae bacterium UBA969
AAGAAGGCACGAACTAGGGCAGTTCATTTCGTTACTAAAACATGAAGTTGGAAAGCCAGGAACTGAAACACTAAAACCTGCTATTTTTGTAGACAAATTTTCCCCACCCACTCCAACACCTTCGACCCAACCGGCAAATGGTAATAGGCCCAATAAATCTAAAAAAGTCACTGTAAAAACCCCAGAAATACCCGTGATGACAACCAATCATTCAGGCGAAGTTCAAACACTAAATAACCCTGCAGAAGCTAAAGCCTGGTTTGAATATAGCTTAAGCCTTGAAAAGACACTGGCAGCATTTGGGCCGTTGGCAATAAAAGACCCAAGGCTTTTTTTCTCCTCTCAAGCAGCGAAAAGAAATCTAGGCAAAATAGAAGAAGCTAGAACCGCCCTTGAGGATTTCGTTAGTTCTGCACCTCCTGGCGCATGGAAACAAAACGCACTTGCGGAATTATGGATCATGGAAAGAAGAGGGACACCGCCCAAAGATGTACTTACATGCAAACTCACCGATTCAAAACCAGTTCTTGACGGCAAACTTAACGATGAATGTTGGAAAACAGCTAAGGCGGTCAAACTAATTGATTGGTCTGGAATTTCTGCGAAAGAAAATTACACAGAATTCAAAACGCTATATGATGCCGAGTTCTTGTATATAAGCGCAATCTGCACTTCTAAAAACCAAGCTCCAATCAAAAACAAGGCATCAATTACAAGAGACATGCCGTTAAAAAGCAAAGATCAGATTTATTTCCAAATCGATTTGGATCGGGATTATACAACTTGCTACCAATTCCAGATTGATTCTTTAGGGAATGTAATTGACGATTGCTGGGGGGATCTTTCTTGGAACCCAAAATGGTTCTTTGCAACCGATAATACAGAAACAGGCTGGACATTCGAAGCTGCCGTTCCAATGGGAATGATTTCAAGTTCGTCTGCAACATCCGGAAAATCTTGGGCCATAAACTTTGGTAGGACGATCCAAAACCAAGGTGTCCAAACGTGGTCTTCACCTGCAAAAATGCCCGATTCTAACGACACTCTTGAAGGCATGGGGCTAATGTTTTTTTTAAATCAAGATGCTAATTCAATTCCAGGAACCAGCAAAGCTAAGGGTGCCCCTGCACCTTAATCAACTTGGATTTTTGCTTTTCCTATAAAATTCTGCAAGCTTGCGATTGGGGCCAGAGATTCAATCTCGTTGTATGTATGATGCGAAATTTTAATGTGATCTGCCCCAACGAATCCGAACCCCATGGTACCATCCAGTGCAACCCATCTGCCACGAACATGTGCCTCAGTCCACATATGAAAGCCGAACATTGGCTCACCATTTTTTTCGACATAAAGCAAACCATGCGCAACCCTACTGGGTATACCTTCAGACCTACATAATGCAGCCAAAAGAATGGCAGCATGCCTGCAATCCCCACGAGGATTCTTGGCGATCTCGGAAGCGCATGTAAAAGGCGCCTGATTATCAAACATCATTCTTCGCCTAACCAATTTCTCTAAAAGTACCGCTTTTCGCCAAGGGTCAATTTCTAAGAAATTAACTTCGCGAGAATAATTCTTGATCGCGGGATTATCCCAATCGATGAACTTGGAAGGGGCCATTTCTTCAGCACTCGGGGCAACACTTGCAGGGACATCGTCAGGTAAGCGAAACCCCCTGACCTCAAGAATAAAAGCGTCATTCGTTTTTTTTACGATCTTTTGCCTTTCATCCTCAACCAAAGGGCTTTCACCCTGCAAACCAAGGACAGTTATCATATAAGAAGCACTTATTGAAGACCTGGCAGCGGGTAGCCGCCTATTAATCGGAATAAAAGAAGCTTTACCTATATCGAACATCTGCTTGGGCGAACGATTCGGAACAAAAGCAGATTTAGAGCGAACTAAACTGATATCGCCTATACCGTCCATTTCCGTTTCTGAAAACAACACCATCTGATTTTGATCAAGAAAATAAAGAGTTTTAGGTAACTGCAATGAAAGATTGCCTGCAACTATTTTTTTGGGAGACATAAGAACAGTCCAAGCAACAGGATCTTTAGAATCATTTGGCGTTTTTTTTGTCGCGACAACATCATAAGTAACAAACCTATTAACGACTGCTTGATAACAATCAAATTGAAGGTGTTCATCATGAGTCCATTTTTTTCCGCTTATCATTTGCTCTTTACCTAAGGGGCCAAAGCCCTCGATACCCCAGGGTATCGTTCTTTCGCTGTTATTTTCGACCCAAATGCGAAAGGTAGTGCCATCTCTTTGACCGGATAATTCCAAAGTTTGCTTAGGTCCCTGAAATTGCTTCATGGAAATACGCTGTACGGTTCCAATTAAATCCATTTCTTGCGATTCGATCATGCGCAAGGAAACAATCGAGCCAAACCGTTGAAGAGTAAGATTGGTCTCTTTTTGCAATCTTGTACCGATTTTTTTGCCATTTTTCTCAATAGGCTGAGAAGAAACAGCCACAAAGCCTAATTGACTCTCTGCCTTGTATACCTCTTCCCGGTACCCATTTGGAATCATGCTGACTAATGGCAGGGGTTCTGGTTTTGCGTTTTGTAGAGATAGTAGGAGAGTAAAAGTTAAAACCAAGCTGGTGTTCATAAGCGGGTTCTTTCATGAAAAAACATCACACTTTCTGCATCGAATATCTGAGGAAAGGCCTTGCGATAGGAATTGAATTTTTTGAGTTTTACTTGATTAATACTGAATCATTTACCAAGTTGAATGGTTAACCGGATCAGTTAAAAACAACCTAAAAAGCAATCTAGGAAAGATAGGGCGATTAGTCTTTTGATGGTTTGGGAAATACAAGTAAATATTTAGGATTATTAGCTTTTATTCAACCTGATTTATCTTCTTTTCTCTGTTTAATGAAAATGCATTCAAGAAAAAAATATTAATAATAAATTGAACCTTTGGTTTCTGGCATTCGTAGTGTTTGCATCATATGTTTGTGTGTTCAGTGAGTTCCTAAATTCCCATCTGACCTGGAACTTATTGAACTGGATCCCGTGTAGTTTTTAAGAAGAAAGCAGAATCATGTCTAACCGCTTTGCTTTTTCTCAGGCAGCTTATCCTGCAGAGGAATTAAATGTTTCTTTCTCTAATGGATACCGTAAAACCGTTTTCACCGACTCCCTGACCCAGCAAGATATCCCGATGCTGGCTGTTAGTGTCTCCAAGGAACATGTTTTTGACATTTTCCTGCAACTAACCGACCTCTTGGGTAACACGGTCGATGTTATCCTTGAATCAAGCCATGGTTCGAAAGTTTCGAAGCATATTGATTTACATAGGGAAGAAATCGACCTGCCCATTCTGCAAAGCTATTTGCAAGAATATGAGCAAGCAATTTCCAATGATGGTTGCTCGGGAATTGCTGTAATGGCAAAGGGCAAACCCATGGAAGTTCAATTCGATGAACACAAAGTCATTGTGGTTTACGCACAAAACATCGCTGATTTTGAAAGAGTTCTGCAATTAAACCACATTCGCAGGAATGACACCCTTCCCGTGGTCAACGATTTCGAACACTTTCATTCCACCAGCGATGAATACGAAGATCAGTTCAACCAACTGACCGGAATCCTTGGATGCGCAGAACCTGCAGAATCCAATAGCTGGTAAGCTTGCTACTCGACGCAAGCAAGCACATAAGGCCCCTTGGGTATTACCGCAATACGCGCTAAGGGGCCATACTCTTGCAAGCTTTCAGCAATTGCCTGTTCAACCGAATCAATCGGAGTTACATGGCATTTATTTAGAACTGAGTGCTCTAAACCCTTAGAATAAACTTTGACTTTACATTTTTCAATAACCTTGGCGAATTCTTCTAATTGCCATTGATCCATGACAAAATAATCTGTCTCAAGAATGCGTTTTTTAAATGCCTTAAGGTCTGGGTTTTCGCTAAGCACCTGCTGGAACTCAGGGCTCCCAAGGCCTTCAGTCAAGCTTGCAACAAGGATGATTGTTCCACCCTTTTTAATGATGGGCAATGCCCCAATCAAACCCTTAACAGCTTGATACCAAGTAATATCTAGGGGGTAACCAGCGCAGCTAGTAAGGACGATATCCACGGGTTCTTTAATTGGGACCCGAACAACTTGCCTCACAAAGGAAACCCCTGCTTCCCAAGCTTTGATCATGTCGCCTGCGCCAGCCCAGGTAATCTGCCTGTTTCCATCCACGCAAACATTAACGATAAAATCGCAGCCACTCATTAAGGCAATGTAAGTGTTTTCTTCATGAACAGGATTCCCTTCGACAATTCCACAATCAGCGTTAGGATGTTCAAGGAATTTAGGCCCGTGCCAAACCTTGACGGTTTCGATACCCGCAATGCCCGGGCAAATAACTTTTCTGCCCCCACTATATCCAGCCATTAAATGAGGCTCGATTAGTCCGGTTGTAATTTTAAGTTCGGCTCTGATATAGCGGGAATCAATGTAAACAGGGACGCCCTTGGGGGTGATGCCAAGGTAATCATGTTCGGAAGTTTCTTTACCGTGATGATTTTCTACCCGGTAATTGTTGGCAATATCTTCGCCCACCAATTCAACCAGTTCCTCCCCTTCATTGGGTCGATGCAATCCAGTTGCAATAAGAATGGTGATACCACTTCGGGGAACCCCTGCTTCTTCAATGGTTTTGAGTATTTGCGGTAAAATTACCTTATTTGGTACAGGCCGGGTTATATCACAGATTAAAATACAAGCAGTTTTTTTCCCTTTGGCAATCTCCGCCAACGGCTTGGATCCTATTGGGTTTGCTAAAGCATCGGAAATAGCCTGAGACTGATTAGCAAGCGGAATTGCATTTTTAATCTCCAAAGGACCAATAACCTTATCATTTGGAAGATCAACCATAAGGCCCGTTTTACCATAATCCATCTTTATACGCATGTTAACCCTTTGTCAGGTAATGAGATAAATATTTTTTGCTATGCAAATACCTTGTCAATATAGACAAATATCATTATATTTAAGTAATGGCAAAAGGGATATTGAATAAGAGGTTAATATGTCAATTGATAAAAGTTTAAAGCGCAAAAACACCTTAGCTCGTTCACGAAATGTGCTGAACAGGGCTGAAAGAATCGCAGTATTAAAGTCCGAAGACCGTTGGGTAGAGGGCATGGGCCCGTTTAATCTGCCTAAAGTTCGGATATTGAAGGTTGGCAAGAAAGCGAAGAAACCAGCTAAAGAAGCTGCTGCTGCTGCTGGCGCCGCTCCTGCTGCCGCCGGAGACAAAAAGGCCGCTGCTGGGGACAAAAAAGCTGCTCCAGAAAAGAAGGCCGACAAGAAGTAATTAGCCTTTTCAGTTTCATTTGCAAAAAGCGGCAGGCT
>DBCB01000270.1 GCA_002303765.1 Planctomycetaceae bacterium UBA969
TTTTTTCAGCACCATGGCCTGTAGCTTCCAAAGTTTCTTTTTCAGAATCGAAGTTTAAAACACAAATGCTGTTATGGCCACGATTGGAAGCGTAAATGGTTTTGCCATTGGGGTGGACAACGATTTCAGCAGTGGAGTTATTGCCTTTGAAATCTTTGGGGAGCGTGGAAGCAGAGGCGAGATTCTTGAAATCGTTTGTTTCGGGGGACCAGCGGAAAGCCGTTACGGTGGAGTTGGATTCGTTAACGACGAAAAGGAACTTACCTGAAGGATGGAAAGCTAGGTGCCTAGGGCCAGCGCCCGGTCTGGTTTCAAGGAAAGGAACCTTAAATGGTGTAAGTTTTCCTGACTTGGTATCAATTTCGTGGATAAAAATCTTGTCGAAGCCTAAATCTGCTATCACCGCATATTTTCCATCAGCAGAAATCTGGACGGAGTGGGCGTGTGGGGTTTCGAGTTTTCCTTTGATCATTCTTGAGCCTTTGTGTTGTATAAAATCGGAAGCTTTTGAAAGTTTGCCCATAGGGTCGACGGGCAGCATGCAAGTGCTTCCGCCACCGTAATTCACAGCAATAATATGGGTTCGATCTTTGGAAATGGAAAGATGGCATGGGCCAGTGCCCACACTGGATTCCTGATTGACAAGTTCTAGTTTTCCATCGTTTTTGAAGGTGAAAGAGGAAACACCGCCCGCTTTGTTTCCTTTGAAATTAGATACTTCATTAACGCAGTAAAGTTTTTTTCCTGAGATATCAAGTGCTAGGAAAGAGGGGCTTTCGGTTTTAGCAGCGACAGAAAGGTTAGAGAGTTTCCCGTTTTCTGGGTTGAATTGCATGCTGTAGATGCCCTCGCTTTTTGGCCCGGTGTAAGTGCCAATAAACAAGGTTTGAAGTCCACTATCAGCTTTACTTTCGCCATAAATCGTATTGAAGGATGCAAATAGACAAATAACTACCGCCAGTGAAAGTTTCATTGATAGTTTTAAATAGCGCATGATCAAAGCCTCTTTAAGGGTAAGTGAATATGTTGCTATTATTTGACGGATTTAGGCGCGGGTCAACAAGATTGGCAGTTTAAAAGCCAAAGTTGTTGAAAACTTGATTTGATTCGGGCTACGGGAAGTTTTTATACTGTTTCGACTTGACCTCGTAGGTAAAATTGGAATACTTGGTCTTTGAGTTTTACTACCAAATAAAGTTGAAGGTCAAGTTATGTCAACATCGTCGGGTAATATTACAAGCGTTCTTAAAGAAACTAGGGCATTCATTCCACCTGCAGAATTCTCTACAAATGCTCATGTTAAAAGCATGGCTGAGTATGAAAAACTTTGGCAGGACGCTGCGAAAGACCCAGAGAAATTCTGGGGCCAGCAAGCCGAAACTCTTCAATGGATGCAAAAATGGAACAAAGTTTTAGAGTGGAATCCACCACATGCCAAGTGGTTTGTTGGGGGCAAACTAAACATCAGCGCGAATTGCGTTGATCGCCATCTTCATGGGCCAAGGCATAATAAAGCTGCAATCATTTGGGAAGGAGAACCTGGCGAACAGCGTATCATCACTTACCAGATGCTGCATCGCGAGGTTTGTAAATTTGCAAATGTATTAAAAAACATTGGCACCAAGTCGGGTGATCGAGTCACGATTTATATGCCAATGATTCCTGAAGCTGCAATTGCAATGCTGGCTTGTGCAAGGATCGGCGCAATCCATAGCGTTATTTTCGGTGGCTATAGCGCAGATGCTGTTGCAGACCGCAATAATGATGCCGGGGCAAAAATATTGATTACTGCAGATGGCGGATGGCGCAGAGGGAAAGTGATCCCACTTAAGGAAAATGTGGACAAGTCTCTCGAGAAATCGCCTACCATCGAAAAAGTTGTGGTCTTCAATCGATGCAATTTAAGCATCGACATGAAGGCTGGCAGGGATATGTGGTGGCACGAAGAAATGGCCAAAGCTTCCGCAGATTGCCCTGCAGAACCTTTTGATAGCGAACACCCGCTCTTTATTCTTTACACCAGCGGTTCTACAGGCAAACCAAAGGGTATTCTCCATACTTCTGCAGGTTATCTTCTTGGTACTTCTTCAACCCACAAGTGGGTGTTTGATCTTAAAGAAGATGATGTTTATTGGTGTACCGCAGATGTAGGTTGGATTACCGGGCACAGTTATATCGTGTATGGGCCTTTATGTAATGGCGCAACGGTGATGATGTTTGAAGGTGCCCCTAACCACCCTAAAGAAGATCGATTCTGGGAAATCATTGAGAAGTATCGGGTAAGTATTTTTTATACTGCCCCCACTGCTATTCGTGCGTTTATCAAATGGGGCGATCATTGGCCCGATTCTCATGATCTTAGTAGCTTGCGTTTGCTTGGATCGGTGGGCGAGCCTATCAACACCGAAGCTTGGATGTGGTACCACGAAAAAATAGGGAAGGGCCGTTGCCCTATTGTTGACACTTGGTGGCAGACAGAAACCGGTTCCATGATGATTGCCCCAATGCCAGGTGCAGTTCCAACTAAACCAGGTTCTGCAACCAAACCCATGCCTGGAATTATTGCAGAAGTTGTGGACCAACACGGTAAAAGAGTGGCTGCTAATCAAGGAGGCTTTTTGGTTATTCGGCAGCCATGGCCATCGATGCTGCGTACTATTTTCAACGATGATGCTCGCTATAAAGAACAATATTGGTCGCACATACCCAACACCTATTTTACCGCAGATGGCGCTCGGGAAGACGAAGATGGATATATCTGGGTGATGGGTCGTGTGGACGATGTACTCAATGTTGCAGGGCATCGATTAAGCACCATGGAAATTGAATCTGCATTAGGTACGCATCCGAAAATTGCAGAATCAGCAGTGGTCGGAAAGCCTGATGAAATCAAGGGTGAAGGCATTTGCTGTTTTGTAACGGTAAAAGCTGGCGTGGTTGTCTCGGAAGAATTGAAAAAAGAGTTGCGCGATCATGTTGCTAAGGAAATTGGCGCCCTAGCGCGGCCTGATGAAATTCGCTTTACCGATAGCCTGCCTAAAACTCGATCTGGAAAGATCATGCGAAGGCTGCTTCGCGATATTGCCAGTGGTAAACAAACCACGGGTGATACATCAACGCTTGAAGATTACTCCGTGCTTTCAAAGCTTCGTCAGGAAGATGAATAATCTGCTGATGTAGGATTATTTCAAAGTAAAGTTAGGGGAGGGGCAGTGCCTTTCCCCTTTTTTATTGGACTTTCCTTCGGAATTGCTGTGCTTTGGTAAGTATGGTTTGCAAGGCATCAAAGTCGTTGGATTTCAAGGAAGATTCGATTTTGCCTAATCCCTCTTGGAAACCTTTGAGGGCCTCGAGCAAAGGGCCTTTGTTGGCTTTAAATATTTCGGTCCAAAGCGCGGGGTCGCTGCCTGCAACCCGGGTGGTATCGCGAAACCCGCCCGCAGTAAATTGCGCATGCCTAGGTTCTAATAGCCCTGCAAGTGCATAGGCAATTAGGTGAGGTAGATGGCTGGTGAATGCGAAAATCTTGTCGTGTTCTTCGGGTGAAAGTTTTTCAATTCTTGCCCCTATTGCCTGCCAGAATCCTGCAACTTTATCTATCGCCCAAGCGGGGCTGTTTTCAAAGGGGCAAAGAATGGTGAGCTTACCCTTAAATAACACTTCGCTTGCTGCAGTAGGACCATTTTTTTCTGATCCCGCAATCGGGTGTGCGGGAACATACACGGACTTCATGCCTTGGAGTTTTTCTTTTACCAAAGAGCAGATTTCAGCTTTTGTGCTACCAGTATCTGTAAAAACAGCTCCTTCTTTAGCGCATTTGGCTGCCCGTAAAATTTCTCCTGCTATGGCTTGAACAGGCATTGAGAAAACAACTAAATCTGCTTCTTTTACAGCATCTTCTAGTTGGTATTCGATGCTGTCGCATATTCCCAATGCCTTGCTGGCTTCCAGTGATTCAGGGTTTGTATCGTACCCAATAATTCTTTTTACATTGCCTGCTTTTTTGCATGCCAGGGCGATTGATCCGCCTATCATTCCTGTTCCGATTAATGCAAGTGTTTCAACCATTTGAATATTGATCCTACTAGCGGTTTGAATTGAGCTGTTTGCCTTTTTGTAATGACTGTGCCATTTCTTTACTTATTCTTGCCCGCATTTCCGCATCCATTAGGTTAGAATGATCTTTCCCTGCGAAAAGCACCACAGTGGCGTCACTGCCCAACTTCTTTAATGTATCGCCCAAAAGCCTAGTGGCACCCTCAAGATAGAAGGTGTCCTTATCGCCCATGTAAACATGGATTTTGCCTTTGAGTTTACCAAAAAGAGCATCCTTGTTGTTTTCTACAAGAAGTCGGATGTCGTATTTTTTCCAACTCTCAGCAGTGTCGCTATCAACGACACCGGTTTTACGATCCCAAAGTTTTTTTGGATTACCTTGACTGTCCCTTTCGCTGAAAACCGCCTCAAAAGAGCCAAGTTGACCACCTCTACCCATTGCAAATTCCATGTCTGAAAAAGGCTTATAGAAAAGGAAAGGCGTATCGCCCTTACGACCTATCGGGCGATCTTTCCCTTTTTCATCTTTGAACATGTTTTGATTCGAAGCATATAGATTGATCTTTTGGAAATCACGAAAATCAACAGGGTCTGGGGCAGTAGACCATACTCCACCAAAAACATTTGGGTACTTTAATTGAAGCCATAAACTGCTCCATCCACCTGAAGAATGCCCTGTAACTAACCTTGCCCAGGATTGTGGAATTAGGCGAAATTCTTTTTCCAGAAAAGGAATGAATTCTTCGGTAAGGGCTTTACCCCATGGGCCATTGTTGGCGGAATCCGCAAATACATGATGCCCAAGCGGGCAATCAGGATCTAGCATGATGTGAACAACTTCTTCGCCCCCTTCTACTGCCGTTTTGCCTCGGCCGGGTGAAGAGAGTGCTGCGAAATGGTTGCCACCAAACCCTGGCACCTCATAAATAGCAGGATATTTTCGATCCTTGTTATCTTTATAGCTTTGGGGAAGTGCTACGCCTGCCCTTAGCATGATCCTTCTACCATGAAACTTGCTGAGTAATTTACTTTCCATTTGGGCTAGTTTCACAACTTCTGTTTCTGGGAATTGTGGTTCGTGAAAAACTTGATCTAGAACAAGCACGTTTGGTGCTTGGTTTACACTCCCTAATTCAACCTTTACAGATTTGCTGAAGTAATTCCCTTCCGATGAAAATATCTTCCTGCTTGCCTTGTTCAAATCGAGAATGGCACTGGCCCAGTAAGTTCCCGGGGGTACTTTTTCTATGTTTTCAAGCGGAAAACCTTGCCATTTGTTGTCGATAATCAGAGGTTCGCCAGGCTTTATGCTGGATACAGCTAGGCCAAAAAAAGGGTCGGGTTCGATCCACCGGGGTTCGGGTGTGATGCCCTTTGATTCACTTTTTGAAAGCACCAGAAACACTCTACCCGACATCGAAGATTTTACGACTTTTGTGTCGAGAATAACGCTTAGCACAGGGCCGGTTTTTGCTCCTTGTGCGTTCGCGCTTTTGTTCTTTTCTGCCACTATTAGGAGCAGAGTTAATACGCCCATGATCAAAAGTAATTTTATGTTTTTACTCATTGGCTTTTACTTTCTCTGTTTACTTTGTCTGCAATTCGTTTATCCCATTGTTCTTCTGCAGAACTTCTTCTTAAATACAAAGGCTGCAAACTTAATGGGTCATCAGAATGATGGCTAAATAGTTTTTTCAATGCAAGTGCCAGAAAAGATTCTTTGTTAATATTTCCTGATTGTTCTACAACCATGCCTTCTTTTGCTTGTGTTAAAGGTTGAACCTTGGTTACTCCGGGGCCTGCGATTGCAAAACTTATATCTCTATTTGCTAACCACTCAGCGGTGCTTACGATTTTAAGTTCGCTTTCGCTTACGAGTTGGCTGTTATTGCTTTCGAAACGCTGTGCGTAAATTTTATCTTGTTGGGCATCTGCGATGATTTCGACTTTAGCATGGCCAGCTTCTAAGCAATGTTGCGCCAATATTTCGAAAGTAGAAATGCCCAAAAGTCTTGAGCCCGTCATCATTGCCAAAGTTCGAGCACTCATTAAGCCAATGCGAAGTCCGGTATAACTTCCCGGCCCAATCCCCGTGGCGATAGCATCCAGATTTTTAGCTTCCCAGCCGCATTCTTTGAGCATTTCAGCGATGGCAGGTGCCATATCGCTCACATGCCTTTTGGCGATTTCCAGAACCCGGTGTGCAACAATTGTTGTGCCAAAACCCAGAGCTACAACTCCGCTTGAGCCTGATGTTTCCAGCAGCAAAACTTTTGCTTCTGAGGCAAGACTGGGCACAGCTTTTATTTCAGGTATTATTCCCATTTAGAAAGTATAGCGTTTTGTAGCTAATATTGACCTAGCAGCCTCTGAGTTTTAGGATTCATTTATCCCACTGTTCTTTTTTTACCAAGGAAGCTTCCATGACTCAGATTTTAATTCATACCGATGGCGCTTCCAGAGGCAACCCCGGCCAAGCGGCTTATTCTTTTCTTGTTCGTAAGGCAGGCAGTATTATCAAGGAAGATGCAGGCAAACTTGGCATCATGACCAATAATCAAGCCGAATACACTGCTTTGGTTCATGCACTTGAATTTGCTTTAAACACCCACCCAGATGCCGAGGTTATCGTTCATAGCGATAGTGAACTCATGGTGAAGCAGGTGCGGGGTGAATACAAGGTTAAGAGCGAAGAATTAAAGCCCTTATGTTTGCAAGCGCGTGACCTGATTTCGAAAATGAAGGGTTCAGTGCGACTCGTTCATGTGCGCAGAGAACAGAATAAAGATGCGGATCAGCTTTGTAATGATGCGTTAGATGATTTGCGCTAGAATCAAATACTAAAGCCTTTCTTGAATCATTTACTCAGGGCTTTTCTGCAGTAATTTTATTATAAGCAAAAAGATCTCGTAGAATGCCAGTATTGAAAAAGAGCCCAACCACAGCAGTAATGCAATTTTCTTGGAAGTGGGCTTAATATCTGTTGGTTCGTTGTTTTCTGGGTTCATCTCTTATCGTTGCCTTTTATTAAAAGAAGCGGCGCTTTATATCTAGGTAAAATACAAATGCCATAAGTGAAAGCACGATGGCAAGACCAAGATAGGTTGCAGCGGCCATCACGGCGTCCGATGCAGGTTTTCCTCGCAACTTTTCGTAAATCAAAAATACCATATGCCCCCCATCGAGCATGGGGATTGGCAGGAAGTTTACAACCGCCAGATTCAAGCTGATCATGCCTAAAAACAAGATCAGGGCGAAAGGGTCTTCCGCAGCAGAAAAGGTTTGTGATGCAATTTCAATTGGCCCGCCTAAGCTATCCGTGGATATTCTACCACTCACTAGGCTGGCAAGATTTTGATACATCGAGCGGATTGATTTGATGGTGTCGTTGGTGCCAAATTCCACTGCTTCGACGATGGAATCGGCCTTCTGCATGACAAAGTCGCTTATTAGGCGGAGGCCCAGCTCTGCAGAGGGCCAAGACGTGTCTTGAATAGCGACGATGGGTGCTAGTTCAATTAGATTTGGTTCGCCTGCTCTGCGAACTTTAAGTTGAATTTTGTGCATGTCTCTTTCTTGCAACATGGCAAAGGCAAAAGCCCATTGATCAAACACCTGCTGATTGCCCCGCCAGCTTTTAAGTTCGGTCCACTTGTCCCAAACTTCTTTGTTGGTCTTGCGATCAATTCTTGCAAATCGTGCCTGTTCGACCACATCAAAAATCTTTGCGCCAGCTTCCTGTGCGGGGGATTTTTCTTTGATGCTTAGTACGGTGTTTTCTACTCGGAAAGCGATTCCCAGTTGAGGAATCGATAGTGGGGAAGCTGGTTTTACAGGCTCTTCAAGGTTTCCATCAAAGCCATGATCCCAGTTTACAGACGGAAGCGGTATCATTACCAGGGCTTCGTGAGTGGTGTTATTTCGCCTGCCCACAGTTAGGATGATAGAGCAATCGCCCGAGGTGCCCGCTTTTGTTGCAAGTGCATTGGGAAGCTGGATCGGGTTGAAGGAATCGAGGCTGAACTTTTTCGTTTCTTTGCCTTCGGCGGTAATTTCGATGCTTGCAATTCTGTCGCCTACCTGGACTCCTGCTTTTTCAGCGGGTGATCCTTTTCGCACTGCTGCGACTTCCCCCATTTTCATGTTCATCCCTGTATCCATGTGGAATGCGGGGGGGACAAACATCATCAGGGTCTTTTCTTTTTCCTGACTGCGTTTGATTTCTATGACAACTGGTTGGCCTGCTAGTTGGTTGATTCTGCTTGTGAATTCGAAGAAGTCCCCCTCGGGTCGGGGTTCAAATGCCTTAACTTCGCTAAGTTTTTCTGTGATTAGTGGGTTGTAGTTCTTTTGGCCTGTTTTCGTGGTACCAACAATTGCATCGCCAGGCATGAAGCTTTCGGTCCCGATTTCGGCTTCGATGGGGTTTTCAGAGGCTTTCGAATAATAAAGGATTTTGCAAGCTTTGCCTTCATGCTCTAATAAAACCCGAGCGAATTCCTGTGCATCGAAAGAGCCTAGTTTTAAATCGTGGTCAATTGAAATATAGCCTTCGCCCTTGGGGTTGCTAATACCCATGATGATGCAGTCTTTTTCCAAGGGTAGTAAGCGAGCCATTGATGCTGGGCTGTTTTTTGTAAATGGCGTAATCCAAAGCAGATTGGGCTTTACCTTGTTCGTATCTTTTTGGGGTAGGGGGGCTAATACAGCCCGTGGCGGTGGTGCAATGCCAATCATCGGAACCATATCGTTTTTGTCGCGTCTTGGTTCAAGCGCGACTTCAATTTTTGGCCCATTATTTCTGTTCTGAAAAACAAATGGTATGGTGGTGTTGTGCCCTGATAGTGCAACTGCAAGCCTTAGGTCGTCGAATGTAGGATTTTTGACGTCTCCTAATTGGGCTATTGATGAGCCCGTTTTAATTCCTGCCTGCCAAGCGGGTGAACCAGAGTCCACGCGCCATACCACTGCGGGTGGGCGGGGTACCCCGTGGAATCGGTAAACGATGATGAAGCAGATCCCGCCTAGGATTACATTCATGATCACGCCTGCAGAGATAATCATCATCCGCTGGCCTACGGTTTTATTTTTGTATGATCTTGGGTATTCTTCGCCTTCGTCTGCCTCGCTGCCTTCGCCCACCATGGATACATATCCGCCTAGGGGTAATGCGCCGATCATGTATTGGGTTTCGCCTCGTTTGAAGCTGCACCCCGGAAGTGCGGGGCCAAAGCCGATGCTAAAGGTTTTTACATGAACATCGCAAAGTTTTGCAGCAACAAAGTGGCCCAGCTCATGAATGAAAATAACAAATCCGAGGCCTAGTGCAACCAAGCCAGCTTTGATCACCCCTTCAAACCCAAAGTTCGAATAGAGGTAATAAACTGCGAATATCAGCATGAATACGAACACAGCATTGGCCTTCAGCCAAGCCATTGGGGTCATATCCGGCGGTGCAGGAGCATCGGCGATGGCGCGCTGGGTTTTGTTTTGTGCTTCTACTTGGCTTGCATTGTCTGGTTTTTCTTGCTGGTCCAACGAATTATCTCCTGTCGGGCCCACCGATCGCACTGGAATAAATCTGCCAGTGATGGCGTTGGGCTGAAATTATGGTGATCCAAAGCGGTTCGTGCCGCCCTGGCTATATCTAGAAACGCAAGCTCGCCTTTTAAGAATCGTTCTACTGCAACCTCGTTGGCTGCGTTAAGCACTGCCCCACAAGTACCACCCATCCTTGCAACTTCTAGCCCAATTTTCAATGCGGGAAAGGTTTCCAGGTCGGGTTGCTCGAAATGCCAAGCTTTTAGCGACTGCCAATCCAGCCTTCGCGTAGGCCCCGGAACCCTTTCCGGATAGGTTAGAGCATACTGGATTGGAAGCCTCATGTCCGGTGGCGAAGCCTGCGCCATCACCGAACCATCTGCGAATTCAACAAAGCTATGGATCATGCTTTCTGGGTGCAAAATGACTTCTATTTGCGATGCATCCAGATCAAAGAGCCAGCGGGCTTCGATGACTTCCAATGCTTTGTTCATCAAAGTTGCGGAATCGATCGAAATTTTAGGCCCCATCTGCCAAGTCGGGTGCTTTAGCGCTTCTTCTACTGTTACTTGCTCAAGCTGAAAAGCTTTCTTGCCTCTGAAAGGCCCGCCGCTTCCTGTCAGCACTATTTTCGTAATCGATTCTTTTGGCCCACTTTGCATGGCCTGAAATATGGCGCTATGTTCGCTATCAATCGGCAATATTGCGACGCCTTTTTGGCGAGCCAGTTCCATCACCAGCGGCCCAGCGACTACAAGCGTTTCTTTGTTTGCAAGCCCAACCGGTTTGCCTGCTTCTAACGCAGCCCAGGTTCCTTCTATCCCTGCTGCACCTACAATTGCGGATACCACCATATCCACTTCCGCCATCTGCACTAACTTTATCACCGCATCCGCACCGCTTAATAACTGGCAACCTTGGGGCAGTTCTGAAGATTCTATTTTGGCAGCGCTTTCAGCATCGGTGATTGCAATGAACTTTGCTTTGTGCTTCTTTGCCTGTTCCAGAAGCTCCTTAACTTTGCGATGGGCGCATAATCCGAACACTTCCAGTTTCTCTGGAAGCGACTCAACTACATCAAGGGTGCTTATTCCGATCGAGCCTGTAGAGCCAAGCACGACAATTCGCTTTGGGCGATTCAAATTTGTTTGAGAATGATTTGCTTGCAAATGTTCACCAACGGGTAACTGCTAATCCTGTTATTTGTTGCCGTGGCCATCCGGGCCCGGCAGTCACCACTTTTCATTATTTAATGATATTCTTGCCTTTACCGCAAGCTTTACCTTTTAATCACTTGCAAGATTGCTTAATCTTCATGACAATAGAAAGGTATGGTTTCTTGAATGTATCATGAATAGAGGAGTAGTCCGTGGCGAAAGCAGCGCGAGGCGATTACGGTGACATTTTAGTCAAAAATCAGGTTATTAGCAGCGAACAGTTGCAAGAATCTCGAGATGTGATGAAGAATGGTGGCAACCTGCAAGAAGCTTTGCTGAAGCTCGAATATGCCAATACTCTCCAAATTGCCAAAGCTGTTGCGGAATTTAATCATTACGAATTTATTGATTTAACCGATATCGAAGTGCCCGATGAAGCCATCAAGCTGATGACTGCAGGTACCGCCCGCGAAAGCAATGTTGTGCCGATTTCCACCGATGGACTCAGTGTAAAGCTTGCAGTGGCAGACCCTAGCGATTTTGGCATGATTCAAAAGCTTTCCTTCATTATGAACAAGGAAATCGTTCCGGTTGTTGCTTCTTTAGAGCAGATCCGCGAACTTATCAACAAGGTTTATCCTCAGGAAGATGTTGATGATTCCGCACCACTGATCGATTTTTCCGAAATCGAAAACGAATTTGCCCAAGCCGATGCTGGTAGAGCAGGCGATGATGGTGGCGAAGGTGGTATCATCAAGTTGGTTAATAAAATCCTTTCTGAAGGGGTCGAACTTCGCGCTAGCGATATTCATATCGAGCCTTTTGCGACCAGAGTGCGCATTCGTTATAGGGTCGATGGCGTGCTTGTGGAAAAAGAGAACCCTCCTTATAGATACCTCCTGCCCATTCTTTCGCGTTTAAAAATCATGGCGGGTATTGATATCTCTGAAAAACGCAGGCCTCAGGATGGTCGTATCAAAACCTCGCTCAAGG
>DBCB01000169.1 GCA_002303765.1 Planctomycetaceae bacterium UBA969
AGACTTGCACCATTAATGGGGGCGACCAACTTCCCTTAGCACAGGGGGTTCACTTTGATTTATAAAATCTTCGAGAGCCAGAGTTGCACCTTTCCTGCTAAATAAGGCCCTTCTTCTACTCATTTCTTTTTAAACTCTTTGCATATAATTTGGGATTTAGGAACTTCCATAGGATTGCAAAACTGCTAAAGTTACGTACGAGTTCTGTAGGGGAAACTTTAGTTTCTTTTAAGAAAACAAGAAAAGTTTTCCTAAAAGAAGTTAAAAATAGGCCCCCTATTCCTCCAAGGCTTCCTATACTTCTAAAAATTTGGAAATGTTCGTCTGTATTTTGTGAATATTATAAGGTATGGTCCCGCCCCATCAAGGTGCAGGAAGCTCCTTGTTAAATGGCACATAAAGCCAAGAGCTAGTGAACGGAAGGGAATCTGTATGGTTGTTGGAAACAAATGGCAAATCGCTTCTGCAATGCTCGGTATTTTATTCATCAATGGTTGCGGCCAGATGATGGCACAGCGCAATGGCACAGGCAGCAATGTTGCAATGCAACGGCCTGCAATGCGCATGAGAGCAGTGAGTGCAGAACCTGGCCCTGAATTACGCATCCCTGCAGCACCCAATCAAAACAAAGGGGCACCTGCTCCAGCCGAGGTTGCTTTAGTTCCCCTTCCTCCGATTCCTAAGTATAATCAAAATTCTGCAGATGTGGTGCGAACTAGTAATGCTGTGGCTAATACTAATAGCTCCAATAACATTCCTGAAAACCCCACTATAAACAACACTAATCAGGTTGCAGTTGGCTCTTCTAATATTGCGAAGGCCAATAACTTGGTATCACCTTTTGGTGTTTTGGGCGTATCTGAAAACAATAACACCACCCCAAAACCAACCGAGATGTCTGCGGATCCAACTCGCAATCTTTACCATAAAACCATGGCTAGGCTTGCAACTTTGGACTCTTATGTTGTTAGACTGGTGCGTAAGGAAGTAATCAACAATAAGAAGAAGCCGCAAGAAACTTTGCTGCTTAAGTATCGTAAAGCGCCTTTAAGTATTTATTTTAAATGGCTCGATAGCGAAGGAATTGGCCGAGAAGTTGTTTATGTTGAAGGGATGTACGAAAATAAAATTCATACACTTTTGGCCGGTGGGGATGTGCCTTTCATGCCCGCAGGAAAACGGATGGCATTTGCACCCGATAGCATTTTGGTAAGGAGTGCCAGCAGACATAATATTAAAGATGCAGGGTTTGTACCTTTAGTTGAAGGTTTGGGTCGTGCAATCATTGGCCAATCCAAAGGCGATATGCGTTTTGGTACGGTCAAATATACAGCAGCGAACAAAAGGCCAGAGTTTGGCTTTCCTGTCGAATCTTTAGAACACTTCATCCCAGTTGGTGTTGAAAATGAACTGCCCAAGGGTGGTCGAAGGGTTGTTTGCTTTGATCCTCAATCCTCCCTGCCCATGCTGATCATTACTTATGATGAAACCAATCAGGAAGTTGAATATTACAAGTACGATCGATTCCAGTTCCCGACCCGTTTGGATGAAAATGATTTTAATCCAGATTACTTGTGGTCGAAGCCTAAATTGGCAAGTGGCTCGAAACTTTAAGCATTCGAACCCCTTTATTGTTCAAAAGGCGCTCTCTCGGGCGCCTTTTTTGTTGCCCCTTTGTTAAGCATTTTTACTGCCAATCTGACATAAACCACCACCGTTGGCAGACTTAGGGCCATCTTAAAAATAACCTTGCAAATTGGGCTATCCTTTTACTGTATATAGAGTTATGATTTATCTGTGAAGTTCCTCTGGTATGCGGTACATAATTTGCACATAATGAATACTAGAAACTTGGGTTTCTGGCTTGCCGTCTTTAATCAGACGGAGTCTTACAATTTTCTTTTCTTATGAGGTCAGTGGCATGCTTGCCACCAACCAGAATTATTCGATCTTGATTGCAGACGATGATACTCCGGCCCGAGAGGCACTGAGAGACATCGTCGAGCAAGAAGGATATCGCACGATTCTAGCTTCTTCAGGCGTAGAAGCGGTTGATCTCATTCAAGAAGTTCAAGTTCATTTAGTCCTGCTGGATATGCATATGCCCAACCTTACTGGTTTGGAAACTCTGCATCTTGTTCGTCAGATTCATACAATGTTACCAGCGATCCTTGTTACCGGTGACCCAACAGAAACCGTGATGAGGCAGGCTCATCAAGCATCGGTCTACAGCGTCATACCTAAGCCTGTAAATCGTGGCATGGTGTTATACACAGTAATGAAGGCATTGACCCGGTTTTATGGCCGGTTAAAAAGTGGTGACTGATCCTTCTTTTTTGTTCCCTTTTTTGTTGTTGGTATTTTGAGGAGTGTTGTTGCAATGGCTTTGAAACCCCTGAATGATAAAATTGTTGTTAAACGACTTGAAGCAGAAGATAAATCTTCTGGTGGCATTCTTCTTCCTGATAGTGCCCGGGAAAAACCCAGACAAGGCAAAGTCCTTTCCGTAGGTGAAGGTACCGTTTTGGATAACGGCAAGCGTGCCCCTTTCCAAATCAAGGAAGGCGATCGCGTTCTCTTTACCTCTTATGCAGGCAGTGAAGTTACTGTTGATGGCAATGAATACCTCATCATGAGCGAAGATGATATTCTTGCAATCGTAGGCTAAGAAGGCAGGCCAAACTATTCGGGGCACGAACTGTTTATCACAGTCCGTGCCCTTTTTTATTTCACTTTCTTTACTTTCGTTTACAATAATAATAAGTGGTTACGCCTTAACAAAGGGGTTCAAACATGAAATCGAAGTATTTTGGCCTAGTTTTGATCGGTGGAATACTTTTCTTAGGCATTGCAAATGCCCAGCCTACACCTGCAGATTCATGGAATTCTTCTGTGGATAAAGCGATTTCCTACCTCAGGAAGAACCAAGCCGAAGATGGTTCCTGGAGCTCTAAAGCAAGCCCTGGGATTACAGGCATTATTATCACTGGCCTTATAAAAACGGGCAAACTTCCCTCTGATGATCCTATGATTGCCAAAGGCCTTAAATATATCGAAGGGCTTATTAATACTAAATCCGGACACATTGCGGGCCTCGACCCACGCGTTCAACTTCAAAATTATGTCACCTCGGTTAATGTGATGGCGCTTAGTGCAGCTAATAAAGATTCCTACAAAGCTGTGGTTGGTAATGCTGCGAAGTTTTTGAAGCAACTTCAGTGGGATGAATCGGAAGGTAAAACTCCGAAGGATGATTATTACGGCGGTGCAGGATACGATAGTAAATCTCGCCCAGATCTTTCTAATACTGCTTTTTACCTTGATGCCTTGGTTGCTGCGGGCGTTGCCAAAGATGACCCTGCATTTAAAAAAGCCATGGTCTTTGTAAGTAGGTGTCAAAATCTTAAAAGCGAAAATAATGATCAACCCTGGGCTGGAAAGATAAACGATGGCAGCTTTATTTATTCTGCTGCAGCGGGTGGTGGTGTGCGCAATGCGGATGGCCCAGAAAAAGATGGATCTATGCCCGGTTATGCCAGCATGACTTATGCGGGTATAAAAAGCATGATTTATTGCGGAGTTTCCAAAAACGATCCAAGGGTTAAGAAAGCTTATGAATGGGTTAGCAACAACTATAGCTTGGAATCCAACCCAGGCATGCCTCCTCAACGCGCTGCATGGGGCATTTTTTATTATTACAACACCATGGCAAAGGCGCTCGAAGCACTTGAAATTAACGAAGTAAAAGATTCTAAGGGCGTTTCACACATGTGGAAAGATGAACTTGCTCTTACTCTTGCCAAAAAACAATCTCCAGATGGTTCTTGGTCTAATCCCCAAGATCGTTGGATGGAAGGCGATCCTAACCTGGTAACAGGTTTTGCACTCATGGCCCTTAGTCATGCCAAGCCTAAAAAATAGCATTCTGCTTGTGCTTCTGATGATTGGCTTTTTAATTAAAGCCGATCATTTGATTGCGCACCCTTTGCTTTCTGAAAACCATGACCGTACCATCATTCTCCGCATCCTTAATAACACGGTGCAACTGGATTACTTGCTAGAGGTTGATGAGTTACGCGCTGCAAGAGATATTGCTTCTCTTCCCGAAGAACAGCGTTTGAAAATACGCACACGAGAACAACTTCACTCTGTTTTTTCTTCGTATATGGCTGAGGTGTTGGGAGTTAATTTAATTGCAAAGGTGGATGGCAAATCACTAACCTTTGTCTGCACTCAAAAAACAATCAGAGTTAAGAACCACCTGCAATGTTTTTTTCGTTTCGAAGCACCTTTTGAAGTTTCCCCCTTACCCAACCATTCTTTTCAATTCCGTGAGGGTAATTATGCAGAAGATGATTTTTCTAAAGTGGAAATCCTGACCGCACCAACCGATGACTCGATCTTAACCAATCTCAATCTTCCCAGCCCCGAGCTTATTGGTAAAGCACCCTTTGATCTCGGGCCGGGCGAAGCAGAAAAACTGCGACTCGCTTCTTTTCAATTCTCTCTAGAAGCTAATACTAATCCCTTGGATGCAACCAATGGCATTTCGCCTTTACCCGCTGAACCCAATAAACATGCTGATGATTCCATGCTTAATCTCTTGCTTGATAACAAGAGCAACCGCTGGTTACTTTTTCTCTTCGCTCTGTTCTTTGGGGCTGCACATGCATTAACACCCGGACATGGGAAAACTTTGGCAGCAGCTTACCTCGTTGGCGAAAAAGGTACCCTCGCCCATGCTTTTTTGCTTGGTGCGGTTACCACGATTTCCCATACAGGTGGTGTAATCCTTCTCGCACTATTGCTTCCCAGCTTTTTCCCCAATGCTGCCCCCGCAGATGTGCAAACAGTGCTTGGTTTCTTTGGTGGCATCACCATTGCTGCACTTGGTGCTTGGTTGCTACTTCGAAGGCTTCTGGGTCAGGCCGATCATTCTCATGGCCCTGGTTCTTCCCACCAACATAACTCTGATGGCTCTATTTCTATCAAGACTCAGGATGCAGGATGGAAAGGTATAGTAATTCTTGGAATTGCTGGCGGGATTATTCCGTGCTGGGATGCAGTTGCGATGCTACTTTTTGCATTAAGTGCAGGATTGGCAGGTATTGCGGTACCTTTGCTTTTGGCTTTTAGCACCGGAATGGCTGGAGTTTTGGTCGCAGTGGGAATTGCAGTAGTTAAAACCCGCGACATAATCAAAAAACATGGGCCATCAGGAATATGGCTTGAAAGAATTTCGAAACTTCTGCCCATAATCAGCGCAGTGTTTGTAATTGTAATTGGTGTCTGGCTTTGCTCGGAAAGCCTCAAAGGCCAGACACCTCATTAGAATGATCTACAAAATCAGTTAACTCACTTTTAAGCACACTTAGCTAAAAATAGCCAATGCCTTAATTAGCGGACGCTTTTGATTTCGTCTTCTGGTCCAACTTCAACAAAGTAGCTGGATTCGATGAAACCAGCACTGGGAAGGAAATTATTGTTCGAGCTTTTCCAAACATTAACACGCCATTTATTTGCATACACATTGATTACTGAAATTTTCAATGGGTCTACTGGTTCGCCAACTTTGGCGAAAAGGTTGGTTAGCAAACTGCTTTCAGGTTGAACTTTTATTTTTGGAATCTCTACTTGGGTCATTGTTAAACTCCTACCTGTTTATTTCTTCAAAAGTCTACTTAGTTAAACTTCCTGATTAATTGCTTTACGCTTATTAACAAGGATTCAGTTATACTCCTAGACCAATTTTAAAGAATGTTAATTGGAACCCACTCTAGATATATAATAGCCTTACTTTTCATTATTCGTCATGCGAACTAAAATATTTCATCAAGATTGCAATAATTAAAAGAAAATTATGCTCTACACCCGGTTTTGGGCGGCCTATTACTTGCCTAGAGTTCCATTTTTTACAACTTGGCAACTATTGTTTTCTAAGGGTTCGCAAGTTTATCCTGCAATATTATCTGGAAAGTGCTGGAAGTCTTTAAACTTTAATGGGAATGTAAACATAAGTAATATAGACCCTATTTCCTAATTGCTCTTAATCAATGTGAGTAGAATTTCAGGATTTGTTAGATGGACCAGGAATCGCCCCCTTCCAAAGATTTGAATTTTAATGATTCAGATGAGATAGTACGCCTTTTAAATAAATTAATACCCTTTGCACGGACTAAAATAGACAAATTTTTAGTTTCCAAGTTGGATCCTCAAGACATTGTGCAATCGGTATTTCGTAATTTCTTTACCGAGTTACAAAAAGGAACGTTTAAACCGGCAAGCTGGGAGGAGATGTGGTACCTGCTTGCAAAAATGACTATCTGGAAATGCAATAGTAAGCGCGAGTTCTATTTGAGCCAAGCGAGGGATATTCGAATTGAAAAGCCGTTGAATGGTAATGAAGCTGATCCTGCTAGTTCAATGATTTTAGATGAAAAATTAATACTTGAGGAATCTCTTGACTTAGTAATGGCCAAGCTTGAAGATGGAAATAGAAAAAAGGCGTTTCTTTTGACTCTTCAAGGTTATTCTCCGGTTGAAATTGCAGAGGAGTTGGGGGTTTCTAAAAGAACTGTTGAAAGATTTAAAAACGATATCCGGGAAATTCTTACCCTAGAAATTAAGCCAGTAACTCCAAGGAATTAAATGTCACAAATAACCGATTCAGATAACCCAGTCAGGCCGCCTTTGGGCCTTCCTCAGGGTAGTGTAAGGGCATTGCTGACATTATTGATTTTAGGGGTTGTCATCAATGAAATGATGGCGGGTCGAGATGTAGATATTTTGTGGAACGAAACACTATTAATTGCACTTGCGCATTACTTTTCGAGGCGCAGATTTTTAAATATTCCACCCGAGGTTGTGCCTCGATTGCAAAAAGAAGGTTTACTCCCACCAGAAACCAGGCCCCTTTACCTGCCCACAGGAGTTATCCGGGCGTTGATTCTTCTGACATTTGGTGTCGCTGGTTTTTTTCTACAAAAACAAGGCCGGTTGTTTGATCCTAAAGTGTTGCCTATCTTTGGCGCAGTGGGTGCTTATATTTCCGGTATGGTTATCGCCTATTTTGCAAAATGGGTTATGCGGCCTGGTGTAAATTCTTTGCTGGCACGCTGGCAAGATATGCAAGCTATGCTAGTTCTGATTACCGTTGCAAGCACCGCAGCAATCTTTTTTATTCATGGGCCAGAAGGGTTGCCTCCTTGGCTTAGGCACGCATCACTCTTTTTAAGCCTGTATTATTTTGGTGCCCGTTAATCTTTAAAGAGTATCGACTTCGGTGTTTCGTAAAACCATTGCAGCCTGCTCAGGTGGTACATGGTTGATATAGAAACCAGTGCCCCATTCAAATCCTGCAACTCGGGTTAACCTTGGAATAATTTCCATATGCCAGTGATAGTGTGGCAATTGCGATGTGTTCAAGGCCCCTGTATGGATCATGTAGTTGTAGGCAGGGTTATCCAGAGCGATTTCCAACTTCAGCAATATTGTTTTTAATACTCCGGCCAATTCGTCCAGTTCGTTCTTCGATGCGTTTTCATAATGACTGTTATGCTGCTTGGGGATGATCCAAGTTTCAAAAGGAAATCTGCTGGCATAAGGAGCAATCACTAAAAAACTCGGTGAATCAAAGATGACTCTTTTATCTGCCCCAAGTTCTTGAGATATGATATCGCAATAAATGCATCGCCCTCGGTACTTGTAAAATTCGAGTGCGCCATTCATTTCTTCGAGAACATTGACGGGGAGGATGGGTGTAACAATAAGCTGGCTGTGGGAATGCTCTAAGGATGCCCCAGCAGCGGCGCCTACATTCTTGAAAATCATGCCATAGACCATCCTGGAATCCATTTTAAGATCTGCAAGTCTTTCGTGGTAAGTCCAGAGGATTTCGCGGATGTAACTTTCGGGCAGTCGAGCCATGCTCGTTTCGTGGAAGGGGCATTCGAGGATGACTTCATGGGCCCCGATACCATTCATGCAATCGTAAATGCCATCGCCTTTTTTTTGCAGATCGCCCTCGATTTGAAGAGCGGGAAATTTGTTGGGCACCACCCTGACCCGCCAGCCGGGTTGATCTGCATGGGTGCCTAATTCCCTGAAAGAATAAATTTCGTTGGGGGTTTTATCTTCGTTACCCTCGCAAAAAGGGCAGTACCCCCCAGGTGCTAGCAGGGGTTCCGCAGATTGGGGCATGGGCCTGCGTGCCCGCTCAGTTGCAATAATCACCCATCGACCAACAATCGGATCTTTACGAAGCTCTGGCATTATTTTAAATCCCCGACTTAGTGTTATTTAAATTCAAACTTGTTTTCATAATCAGACATCCCACATGATTTGTTCAAAATCTCGGGAAGGTCTGCTAAAGGTAATCAATCCTTCTCTGGGTGCACGATCTCGACCAAGTCCATTTTCCAAAATCTCGACATAAAAAGAAACGATTTGATTTTCATTCACATCAAGTGCTTCAAAAGGAATAGATAACTCTACTACTTTCTGCAAGGCTATTTCGATGGATGCTGGTACTTCTTTTCCAGCCAACAGATGAACCGTAGAAAGTTTTTCTTGATTAGATATATCAATGATCACTTGGTGCCCTGCAGGTTCTAGAAAACCGATTTTAATCTGATGAAACTGCTTGAGGGCTTGCTTGGCATCTGCGGTGCAATCAATGCGGATGAATAATTTTTTGAGATTAAAACCAAAGTAGATGTCACGAAGCGGGCCTCGGGTGGTCATAGCCATGGTGCCTCGTTCACCCTGACAGGCATAATGCCCTGCGGTGAGCCATTCGAAAAATCGGGGCATGCCATCGATACGAATTTCGAGGAAAGAGCGGGGCAGTGTATGGATATTGCGTGCCCCTTTTTTGCGAATGGGCCTATCGAGCTCGATGGGTGGAATATCACCTAGAAAAGCATAAACATTTTTCAGATGCCTGCGAAAGAGTTCATCAAAGAGCTCGTCTTGTGCGCAGGAATGGTCGTCCCCATACCACCAGAACCAGTCGCTTCCTTGAGCGATATAAATTTCGCGCCAGGCTTTTTGTAATAATTCTGGAAGGGAGAAAGCATCCTTGGTTTTAAGATACTCGCGTGCTTTATGGAGTAGATCCCATGCGGTGTTATCTTCTTCATGCCCGACCCAAATTGCAAAATTATGATTGATCCATGACCCTGCAAAAAGATGATCCAGAGTGTTCGTAGGTGGATTATGCGCAAGGTAATCGCCTAGGCGAACAGGATGAACATTAGGCGTTGAGGTGCACTTGCGATAAAGCGCCCGTATAAAGTCGACGCCCCCACCTGGGTAATGTTCCCAGCAATTTTCCCCATCCAAAATGACAGTAACCAATGCAGGTTTATCCGAGTTGATGGACTTCCCAATTTCTGAAAGGGTGTGAAGAAAATCCTGTGCAGCAGCCTCGGGGTCGCTATGTTGATAACGAAAACCAATTAAATCGCTAAGGGCATGATCACGGAATACAATGTTGATCCCTTTTCCTGAATCATGAGCCCTATAAGCAGAATAAAGTTTATGAGGGTTGCGAACATACCCTTGGGAATCTCTGCTGACATCGCCATGGGTTGATGCAGATAGTATTTCTTCATCGGTTGCAATCCAGCGAAATCCAAAACTTTCAGCAAGCGAGATAAAAGGCTGGCAGACACTTCCTTCGGAAGGCCACATCCCTATGGGGGCAATTCCAAAAATGGATTTATATTGATCGATTGCTTTTTGGAAGTGGACTTTAGCATCTTCCAAATAGCTGGCTTGATATGAGGGTAATTGAATTTGCGGGAGAGCCTCGCGGGCAAATTTCTTATCCAACAACAAGGGTACTATGGGATGAAAATAGGGAGTTGTAGTGATCTCTACCTGCCCATCATCCTGCAATTTTTTATGAAGAGGTAGAACCTTTTTTAGAATCTCAAGGTGCTTGTCTAAAAGAAGATGTTTTTCTTCTTCTGTAAATTGTTTTCCCTTGGTAACAAGACCGGAAAGAAAAGGATCTTGGGCAACTGCAATGGGATGAACCCAGGCAAGATTAAACCATACCTGCAAATCTCTGAGGTCTCTGGAATTAAAACGCCTTAGCGCCTCTTGACCCGAACATCGCCCCAACCCCCTTCGCTGGTATAACTCACCATATCGTGGAAAAGCTAGAATCATATGGTGGGGATTGGCCATGAAGAAATTATCGAGCAAAAAAACAGCCTCGGCTTCCTCGAGATTGTCTGCGTTGATTCTAGAAACATCTAGGAATCGATCGGATCTTCCTTCTTCGGTGTATTGCAGAATTTGTTCAATAAGGCTGGGAACCAAATTGATGGAACAACGCATGGCGGGGAATTCCATGAGATGCAAAAGCATTCCGTAATAATCTTTGACTCCATGAAGACGAACCCATGGCATAGGGTTTTCGCCTGTTAAATCATCAGGATAATAAGGTTGATGTTGATGCCATAAAAAAGCTAAGGAAACATCCGCCATGGTGGATCATGCCTCAGTAATAAAAACACTAAGCTTGACTGGATATTATTGTACTATAAAGTTGTTGATAATTTTTGGCACTGCGGTTCCAGGACCAATCTTGAGTCATGGCATTGCGTTGAATTTTCGCCCAATCCTGAGGATGATTTCGATAACAATCAACGGCCCTGTAAAGGCAATCATAAAGGGCAGCGGAACTGTAGGCATTGAAACTGAATCCTGTTGCAGAGTTGTTTGCAAGTGAATCAGCATTGGCATCGGTGACAGTATCAGCAAGGCCGCCCGTGGCGCGTACAATGGGCAGAGTACCATAGCGCATGCTGTAAAGCTGGTTGAGGCCCGAGGGTTCATAAAGACTGGGCATAAGGAAGCAATCCGATCCAGCTTCAATTTTGTGTGCCATGGATTCACTGAAAGCGAAGTTGAGTGCGACTTTGCCTGGGTAAGTGGCTTGCAATTGAACTAATGCATTTTGGTAATAAGAATCGCCTTCGCCCAATACAACAAACTGAATTCCCAAATCCATCATGCGCCAAGCGCTTTCAATCACAAGATCAATGCCTTTTTGTTGAACAAGCCTTGCTACAAGTCCGACGATAGGTATGGCAGGGTTTACTTCGAGTCCGAGTTCGTGCTGGAGAGCTTTTTTGCAGAGCGCTTTTCCGGGTTGAATGTTGCGAGAGTCAAATTTTCCTGGAATCAATGGGTCATTTGCTGGGTCCCAGACTTTATAATCAATTCCATTGACTATACCGGTTAATTTGCTTGCGAGAGCAGTTAGTAAACCCTGCAAGCCATACCCATAATAGGGGGTTTGGATTTCGCGGGCATAAGTTGGGCTGACAGTGCTGATGCGATCAGAAAAAACAATTCCCGCTTTAAGGAAGCTGAGGGTATCGTGGAACTCAAGTTGATTAAGATTAAATAGACTCCAATTAAGATGAGCCATGTTCATATCTTCTTTCCAGAAATTGCCTTGGTAGGCAATGTTGTGGATGGTCATCAGGCTGCGCACTTTTTGGTATTTTTCTGCGAGGGTTCGATCTTCGCTTTTGTCGTACTTTTCTCGTAGTAGTACAGGACCAATGCCTGATTGCCAATCGTTCCAATGAACTACATCGGGCCAGAAACCTAGTTGGGGGAAAGAGGCAAGTACAGCCTGATTGAAGAAATAGAATCGGGCAGAATTATCCGGGTAATCTTTTTTCGTGCCTTCAGAGCCAGCAAATTGGTAGAAGCCTCTGCCATAAGCGGGGTTGTCGCGTTCGAATAGATCAGGATTTTCTACCAGATAAACAGTGACATTGGAGCCTGGTATTTTTGATTTTGCAAGCGAGCCTGGAACTAGTTTAGGACCAAGTGGAATTTGAAATCGTACATTGGTGCTTTCAAAATTTCCTGTTTTTCGGATGCAATGGTACATCGGTAGAAAAACAATAACCTCTTCGCCAAGGCTTTCTAGTGCTGGGGGTAGTGCTCCCGCAACATCAGCCAAACCGCCAGTCTTGGCAAATCCGACTACTTCCGATGATACCAATGCGATCCGCATCGCTTTAACCCTTCATAAGGCTTGTATTAATGACGCAAAACCATTTTTGTATTGTTAATAGTACTCTATAGTTAAGCTTACGGTTCTATTTGATGCTTCAGAAGTATTTGTTATATGAAGAAATCAGGTTTCCTCTTACGCAAACTGCTAATCCGGAAATTTCGTTACAGCCGGCCGATATCCCCATTCATTCCTTGCCCCCGCCTGGCTTTATTCAATCTAAATTTAAGATAAATCATGCCCTTTACTTAATGATTGCTAAGATATTCATAGCATTGAAGTCTATCCAATTACGAGGTTGCCATGGGAAACAAAGTCCTCCTTGCCATGTCGGGGGGAGTTGACAGCTCGGTTTGTGCTCAATTACTTATAGATCAAGGCTATGAGGTTATTGGGGTATTCATGCGCACAGGGGTGCACGGCAGCGAAGATGCTCGTGCGGAAAGAAAAAAAGGCTGCTGCAGCGCACTTGATGCGGGCGATGCTCGTCGGGTAGCAGATAAATTCGACATCCCTTTTTATGCGCTCGATTTTGAAGCGGAATTTGGCAAGATCATGGATTATTTCGCCCATGAATACCTTTCCGGGCGTACGCCAAACCCTTGTATTGTTTGCAATAACTGGCTCAAATTTGGACAACTCTGGTCCTATGGGGAAATGCTAGGAGTTGATCATATTGCGACTGGGCACTATGCAAAAATAGTGCATGGTACCGATGGGGCAGAGCTGCACAGAGCAGTAGATCCTGATAAAGATCAATCATATGTGCTGCATGGTTTGAAACGAAAGATACTGGAAAAAATAATGTTTCCGCTTGGGGATATGAAAAAAGAACAAGTGCGTGAGTTGGCATTTGCTGCCAACCTTAGCGTTGCGGATAAGCCCGATAGTGTTGAAATTTGTTTCGTACCGGATGGTGATCATGCCAAAATGATCAAGCAGCGTATGCCCGATTTAAACAGGCCTGGGATGATTGTTGATGAGGCTGGGAAATCGCTGGCAACGCATGATGGCATTGAGAGGTTTACAATTGGTCAACGAAAAGGGTTGGGTTTTGCGACGGGTCAGCGCAAGTATGTTCTTAAAATAGTAGCAGAAGAAAATAAAGTCGTTGTGGGCGAAATGGAAGGATTGCTGGCAAAGGGTTTGAAATCAACCGGGGTTAATTGGCAGGCAAATATACCGATGAATGTGCAGATTAATTGCCAGGCTCAAATTCGCTATCGACATAAAGCCGCGCCCGCCAAGGTTATTCGTTTGGGTGAGGAAGCAGCAGAAGTTGAATTTGAAACGAGCCAAAGTGCCGTAACTCCGGGTCAGGCAGTGGTTTTTTACGATGGAAATCGGGTTTTGGGAGGCGGTTGGATCGATGAAGCTCTCTAATTTCCGTAGTTTAGGCTAATCCCCTTAGTCTCCTATTGCTAAAACTCCGCCATTTTATTCTAATTAACTGAGGCTTTCCCCAAGGATCGGGGTATAATTGTACTTAGTTGGTTTAAACTACCCCATCTGTGTTAAGTATCTGTTAAGAATCAACAATCGTGATTGTTTGATAGAGCGACAGCCCTAGACTTACTTTGTTAGAAGAAATATTTCATACTTGGTTACGAACAATAGTTCATGAGTTTTAGGCTTTAGTACTATTAAAATTATGAAGCAGCTTATCTGATAATTATGGAGTTACTGTGGAAAAGATCGAGCGAAGAATGAAAATTGTCTTCGTTTGTACAGGGAATACCTGCAGAAGCCCGATGGCGGAAATTGTGTTCAAAAAGCTTCTTGCAGAAAAACTCGGATGTCATATTCATGAACTGCCCGACAAAGGTTTTGAAATTCTTTCGGGCGGATTGGCAGCTTATGATGGCATGGCGGCTTCCCCAAATGCAACCATTGTGGTTCAGAAATTAGGGGTTAGCTTGGAAGATCATCAGAGCAGATATGTCGATGTTGATTTAATTAAGCATTCAGATGCTGTGTTAGTGATGACGAAAAACCACTTGGATATTTTTCAAGATCGTTTTCATGACCAACATCTACCCGTTCATATGTTGAGCTTTTCAGGTTCGGATATCAGTGACCCATTCGGTGGAGACGAAAAGGTTTACAGTCAATGTTTGTCCGAAATACAGGAAAACCTCAGACATTTAGTTTTTAAGATACTATCTTAGTGCACTAAGGTGATAAAATGATTAAGCAAGATTTATTTGGAAAGCAAGGATACCATACCATGGTAATCGCAATTGGTAGTGACCATCGTGGTTTTAACGTGAAACAACGCATCCTTAATTTTCTTTCTGGGATGGGGCATGAAGTTCTTGATATGGGGCCAGGGAACGAAGATTGCGTCGATTATCCTGACTTTGCCTTTGATGTAGCTAATTCGGTCAGCAAAAAACAAGCTCACCGTGGCATTCTAATTTGTGGCACCGGCATAGGAATGTGCATCGCTGCAAACAAAGTTGCTGGTGTTCGCGCTGCTCCTTGCCATGATAGCATCACTGCAGAAATGAGCAGGAGACATAACGACGCTAACGTTTTATGCCTTAGCGCAGATTTGTTGGGCGAGGAATTGATTGAGCGCATGGTAAGAATATGGTTGGAAACACCCTTCGAGAAAGGCCGGCATTCTAGACGCATCGAAAAGATCGAGCAATTTGAAAACGATGCGAGAACCCTGCCCAATCCTTTATCCCAAGTAATGACCAAGAAGTAATAACTCTCATTATTATAGCAATAAAAAAGCCTTCTTTACCCTTAAGTAAAGAAGGCTTTCTTGTTTTAAAAGCTGAGTTAAGCTTGGGGAAGAATTGGTTGACGGTTGAACTTTTGGTAAGGCAGGCGCACCCCTCTGACAAACTGGAAGTCTGCCCGAAGTGAATCTGGTGCATTGTAACCAGCCTGACCACCGAAGGTGACCACATCATCTTGGTCCACACCGTCGCCGCTAATACCAAAACCTGATATAAGTTGGCCACCAACATAAATCGCTGATGATCCGGGGAAGTAGATAACTCCGTTTTGGTTTTGAATCGGGGTTGTTGCTGTTGCAGGCTGCCTAAAGTTACTTCCCGGATGGAACGACGAGAACCCAAACACGCTTTGGAAGGCAGAAGCAGGCAGCGGAACACCAACTGTTTGAGCGGTATTAAGATTGGTCCCACCATCATTAATTTGTGAGAACGGTCCTGAAGGGAAATCAATACCTTCGGGGAATCTTGGTAATGACAAATACCTGATTGTGCGATTGGTGAACGCAGTACCTGCGGGAACGCCTGGTACCTGATCAATGGATTGTAACTGCGTTGCATCGTTGTAATAACGAAGGTTGCGGGCTTTACCAACTGCAACATCGAGTGAGAAAGTGGTGCCATCTGGCATACGGAACAAGCCCAGAACTTCACCTGTTACATCGGTTACAGCAATGGTCATCTTGGCGTTCTGGTTTAAAGGTAGGCGAATTGCAGATCTGGTTTGAAGCGCCTGATTTACCGATTGCATGATGATCGTATTTACTTGTGCAGCGGTGAAATTCACGCCATCGTGAGGGGTAACTAAATATCCTTCAGGAGCAAACAGACCTGCAAAAGCTTGTGAGGTTGCAGTGCCAACTGGGACAAGATTTGGGGGCGCACCAGTGTACTGAACATAATTTGTCATCCCGTCCCTAGGAAGGAGGTTGGCAAGGATACTATTAGTTGCTGTACCTTCTCCTAAAGCTTGGCCAAATTGCAGGAGTTGTGTCGTTCCATTTTGCCCAGGCATACCAAAGATTGGAAGAGTAATACCTACAAGATCGATCCTAGTAGTACTTAATGCAGCATTTAAGCCAAAAGAGCCACTCGTTGGCAATGCAATACCACCGACTAGTTGATTTTGTGCTGCCCCACCGGATGGGAAACCGCCCGTTGCTACAAAGGCGCAATATTCAGCTTCCATTGACCTATCAAGTTTAGTTGGATCATAGGTTGATGAGAGAATTGAATTTTCTTCGGTCGCAAAACCGGTTGCACCAGGGTAGAAGACACCAATACCGCCAACAATTACATTATCTTTAACAATTGGAATACCACCAGGCAGGGTTGCAATACCGCGACTTTGGGCATTGGGTGCATAGCCCGACATATATCCGTAGGAATCTGGTGCAGTGTAGAAGGTGCTTAAAATATCTGCAGGAATATAGGTTGGATCGATATTAAAGCGGAAGGGAACAAAAACATCATCCGCAGTTCCCTTGATGCGATCAAGGCCCGGATTATAGGTTCCATCCCTGTTGGTTTGTTCGATACCAAAAAGATCAACCTGTGGTGTGAAGGCAATACCGTTGGGCCCGCCATTCGTTGATGGTTGTGGTGGGAAATGGTTACCAATGCCTACTGCAGCTACATAACCTGGGCCACGAAGAATTGAACTTTCATCCGTGATACTTGGGTAGGAATTGACTTCTCTTTCAGTAACGGTTGTTTGGCTGATGTATCCAATGGTGCGTGATGTTAAAGGTGCTTGGTTATTACCAAACATACCACCTGTTCTTGCTAGAGCTACTGCACCATCGACAGCAAAAACGAAAAGGTTTGGATCAAAATCTGGGCTGTTTGGGTTCATCTTCGAGTTGACACCGCCTTCAACTTGAACACCCAAAATTCTACCTTGCCTGTCTACAATTGCGATGATGCCATCTTCACTTTTAGTTGCAGCAGCAGCCCGTTGCAAAAGTATTGTTACATCGGTACTGAGTAAGGTTACATCCGGGCTGGGTTGCAGGTTTAATGTGGAAGAAAGATCCGGAGGTGCCTGGGGAAGAAGATAACTAAGATCATTAGTAGAAAGATTGGTAATGGTAGCTTGGGCACCGCCATCAGAATTAAGAGCATAACCAAAAAAACGATTCATCCCAGGCCCGCCAGTGAATAAATCCACTCCCGAAGGGCTACCGATGATATCGAAATCTCCCTGTCCAACTATATTGTCATTTCCAGTACCACCAGCCATGCGGTTGGCGCCTATGCCCCCGGTGATCGTCGAACCGCCACCGCCTCCAAACACTCGGTCATTACCCGAACCACCATCAATAACAGCGGGTTGAATAATTTGGGAAGAAATTTGCAGTGAATCATTTCCTGCGCCACCAAATAGATAGATGGAGTTGACATCAACAGAATTAAAACGGCCTGTTTCCTGATTGCCATTGATTACTACTATTTGATTAGTGATTGAATCAAGGTTTATTGTAATGCGATCAGGTGCATTCGTTCCAATTACAGAAAGAATGCCTGAATCTAATACAGCAGTAGCTGGCACAGATCGATCTTCCAAAGTCTCCATTCGAGGCAGGGCGAAGCCTTTATTAATGTTCTTTTTGGGATTTTTAAATAGCGAGCTAAAAATATTCATCTCTTATGATTCTCCAATAAGAATGCTCCAAATAACTGTTTACTACCGATGAGGGAGCTATTCCTTAATGGAAGAATCGACATAATCGGTAAAGTCTTTGAGTCAATTTTGGAAATATTTGAGAAAAATATAAAGTTTTAGGAAATGAGCTCAATTCTGTAGCTATTTGAGGCTTAAATTGCCAGCTGAATAATGATTACAACCCCAATAACACAAATTACTGATAAAATTGTCAATCTTTATCAAGCTTAACATTTCTATTACCGATAAACATTTTGTAGGCTTTCGAGGAAATAATATTTCTTGTGATTATTAACAAGTAAGATTCCTCCGACATTACTTTTTAGAGGGAATTCCCATGAGGTTGCGAAGCATCCTGTGGGCTCTGGCACTATGCGGAGCTGGTTGGACACCGGGTATTATTTTATCACAGGAACCTGTGATGAATGAGCCATTGGTTGTTAGTCAAGCAGAGAAAAGTAAAGTTGCGAAGGAAGCAATTCCCAATCAATTACCTAATTTTCTACCCACACCTGATTTTAAATCTGCAGACAAACCCTTTGAAGCACCTAGGCCTGCCGACAGCTCCAAGCCTATTGAACGCCCGTTGGTTACTCCTCCTTCATTGGAAAAACCGCCTAGCATTGAAGAAATAGTTTCCACCCCTGTGCTTCCCCCATTGGGCTTCACAGGTAAATCCTCCGTACTCTCAGATATTGTTGGCGATAACGATTATGTTCCTGTGCCTGACCGCTGGCGCATGGGCTTCCCCGCATTGGACCGATATGGTTTGGGCCATCCCCCAGTAATGGACTACCCTTTCCAACTTGGCCATTGGTGGGATCCTTACAACCAAAATGTTCTTAAGGGTGACTATCCAATTTATGGCCAGCATACATTTTTCAACTTTACAGGTTCGGTGACGCAGATCACGCAGGCGATTCAAAGTCCGATTGGGACAACACCGTTTGAAAGTACTGCTAGGCCTTTTCAAGAACAGTTCTTTGGTAATCCCAATCAACTTGCAAACTTGACATTTATGTCTTTATGTTTTGATTTGTTTCATGGAGATGCTGCATATAAGCCTGTGGATTGGCGCTTGAAAATAAATCCCATTTTAAATGTAAACACCTTGAATGTGAATGAACTTGCGGTGGTGAATCCAAATGTTTTGAAAAGAACGCAGCGTGATCGGGATTACCTTGCCATTGAAGAATATTTTGCAGAAGCCAAGTTGGTGGATCTTAGCGCCTATTATGACTTCATGTCTGCAAGAGTTGGTTCTCAGCCATTTAATGCAGACTTCCGTGGGTTTTTATTCAATGATATCAACCGGGCAGTTCGTATATTCGGCACACGAAACGACAACCGCGATCAATTTAATATAGCTTATTTCCGCCAAGCAGAAAAAGATACTAATAGCGGTTTAAATACTTTCCGAGATCGTGGGACTAACCTCATTTTTGCTAACTACTATAGGCAAGATTTTATCTGGCCAGGTTATACTGCTCAGGTTAGCACCAATTATTATCACGATTCAGCAGATTTTCTTTTTGATCGAAACAGTTTTCTTATCCGACCAGATCCCGTGGGTGTTTTTACACCCCATAATGTTGATGCGGTATACTTTGGTTGGGCCGGAGATGGCCATATCGAGCGTTTTAATGTGTCGCATCAGATGTACTATGTGATGGGTTATGATGCTTATAATCCTCTTGCAGGGCAAGCGCAAGATATTCGCGCAGCGATGGCCGCTTGTGAACTTTCCTATGACCGAGATTATGCAAGGTTTCGTACTTCTTTCTTCTGGTCTTCAGGCGATCGGGATATAACCAACAGTCATGCTTCTGGTTTTGATACCATCTTTGAAAATAGTAATTTTGCAGGCGGGCCTTTTAGTTACTGGCAAAGGCAATCGGTTAAGTTATTTGGAGTGAATCTAACTAATGGGGGAAGTCTTGTTCCCGATCTACGCAGCAGTAGAATTCAGGGTCAGGCGAATTTTGTGAACCCTGGTTTGCTTCTTTATAATTTGGGATTTGATTTAGATATCAATCCGAAATTGAAAATGATCAATAACTGTAATTTCTTGTGGTTGGAAAGTAGTGCTGTGATCGAGCAATATGTTTTTGCCGGAGGCATCAATAATTTCCTTGGCACTGATTTAAGCTCGGGTTTTGAATACAGGCCCTTTCTTAACAACAATGCAATTATGACGGTGGGTGTTTCGACCTTAGTTCCAGGTTCAGCCTTTAAGGCTTTGTATAATAATCCGTTCGGAACAGTGGATCCCCTAGTAGCCGGGTTTGCCCAACTTACCTTAACCTACTAGTTGTGTGTGTTAGTGGGAGTTTTATAACTTTACCTCTCTTGACCTAAATTAGTTAAAAAGCTTAATTTATACCCATGCGCAATCTAGCGTATGGGTTTTTTCGTGGCTTAAGTGCAGGAGGCGCAATGGCCATGCTTTTGAATGTTTCTCGTGAAAAATTGATCAACAGTCTAGTGTTTCTGGCTCTTTCGCTGGGAGTATTTTACGGTTTTGGCGGCTTATTTAAAAGCTCGATGCCCCTATCAGCTGCTCCACCTACCGTTGCTATTGTTGCACCTTCCAATGTGCCTTTTCCTTTGCCTCCTGAATTGGAAGGGTTAGATCTTAATAAGCAATCTGATGAAGAAATCAAAGCAAAGTCTGCAAATTGTATTTCTTGTCATGAAAATTCCAAGGATCCGCATTGTAAGACAACAGTGAGAATTGGTTGTACAGATTGCCATGGTGGGAACCCGAATTTTACCCGGAATGTGGATGGCCCAGGCTACCCCGAAAGGCCCGCCAACACTCCTCGCAGTTGCCCTGCGGCCCCACCTGCTAAAAAACCCGGTGCATGGCGTAACTCTGCCAACCCTGTTCGCAGTTATACCCTTCTAAATCAAGAATCCCCAGATTACATCCGCTTTGTGAACCCAGGTGATTCCCGTATCAGCCATATCAGTTGTGGTACCGTGAACTGCCATTCAAATATTGTCACCCAAGTTAGAAAAAGCATGATGAGCCATGGTTGCATGCTTTGGGGCGCTGCACTTTATAATAACGGTTCGATTCCTTACAAAGTGCCCCGTCATGGCGAGCTTTACAGCATGAACGGCACACCATTGCGCATTCAATCCAACCCGCCACCTACCGACTTCGAAAAAACCCGTGGGGTAATTCCGTACCTTGATCCGCTGCCAAGATTTGAAATGGCGCAGCCAGGAAATATTCTTCGTATATTCGAAAGAGGGGGCAAAGTCCGAACCGAAGTTGGGCTTCCAAATATTTTTGAAGATACAGGTAGGCCATTTCTTTCCCGTTTAAGTAATCGTGGTCTGGGTACGGAAAATCGTACCGACCCTGTTTTCGTGAGCCTTACAAAAACCCGCCTCTTTGATCCGACACTTAATTTCTCGGGCACCAACGAACAAGCTGGTGATTACCGCAACAGTGGTTGTACCGGTTGCCATGTGATTTATGCCAATGATCGATCCTCCATTCACTCTGGCCCATATGCCAAATTTGGGAACAAGGGCCTAGCAACCGATAAAGAATTTGATGATATCAAACCTGACCCGACCATTCCAAAGAATGAATCCGGTCACCCCATTCAACATCGTTTTGCCAAGGGTAATTCCATACCAACCAGCCAGTGCATGACTTGTCATGTGCATCCTGGTACTACGGTTATGAATAGTTTCATCGGTTATATGTGGTGGGATTTGGAATCAGATGCAGAGTTGATGTATCCAAAAAAACAACGGTACCCCAGCAGCGAAGAGTTCATTCGTGCGCAAATGGCCAACCCCGAGGAAGCTTCTGCAAGAGGCAACTGGTCAGATCCTGATTTCCTTAACAATGTGACCGACCTCAACACCGAAACTAAACATAGCCAGTTTGGCGACTTCCATAGTCATGGTTGGGTCTTCAGGGCTGTTTTCCGTAGAGATCAAAAAGGTAACATTCTTGATTATAATGGCGACCCAGTTAAAGATCTTTCTTCTGCCAATATGAAAAAAGGCGTCGACATTGTCAAAGAACTGCACAGCCGTTTCAAGGAACATACGGACCCTGCTAAAAAACCGATCAGTCCCGCTGAAGTGAAAAACTTTGAAGCCCATGAACGAGCGGGCATCCCCATGCACCTTGTCGATATCCATGTCGAAAAAGGCATGCATTGCGTCGATTGCCATTTCATTCAAGATATGCATGGCAACGGTAGGCTCCAGATGGAAGTGCGTGGCGCAATTGAAATCGCTTGCATTGACTGTCATGGTTCATCTACCGACATTGCAAAGCTTCGAACCTCGGGTCCCGCTTCTTACACTTCCAACCCTGATGTGAAGCCCGAAGATACGAAAAACCCGCTTTATGGTAGAGACCTTACTTCCTTGCGAACACCTTCAGGTAAACCAAGGTTTGAACGAAGAGGCGAAAAGCTTTATCAGCGAAGCATGGTTGAAAAAGATCTTATCTGGGAAATTGTTCAGACCAAAGATACCATCAACCCACAAAGCGAACACTTCAACGCCAAGTCTGCTATTGCAAAAACGGTTCGTTACGAAGGTGATAAAATTGTTTGGGGTAATGTGAAGGGTGTAGATGCCCATGATGATTCGGGTTGCGCCCACTCCAATAAAAATATGTCTTGTATATCGTGCCATTCTTCTTGGAATCCAAGTTGCTATGGTTGCCATATCCCTCAGAAGGCAAATAGCAAGATGCCTCAGCTTCATGCCGAGGGCGATGTCACCAGAAATTATAGTTCCTACAACTGGCAGACGCTTCGCGATGATGTTTTCATGTTGGCACGCGATGGTTCTGTTACCGAGAACAAAGTTAATCCTTCCCGATCTTCTTGTGCCATCCATGTGACCAGCTACAATCAGAATCGTGAGGTTATTTATCAACAACAGCAGACCCATTCCGCAGAGGGTTTAAGTGGTATTGCATTCAGTACCAATGTGCCACACACCTTTAGCGGTAAAGCCACCAAGCAATGCGCGGATTGTCATCTTTCCAAGGATGATAATAATAATGCGTTGATCACCCAACTTTCGATGCAGGGTACTAATTACCTGAACTTCATCGGGCGTTATGCATGGGTTGGCGCGGGCTCGCACGGATTATGGAGCATTGTTTCCACCGAACGAGATGAACCACAGGCGGTGATTGGCAGTTATCTGCATAGGCTTGCCTACCCAGATTTCTTTAAGGAACATGTGGGCAAGAATAAGAGCATGCTTAAACGAGCCCACGAACATGTAGGCCGCGATATTAGTGATCCCCTGCTTCATCCATTCATGAAGTCAGAGATCCAAAGCGTTCAGCATCGTGGGGAATATCTTTATGCTGCATGTGGCGAAGCTGGTTTCCGTATCTTCGATATTGCTTTCATCGATCACAAGGGTTTCTCCGAGCGCATGTCCACTGCTCCTGTTTCCCCGCTGGGTCAGAAGTTTTTCATTCGTAGTAAGTACGCAACTTGTGTTGCTGCACCTTCAACCATTGCACCAGATCCTACACGCAAGCACTTCCCTGAAAATGATGAGCCCCGCGTTGCAGGCATCTATGGCCTTATCTTCTTTACCGACAGGTATGAAGGTTTGGTCGCAGTGGGCGCTGGTACTCTGCTTGATGGAGATCCGCTTAACAACTTTATAAAACGGGCTTGGACATTCAACCCAGATAACATTCTTGCGGGTGCAAGCCATGTCATCACTGTGGGCAATTATGTTTATGTCACTTGTGATAAAGGCCTGGTTGTTATTTCATGCGAAGATTCTACTAAACCAGTAATCACCAGCGTGATTGATAACAAATGGCTTAAGAAGCCCAAAGCTGTTGCGGTTCAGTTCCGCTACGCATTTGTTGCTGATGAAGAAGGCGTTAAAGTTCTGGATGTTACAGATCTTGCCAAGCCTAAACCCATCAGTCAAATTAACATTCCTGATGTGCATAGTATTTACCTTGCCCGAACTTATGCTTACCTCGCAGCAGGCAAACTTGGCTTGGTTATCCTTGATATCCAGAACCCTGAGAAACCTAAGGTCGATCAAGTATTTAATGCCAATGGCGAAATCAATGATGCCCATGATGTTAAACTTGGTATCACTTACACCAGCGAATTCGCTTATGTCGCTGATGGTAAAAACGGCATGCGCATCTTGCAGCTTACCACGCCTGATTCGCCAGGCAGTGGTGGGTTCAGTCCGAAACCTACTCCAGAACTTATCGCAACCTTCAAGCTACCCCTAGGTGGGCACGCTCTTTGCGTCAGCAAGGGCATGGATCGCGATAGGGCGGTTGATGAGAGTGGTAATCAGCTTTCTGTGTTTGGCAGGATCGGGGCTCGACCTTTCAATAAGGAAGAAACCCAGAAACTGTTCATGCATAATGGCAAAGTCTGGAAGGTCAGCAATGATCCTATGTGGGAAGGTTATAGCCGAGAGCCTGTAGCCCCCGCTAAGAAATAAACTTTTGGTTTAAAGTTCAACCAATTCTAGGATGCTCATGTTAATCATGGGCATCCTTTTTCATTTGCACACGGCAAATTGAAAAAACTTATCCAGATGTACCTGCGACCATGGAAGCCAGACTTTTGGGAAAACGTTGGTTCAACACTAATGCTGATTAATGAAAAAGAAGCAGCTTCTTTATTGTTTTAAGGTGTTTATTATTTAGGAAGTGTTTCAATAAATTCTTCGGCACTAACGCTAGCTTGTTTCAAGATTCCGCTAAGTGTTCCCGTCTTGATTTCACGATGATTTGGAACGACACATCCCGTTGGCCCCCGCCTTAAAATAATATGGCTACCTTTTTGGCGAAGTACAATAAAACCAAGACGTTCCAGTGTCCGAATTACTTCTGCCCCAGAAACCAAAGGTAATTTAGGCATTCACGGGTATATCAAAAGTGGTGATGATTGCTTGACTATTAAAAGGGATTGGAAATTCTTCAAGATAAAGCAAAGTAGCTTCTCTTAAATTTGCCAAAGCCTCTTCCATAGACTCGCCTTGGGTGGTTGTCCCGGTTTCGGGGTTCGAAGCAGTAAACCCACCTTCGGGTGCTGGAACAATAACTGCGGTGAGTATCATTAGCTTACCTTTAAAATCTTAAGTGGATTCATTGTTTAAATCTTAACAGTTTATTTAAATTTTACAATAAGCGTAACTCCAGTGCACAGAGTTGAAGGTGATGCCAATATTAGAAACGATTCAAAAAGAAGCAGCTTCTTGATTGCCCCTGCAATAGGATCAATTAAACTGATTCTATCTCTCACCTTGGCCATTTAGGAATAGTGCAATGCTAAATCACGAATATCTCCCAACGGTTCTTATGCTTTCACTCACCCTTGCAGGAAGCTTGCAAGCTGCAGATTTCTCGCTTTCTCTAAGACAGCAAACCGATAAAAATCAAACGCTTCAACGCACCATCGAAAAGCAATCCTGGAAAGTTAATGAAACCGCGTTCATCGTTTGTGATGTTTGGGATTATCATCACAGCATCAATGCAGTCCGCAGGTTGGAAGAATTTGCACCAACGCTTAACAAGGTGTTACAAACAGCTCGTAGCCAAGGTTCGTTGATCATTCATTCTCCAAGCGATTGCATGGATACTTATAAAGATAACCCCGCAAGATTGCGTGCGATTAATTCCCCCAAAGCGGTAAACCTTCCTCTTAGTATTGAATCTTGGTGTTCGCGAATCCCTGCAGAAGAAAAAGCCTTTTACCCAATAGATCAATCCGATGGTGGCGAAGATGATGATCCAGAAGAACATAAGGCTTGGGCGTTAAAATTGAAAGGCCTTGGCCGTAATCCCGGCATGCCCTGGAAGGCTCAATCTTCCCTCATCGAAATAGATACTAATAAAGATTTCATCAGCGATAAGGGCGATGAAGTTTGGAACATCCTTGAACAAAAAGGCATCAAGAATGTTGTTCTTTTGGGTGTTCATACCAACATGTGTGTT
>DBCB01000210.1 GCA_002303765.1 Planctomycetaceae bacterium UBA969
TGCCCAAACTTGGCCAGATGCGCTTAAAATTATTTCTCCCTTCATGCCTTTTTCAACTTCTGCAAGGGATACTCGTTTTAGATTCTTGTTCTTTTCGAGTATTAATAGTTCGGGGTAGAACCCGCCATTTGCTAGAAATCGCATGCGGTTGTTTTTGGGGTCAAGAATTGCAATAAGCCCGATAGCTTCGCGCCAAATGGGTAGAAAAGTAAAATGGCTAGGTATTTTTGAACTTGCGATTTGGATGGATGATATTTCCGTGCCTGTAAATTCCCCAAGAATAATGGCAGGCTTTTTAGGGAATGATTCTGCCCTCTGTTTCAATAAAGAATCCAAGGAACCTGAAATGAGACAATCTGCGGACGCAAAAATACCACTCCAATTCGGGGTGAAGTATTCGGAAGGCGATGCAGATAAACGTTTCAGCCAAGAAGGCAAATGTGCCCAAGAGATTGAATGGTTGTAAAGGTTGGAAGCGATTAACCAATCAGAGTTAAAGATGGGCCAAGTGTGCCAACCAGCGATCAATTCAAATACTCGTGTTATACCCCGGGTACGGGCAGGGCTATTTTCAATTGCTTGTTTGTTGCTTGTAGGTTCAGAAATCGTTTGGTTGTCCATTGGGACAAGCCTTTGGAAATCAGTTGGGTTTTTAAGCCTGCTGAAGTCGTTGAGTTTTCCAAAGGGTTTTGCTTTGTTGTTTTTTATGAGTTTTAAAAGCGAGCCTTGGAATTCAGATTTCCAAAAGCAGCGGGCTTTTTCATGATCTAATTGGTAGATGCCTTTAAGCTTGAAGAATAAGCTAGCAATACTCTGAATGAGTTTGTTCTTTATGGACGACATTGTAATAGCAATCCTTGGCCATAGTCGTTTGCGTTCTGAAATCTATCAGACTTAAATTATTTTACACAAAGGCAGGGCAAATAGAAGAGAATAATTGTATGTATCAAATAAAAGAAGAGCCCAGTAAAACTGGACTCTTCTTTTTGATATTAAAAGATTTGCGATTAAACAACGCCTTCGAGAGGCTTGCCATCAGCAATGGCCATAGGTCGGCCAAGGTTATCGCGAACTTGGGAAGTTGGATCAAGTCCAAGGCCCTTGTAAACAGTTGCGAAGATATCGCCAATGGTGCAAGGCTTGTCTTTGATATCCATACCATCGGAGCCGGTTGAGCCATAAGCTTGGCCACCCTTGATGGCGCCACCACCGATAACAATGGACCAGCATCGTGCCCAGTGATCACGACCACCATTTTGGTTAATCTTGGGGGTACGACCAAAGTCGCCCATCCACATAACCACGGTGTCTTTCCACTTATCTCTTTCAACAAGTTCCTTAACCAAGTTGCCCATGCCCTTATCAAGGCGGGGGCCGTTTCCGGTTCGGATGGTGTTGAAGATGTTGGCGTGGTTATCCCAGCCGCCCAAATCGATTTCGACGCAGGTTACATTCTTCTCGACCAATTTCCTGGCAAGAAGGCAACCCATACCGAAGTTGTTGGTACGACCGCCGTATGCTTCGATTACGCTTGCGGGTTCGGTTGAAACTTCGAACACGGTTCGCAAAGGAGAAACAGTAAGGTCGAAAGCCTTTTTGTAGATTGAAGTGTGAGCTTGAGCAGCACTGCCTGCAGCTTCACGATCTTCAGGCTTCCGCATGTGTGGGAAGCTGTTTTCTGCAAAAGTATCTTCAACAGAATAGAACAAGCGTTGGCGTCTGCGAAGCCTTTCCATGGTTTCGGTTTCACTGCCAAGGGAAGCAGGAGCCTTGATATTTTCAGGAGGCTGACCAGCATTCTGGACGGTGAAAGGAGCATTCATCATGCCCAAGAAACCGGGTCCAATTCGCTGAGCTGTTCCGCCTACGCCGATGAACCCAGGCAAAGGAAGATCTTTAGGGGTCAGAAGCGAGGATGCCTGTGCACCCAATGCAGGGTACTGAACTACAGGGCTGGGCATACGGCCAGTGTTCATCAACACGGTGCCTCGTTCGTGGCTACCTTCGTTGGTAACAAGGGAGCGAACAGCAACAAGGTGTTTGAACTGGGAAGCGATAGTAGGAAGTACTTCGCTGATTTCCACGCCTGAAGCAGAGGTTTTGATAGTTTTGAATTCGCCACCGGTTTGAGCGCCTGGCTTGAGGTCCCAAAGATCCATATGGCTAGGGCCGCCGCCCATCCAGAATATGATTAAGCTTTTATTAGCCTTCTTAAGGTTGGTTTCTGCTGCACGCAGATTTTGCATGAAACCGGTGCTTGGAAGCATTACTGCTGATGCACCTGCAACGTGTTGCATAAAATGACGACGATCCATAGTTATCTCCTAAAATACGAGTTTTAAACTCTAAGCCTTTAGCTATCCTAAGTTTCTGATCTTATTGAGACATTGTCAACAAATTATCAGAATCTTTTACAATTATTCGGGAAATTAATCTATCACATTAAGTTAGTCGGCTTATTCGTGATAAGGTTCCAAAATAATTGTGAATATTTCATTCTTTTAAAGTTTGCTTTGAATATTCGATAAACAATTGCAGATAAGTGTTAAAATAGGTCTCTCCTGCTAATTAGGCTATTGGAGTTATAATGAAGCCATCAACTCAGTCGAGAAAAAAGCTGGAAGTTATTTGGAGTAAAGGGGTTAAGGCTGTTGACCCAAGGGATTTGGTGGCTCATTTTGTTCAGTCCGATGCTTCATTTCAGTCCGTTTTAAGCGAGGCTGCAAGTATTTTGGTCGTGGGCGGTGGTAAAGCCACTGCAGCCATGGCACTTGGCCTTGAACAAGAAATAAAGCCGTTTTTATCTAAAACAGTTGGGATTTTGAATGTTCCCGAAGCAAATTACCCAAAATTAGAAAAAATTAAGCTTAATTTAGCTAGGCCAGCGGGAATGAATCAACCTACTGCTAAAGCAGTTGAAGGTTCTAAATCAATGATCCAGCTTGCCCAAGAAGCAAAAGAAGGTGATTTGCTCCTGGCTTTGATTTCTGGAGGGGGCTCAGCGTTGATGCCCTTACCCTGTTCTGGGGTTTCTCTTGAAGACAAACAAAAAGTTACCTCGCTTCTTTCGGGAACTTCCGCCTCTATCAATGAATTAAACTGCGTTCGAAAGCACCTTTCCCAAATTAAAGGTGGCAGACTTGCTCAGGCCTTCCTTGAAGCTACTCAAGGAAAAGGAAAAATTGTTACTTTGATTTTGTCCGATGTTATTGAAGATAAGCTGGATGTAATAGGTTCTGGCCCCACGGTAAATGACCCCACGACTTTTAAAGATGCTTTTAGCATTTTGGAAAAACATCTTCTATTAGATAAAACCCCTGCTTCTATTCTCCAGCATTTGCAATCGGGAATAGCAGGGAAGATTTCAGATACTCCCAAAGATTTGCCTGCAAGTATTCGAAATAAAGTTCTCGGGAATAATGCCCTAGCACTCGATGCTGCTGCCAACCAAGCTAGGCAGCTTGGTTATCAGGTAATTAATCTCGGGTCTTGTATGGAAGGCGATACCGCTGGGTTGGCATCGATTCACGCCTCGATCGCCCGATCTATTCTTAAGTATGATCAGCCTTGTCAGGCCCCTGTATGTATTTTATCGGGTGGCGAGACAACGGTAAATTTAGGCCAAAACCCCGGTAAAGGGGGTAGAAACCAAGAGATGGCGCTCGCTTTCCTTTGTGCGCTTAAAGATCATAATTTGGAGAGAATCACTTTTCTTGCAGCCGGGACTGATGGCGAAGATGGCCCAACCGATGCCGCAGGGGCATTTGCAGATTCTAACACTCTAAAGCAGTCTGGCACAATGAACGCTTCCGATTTTCTCGCCCGCCATGATGCTTATCATTATTTCAAAACTGCTGGATCACTTTTTCAACCCGGCCCAACCGGAACCAATGTGATGGATTTAAGAGTTTTGATTGTTGAATAAGCTTCCCGCAGTTATTTGCTTTCAATGCGCTGTTTCAAAGCGGAGATAGATTCGAGCCCAAGGGTTTCTTTAAGCTCTGTAAAGTTAAACATGGCGCCCGCATCTGGGCGGTCGACTCTGCCATGTTCCATGTACACCTTAAGCAGTTGCTTCATGGCTGCAGCGGTAACCATAAGGCTTTCAATCGGGCAGACTACAATTTTGTAGCCCATGGTTTCAAGTTCATTGGCAGAAAGGATGGGGGTAGCTCCGCCTGTTAACATGTTGGCGAGTAGGGGGAGTTTGACTTCATTGGCTATAAGTTGAAGTTCTTCGATTGATTGTGGGGCTTCAACAAAGCAGACATCGACTCCCAAATCTTTGGCCTGATTGGCACGATCGATTGCAGCATGAACCCCATCGATAGCCCGGGAATCTGTTCGTGCGATGATGATGAAATCAGGATTTTTTCTAGCGTCGAGCCCTGCTTTCAGGCGATCGAGCCATTCTTTCGTAGAAACTATTTGCTTGCCGGAAAAATGGCCGCACCTCTTAGGGTTTGCCTGATCTTCAAGAAGAATGCCAGCAGCGCCTGCATTTTCAAACTCGCGAACAGTGCGCTGAACATTATGAATATCGCCATGCCCGGTATCCCCATCCGCAACCACGGGTATGTGAAGCCTAGAAGCCATGCGTCTTACAGCATCTGCCATTTCGGTGAGAGTAATTAAGCCAACATCTGGAAGGCCAAGTAAGCTTGCAGAGGTACCAAAGCCGCCAAGGAAAACAGTTTCAAGGCCGGCTTGCTGAACAAGAAGGGCTGTGAAAACATCGTGGGCACCTAAACTACGGATGATCCCAGGTTTTGAAAGCAAATGGCGAAGTTGGGAAGGAGAGGTGCTCATGATGTTTTGTAATCCCTGCTCGATGATTGAAATTTTTACCAAACAAAAGGTCACACATTGTAGAAACTACCATAATTCTTCAATACTGATGATTCTACAAAAAACATGGCGTTGATCAAAAGGCCTTGTATTAAAGGCTTTTTAACTTGCTTTGAAATAATATTAGTTATTGGCACGCCTGTTGCTTTACTTATATCAGCGGCCTTGAAGCAATGGAACAGATTGTCAAAGGGGCCGGGATAGAGAAGAGTGGCCCTACAGATCTGGAACATTTGTTGGGCAAAGTAGCAGAGCAAGCCGCCCCCCGGCGGAGACCCATGAAGTGTGGATGGCACCCCCCAATTAGCCTTCTACACTACCCCAATTTAGTCATGGGAAATTAACCCGCATATCGATCCCCCTCGGTATGCGGGTTTTATCTTTTTTATAGCTCGAGTTTTGGCAATTCTTTAGGCGCAACCATGGTGCCTAATTCACTAACCACGGATTTAGCCAAGGCCATATACGCTTTGCTTACAAGGCTTTCAGGATGCTTTAGAACGATGGGCAACCCTTCATCGCCAGATTCTGCAACTTTGGGATCGATCGGTATTTCACCCAGAAAAGGTACATTATATTCTTGAGCAAGTTTGGCACCGCCACCATGTCGGAAGATTTCGTACCTTTTGCCATCATCTCCAATAAAGTAGCTCATGTTTTCGATGATGCCTAGGATTGGAACTCGAACCTGCTTAAACATTTCGATGCCTTTTCGGGCATCAATCATACTGACTTCCTGAGGGGTAGTAACAATAACCGAGCCATTCAGTGGAACAGTTTGAGTCAAGGTAAGTTGGGCATCGCCTGTGCCTGGTGGTAAATCAATTACGAGGTAATCAAGTACGCCCCAATCAAGGTCTGAAAGAAATTGGGTGAGTGCTCTGTGGACCATGGGGCCACGCCAGATAACAGCTTGAGTTGGCGGGACCAAAAATCCCATGGACATAATTTTTAGGCCATACTTTTCTAGGGGAAGGGGGGTCGTTGATTGATCGATTACGCCATTGATTCCCATCATGGTCGGCATGCTTGGGCCATAAATATCTGCATCCATCAACCCAACTTTATTACCGCTAGCAGCAAGTGCTAAAGCCAAGTTCGCAGAAACGGTTGATTTTCCAACCCCACCTTTTCCGCTTGCTACTGCAATGATGGTCCGAATATTAGGCAGGCTTAACTTTGGCATTGTTGCTTGTGGCTGCATGACTGATTTCCTTATGGTAAATTTCTAGGTAGTGGTTTTCTTTGCTATGCATTCTTGGCACTGGCACAGGGCGCGCAAACTTTCCAAGGTATATATTCCAGAATCGTGCCCATCGTTCCAAACTATTCGATAGGCATAATGGCCTACCGGAACCAGCGATGTAGGGGCAGGTTGCACCAATTCAGAAGGTTTAAGAATATGGAAAGGGTTGGCAGGTTTATCCCGTTCATCCCTGCAAGTTGCACAGGGGCAATTTCCCCTGAGATGTTTCCAGCCCAAGATGCCTTGATGGCCATCATTCCAATCGATCAACAGGGAGTCGTCCCCCTGTTTTTTCAAGGAATTGGGAAAAAGCGCAAAGTTATTCTCAGTCATAAACTACAACCCTCTTCTGCCTATGTTTCACTATAGGAAAGAAGAGGCGATTTGGTTGTAGTATTGGGCAAAAAGTATCGAGCTAGTTGTTCGGAGTGGGCTTTGTTTCGGGTTGATTTTCTACCAGATCGATTCGTATTTGCTCTGCACTTTTCGTTGCAGAAATAAGAAATCTTTTATTCTGGAATGTTAATAAGCCATTGGATGGGATTTTGCTTTCCTGCCAAAGGGTTGAGGTTTCATCGCGTAGTTCGAGCCTTATTTTTCTTTGTACTTCCACCCAATCTTGTGGAAGTGAGGGCAAAATTAGGCTTGCAACACTGGATTGGCCATTACTTGGAATTGCAACGGTTGTTGCAACAGGAACGCCAGACCTGCTAGCGGGGGTTCTTCTTTCTTCCACTAATTCAACAGGCAAAGTCATGGTTGGAAGTGGGGCTTTACCTAACGAGGCATCTTCACTTCGAACAAGTTCCCCGGTAAGCCGCAAGATTTTACGGTCTGCTGAAATTGTCAGTAAGAGATTTCTAACAGACTGAAGTTTGAAAACGGCTGGGTCGAGAATCATTTGGGTTCTTTGCCCCATTCGCAAGATTTCTCCGGAAGGGGTTTGAAAGCGAACATCGCCGAATGTGAAATTAGGCCTTGCAGCCAGTTGCCTTTCGAAATGGAAAATCGGGTCACTATGTTCAGGAAGAAAGGTGGTTGAAAAAGTGCCATTTCGATTGCTTTTTTCGACATTGATGCCAGTATCTGAAATGGTGAGAAGTGCGGTAACGGTACCTTCAGGCGGTTCCATTACATTAACAATTTCAGTTTTTTGATCATGATCCAAGCCATTGACAGCGGCAAGCTTGATGACATACCCGCCCGGTTTTTGGAAAGTAACCATTTTTTCATTACCTTGCGCATTGGTAACTTCGAGAGGGCGATCGTCTCCCAAATCCCAAACACATAACTGGGCGTTTTTTACTTTGCTCATGATTTTAAAAGTTGCAGGTGCATAAGACCCAGCACTAACCGGAACAGCTTCCAAGTTAAGTACCTTCGTTGGTTCAAGGGTTGTTGGCGGGTCAAGGCGAACGACAACCTGCCTTTCGTTTTCTTCACCAAGAACATTTCGCAGAGTCATTTTAACCGTGTATTCCCCAGGCCTGGTGTAAACATGATTAACAAATTCGCGCTCAGGAGAAACAGGCTCTAAAGGAGTGCCATCGCCAAACTCCCACCACCCTTGACCCCCTGAAGATAGATTCTGAAACCGAATCTTGAGCCCATCTTTTTCATGAGAAAAATTAGCCAAGGGTTTCGATGGCCTAACCACTTTGTCAACCAAGGGGGTGACATACATTACGACAGCCCCAGAAAGCAAGCCGCCTGCTGTTCCGATGGCCATCTTTATCCAGCCTTTAATTTTTTCCTTGGCAGAGGCTTTGACTGTGGAATCGGTTGACATGATTAAAATTCTCCCTAGCAAAATAATGCAATAAGTAGGAAGAATAAATGAAATCGTGCTGCCAAGTCGAGATGGATTTGTTTTAAAAGGGCGATTTGGAAGTTAGAAGGCATCAAGAATTGCATTAAGCCAGTAGGCATTGCCTGTACTTCGCTCGGAAGCCATCTGGGTGATGACTTTGAGTGCCAAGTCGTTCAAAGGGCTGGGTGATTTGGAGGTTTTGGCAAGCCGGGAGAGATAGCCATTGTAATTTTCGATTTCTGTTACGCCGCCCATCACATCGTGAAACATGGAGCAGTAGGTTTTTTTTAGGGAGGGCCTGAAAAATGGCGCCATGCTTTCTCCCACCCATTTGTGGGTTAGTAACCAAGCCACTTTATCAGGATGGAAGGGCCCGATGGTGCCCATTGGTTGGTTAGATGCTTTTAAAATTGCATGGTTTTCAAGCAAGAGTTGAAAGAACAAGGTTCGAAGTTTGCCCGGTTTTAAAAGCTCAGAGTTTTCGAACCCACCAGCGCTTGTCAATGGGCTGATTGCAGCGTTGTACATCAACTTGGTGTTTTTGTAAGGCAAGCTCCAAGCAACTAAGTGGGAATCAATCCCACCTTGTCTTAAAGCTGATTTTAATTCAAAAAGTAGGGGCATTTTTGTCCAAGGTTGAATCGGGCCCAAATGAAGTTTCCCGCTACGAGTAATTGCTGCAATGGTTTTTTGGGGTCTACATTCGGAAATAAAAGATGCGATTCCTTCTCCAATTAAAGGCCTGGAAGTTAAGAGTTCGTCAAAGCCATTTTGAATGGGAAAAAGCAAAGATTGATCGTTGGTCTTTTTTAATATTTCATCATTGTTGTAGCATTTGACACAAAGAATATTGACGACATTAGGGCAGGGGGCCCAGTTTTCAAACGCTTCGATCTTAATGGGGAAAGATTGTTTGTCAACAATGGCGCCATGGGCTTTGCAGAATGCGATTTTTTCAGGGTTATTCTCGATGAGAAGAACCTGTTTGCCAGCTTTATAAAGGCTGGTAGCAACTGCCAAACCGATTCCGCCTGCCCCGATCACATGAAACTGTTCCACAAAAAGCCCTCATTGCTGATGAATTGTAGTGTCATCGCTGTCACAATTTAAATTAACTAATAAATGATGGATTAGTTTTGCTACTTACGCTCTTAAATTTCGTACTATAAATGATAAGATTTATTGTTTTACCTTTGGCTAGGTTTTAATTATGCCTCCTGAAGCTATTTTTGATCATACGACCCTTGACTTAAACAAAGTTGTAATAAGTCAGGAAGAAATTCGTAAGGCGAATCCTCAGCGTTTCGAAATGGAACACTTGGATGGGATATTGCTGATTGACCCCGAAAAACAAATTGTTATTGGTTATAAGGATGTGCGCAATGATGAGTTTTGGGTTCGAGGGCATATGCCCGGTTACCCGATTCTTCCAGGAGTAATCATGTGCGAATCCGCAGCCCAATTATGCTCTTACTATATAGTGAGCCAGGGGTTGTTGAAGGGTGATTTCATTGGGTTTTTAGGTTTGGAAAATGTTCGATTCCGCTCTGTTGTTAAGCCAGGCGATAAGCTTGTTTTAGTAGGTAAATCAATCAAAATTAATCGTAGGCAAACTATTTTTAGTGTTCAAGGTTTTGTAGGTTCAACGATGGCTTTCCATTGCGAAGTCATTGGTGGCCCCTTAAGCATGAACCCCGCCAGCTAAGCCATTTCTTTTGGGTGTAAAAGTGCGAAAACCTATACGACTATCTCTCGAGGAACTTGCACCATGTACCGCCAATGTTCCCGAACCACCTGAAACCTTTGATTGGCCAGCCCTTTTCGGAAATTCCAACCCGGTTGAAATGGAAATAGGTTTCGGAAAAGGTTGGTTTCTGCTTAACGCTACCCAAGTTAACCCTCATATCAACTATTTTGGCATAGAAATCATTCGGAAGTACCAACTTTATACCGCTACCCGATTAGTCAAACGAAAATTAGCCAATGTAAAAGTGTGCTGTGCAGATGCTAAATTGGTGGTTTCAAAGTCTATCGTGCCCGGTTCGCTTAAAGCGGTAAATATCTTCTTTCCAGATCCATGGTGGAAAAAAAGACACCATAAGCGCAGGCTTTTTGATGCAGATTTTGTGCAATCCCTTCCCCCTGTGCTGATGCCAGGCGGTTGGATTAATATCGCAACTGATGTCGAAGAGTATTTTCAGGAAATAACTGCTCTCTTTGCAGAAAAGCTTCCTTCTTTAGTTGGGGAACCCTGGGGTGAAGATAGCCCAGATTCTCTGGTGGATGGCCATCTCACTAATTTTGAGAGAAAATTCGTAGCGCAAGGTAAGCCCATTCATCATGTGCGTTATCGTAAACCTTTGTAAACGCTAGATTTAGGGAAAATAAAAGCAACACATCTTTCAAAGCCGGATGCGTAAGCGACGGTTGGGCAAGAAAGCATAACCATAGCCACGGATTAACACGGAATTTCACGGAATTTCACGGAATC
>DBCB01000288.1 GCA_002303765.1 Planctomycetaceae bacterium UBA969
ACCAACACACCGATTCTGCCCCCGTGGAAGGATCCTGCAAAAATAGGGTTGGCAATTTTTACCGCCTTTGTTTTTCAATTGGTCATCCTTTCAGGTTTAAGCGGAAAGGGCCTTGTCCCCCGGATCACTTCAGATCGAGTGCGTTTTCAAGTTTTCCCCGTAGACCCGCGCGATATGATGCGGGGAGAATACATTACACTTGGGTATGAATTTTCCAGGCTTCCCGAGGATGTTACATTAATTGATGAAAGAATTAAATCTTACAAAACCAAGACTAATATTAATCAGAAAACCATCGATGTTTATGTAACCCTTAAATTCAACCTCAAGGAAGACATTTACAAAGGCGTCTTTTTTAGTAGCACGCCTCCAACTAAGGGAAGATATCTAAGGGGAAAGTTAAACTCCAACAACAGAATCGAATTTGGAATTGAAGCTTTTTATCTACAAGAAGGCAAAGGTCAGATTTACGAGCAGGCAATCAGAGAAAAAAAACTGGTTGCAGAAGTATATCTAGCACCTGATGGATCTGCGCAAATGAAACAAGTTCACATTATTAATCCCTAAAATTAGGAAACTTGGCATGCTCTTATCCCGCAGAGAATTCTACTTAGCAACACTTTCTTCGATCCAATCCCTTTCCTACGCCTACTCCCGTAATGGGGATAAACTTCCGGAAGGTGTTGCTGAAACAGGGGCTGGGCTTACCATGGAGGAAGCAACTTCAGGATGGTTAAGCCTATTTGATTTCAAAACAGATTATGGCTGGCAAAACAGCACCGTTTTGAATAACTCCCTCTCGGGAGGCACATTTTCACTGCCTCTTAGTAATTGCAAAATTCGCCTCAAATCAAAAATTAAATCTTCCATACTCCTTGGCAATAAATCCCACACCATTGAACCCAACACTCCTCTGATAATTGATTCTTCAGAATCGAATAATAATTTAAAAATTCAGTCCGGCAGTTTATATGAAGTTGCAATTCTTCCTTTGAAGTTGACCCCCAAACTTAATGGGAAGGACCTTTCAGGCTGGAAAGAAATTATTCGAAAAGGAAAATCACCAGCAAGCTGGAAAGTTCAAGAGGGAAAGCTTGTTGCAAAAGGTGGACCCGCTGTTCTTGAATTGGAAGACCAGCTATTTGCGGACATGATCATCAGGATCAAAGTTGCAAGCAATTCAAGACACTCCAATGGCGGATTATTTTTCAGGTCGATCCCGGGCGAATTCACAAACGGATACGAAGCCCAAATCTATAGTAGTTGTGATGATAATGATCCAGCAAAACCAACAAAATGGGCAACTGGTGCTATTGATGATCGCGTGCAGGCAAGGCGGTTGATCAGTAGAGATTTCACACCTTTTAGCATGACAGTGATTGCACTTGGACCAAAAATTGCTGTTTGGGTTAATGGTTATCAAACAGTTTCCTGGGTAGATACCAGAGAAATTTCAAATAATCCTCGAAAAGGGCTCCGCCTTGAAGCTGGCTCGATTCAAATACAAGCTCACGATCCGCTGACAAACATTGAGATTCATGAACTTTCTTGCCGTAATTGGTAATGATTGAATTTCTATTTCCTAGCAAGCATGATTTGAAATTACGATTTATGCAATAAATCAAGATAAGAAGTGGAGATAAGTTGGCTAGGCAAAACGCCAATCTTTGCCATTAACTCTAGTGCAAAACTTTCGCCTGAACTAGCGGTTTGATTCTCGGACAGAACCACTTCAAGTTCAAGAAAATCGCCCAAGGTATCAACGTGATCCAAATGGAACCGAGTATTACCGAGAAGATAAAGGGTACGACGCTTTCGCACCGTGCCTAAGATTCCATAAGCCGATGCAAGAGTATTTCGAAGGGAATCGGGAGAGTTGGTGGGCGAAATTTGATAAATCGATAATTTTGGCCCCTTTAATTCGGGGCGCTGATAATAGATTAATTCCCCTGCATTAGCCGAGAATGCTCGAAGCTTTAATTTGCCGGAAGGGCAATTGAAGAAAGTATCATGATGGGGCAAATCAAAAGGTCCGGTATCAGCGAGCGAAGCTATAACAGGAATCAAAGCTTCAATTCGCTCTATTTTAGCTTTGATTTCTATATTTCTTGCCATCGTTATTTTAAAGACCTTGAGTGCGGGACGCAATACTCCGGGATCATCGTGGTAAAAAAACGGACTGTCAAGAACTTATTTAAAAGCTTGAATTGGTACTCTGCGGAAAGTTGGGGTTTTCGAAAAAACCGTTTTCGCGAGTGATAATATTATTATAAATGGGTTTTGTTTGCCTTTAAGGCAAATCAGTAATAACATATTACTAGGTTCCTCTTCTCTCCCGAAGCAAACTAGGGTTGGCATCCAGCAGCCATCCTTAATTGGAGTTTTTCTCTGTGACTCCCCGCGAAATCTTAGCTCACATCCGTGAAAAAGAAGTGCGAGCGATAGATTTACGATTCATGGATTTTCCTGGGCTTTGGAAACATTTTACCATTCCCGCCTCCGCATTGCGTGAATCCACCTTTGAAGAAGGATTAGGATTCGATGGCGCCAGCATGAGGGGCTGGCAAACCATAAATGAATCCGACATGGTGGTGATGCCTGTTCCAGAAACGGCATTTCTTGATCCTTTTGCCAAGGACAAGACCTTAATCATGATTTGTAATATTCAAGACCCTCTGACCCGGGAAGATTACACCCGCGACCCGAGAAATGTCGCCCGCAAAGCCACCAACTACATGAAGGCCTCGGGAATTTGCGACGCAGCTTATTTTGGTCCTAAAATCGAGTTTTTTGTTTTCGATGACATCCGATTCAATCAAAACGAGCATAGTGGATATTACTTTATTGAGAGCTCCGAAGGGGCTTGGAATACTGGCCGTAAAGAAGACCCTAATTTAGGTCATAAAATCCGCTACAAAGAAGGCTACCTGCATTGCCCGCCTTCCGATTCCAGTCATGATTTACGCAGCGAAATGATGCTCACCATGCTTGATTGTGGCATCGAAATTGAATCTCATCATCATGAAGGTTCAACTGCGGGTCAGGGTGAAATTGATATTCGATTTTCCACCTTGGTTGAAATGGCTGATAGTGTTTTGAAGTACAAATACATTGTGAAAAATGTTGCACGCAAACACAACAAATCTGCGACATTCATGCCCAAGCCTTTGTTTCAAGATCATGGCAGTGGTTTGCATGTGCATTGTTCGCTTTGGAAGGGTGGGAAAAACCTTTTTGGCGGCACAGGGTATGCGGGCCTAAGCGATACTGCAATGTACGCCATTGGCGGATTACTCAGGCATGCTCCTTCCTTATGTGCAATCACAAATTCGACCACGAATAGTTATAAGCGTTTGGTACCTGGGTATGATGCGCCCACGCGATTGGCATACAGCAGTCGAAATCGCTCTGCTGCTATTCGTATTCCGGTTCATTCTCATAAGGCAAATTCGAAGCGGATTGAATATCGCTGCCCAGATGGTTCAAGCAATCCATATCTAGCATTTGCAGGCATGCTTATGGCAATGCTGGATGGAATCAAAAACAAGATTCATCCAGGCGAACCGATGGATAGGAACATTTACGACCTTGGGCCAGAAGAGCGATTAAAGCTTCCAGGCACACCAAGCTCTTTGGAAGAAAGTTTGAATAATTTGGAAAGAGATCATGAATTTCTTTTACAAGGTGATGTATTTACGGAAGATGTAATACGTACCTGGATTCAATACAAGCGTGAGCAGGAAGTGGAAGCCGTAAGAATGCGGCCCCATCCTTATGAGTTTGCGCTATATTACGATTTATAAGTAGCCTCTCCAAGTTCCGGTCGGTAAAGGAAGGAAAACGCGGCCTTCAAAATACCAATGACTGGAGCGACTTTCCGCGGGTGTGTGTTTTTCAACTGGATTTGAGGATTTTTATCATGAGTTCAAACAATATCCGTTCACAAGCTATTCAAGCGATTGCCAACTCCAAACATGTTCTTGAAAGATTAGACTTTCATGAAACACCCCTTAAAGAACTTTTTGGGTGCAATGTATTTAACGAAGAAGTTCAACGCGAACGACTTCCAAAGCCTATTTTCAAAGCACTTCAAAAAACCATCAAACAAGGCATTTCCCTCGACCCAACAATAGCAGATAGCGTTGCAAGCGCTATGAAAGATTGGGCCATCGAAAAAGGCGCAACCCACTACACCCATATTTTCCAACCAATGACCGGCCTAACCGCAGAAAAACACGATAGTTTTCTTAATGTAGATGGCTCGGGTAAAGCCATGGTCGAATTCAGCGGTAAAGAACTCGTCAAAGGTGAACCTGACGCAAGTTCCTTCCCCTCCGGCGGTATTCGTGCCACCTTTGAAGCGCGTGGTTATACCGGTTGGGATCCAACTAGCCCTGCTTACATTCTGGAAAGCCCCAATGGCGCAACTCTCGTTATTCCAACGGTTTTCCTTAGTTGGACTGGCGACATCCTCGACAAAAAAGCTCCATTGTTAAAATCAATGGAAGTTCTTTCCACTCAGGCCCTTCGTATTCTTCGTCTCTTTGGCAACAAAGATGCGAAAAAGGTATTCACCACTGTCGGCCCTGAGCAGGAATATTTCCTTATCGACCGTAGCTTCTATCTTGCAAGGCCCGACTTGCTTCACACTGGTAGAACCTTGGTTGGTGCTGCTTCTCCTAAAGGTCAGGAAATGGAAGACCAATACTTTGGTCACATCCCTGAGCGAGTAATTGCTTACATGGCAGATTGCGAAGCCCAATTGTTCAAGCTTGGCGTTCCTGTAAAAACCAGGCACAACGAAGTTGCACCCAGCCAGTATGAAATCGCACCTATTTTCGAAGATTCGAATCTAGCTACCGATCATCAAAACTTGCTGATGGAAATCCTCCGCAAAACTGCTTCCAAGTATGGCATGGCATGCCTTTTCCATGAAAAGCCCTTCGCAGGTATCAATGGTTCTGGCAAGCATAACAACTGGTCGATGTCCACCGATACAGGCGAAAATCTGCTTAACCCTGGTGACACTCCTCACGAAAACGCACAGTTCCTTGTTTTCTGTGCTGGGGTAATCAGAGCTGTAGCAAAGTATCCAGAACTGCTCAGAGTAGTAGTAAGTGGCGCTGCGAACGATCATCGTTTGGGTGCAAACGAAGCCCCTCCTGCAATCATTTCAATTTTCTTGGGCGATCAGCTACAAGATATTATTGATCAGCTTGAAAAAGGTGGCGCAAAATCCACCAAGCATGGTGGGGAAATGGAGATCGGCGTTACCGTTCTACCAAAATTGCCACGCGATGCTGGCGACCGTAATAGAACCAGCCCTTTTGCATTCACGGGTAACAAGTTCGAGTTCCGTGCAGTTGGTTCCTCCCAGTCGGTATCCGGACCCAACAGCGTGCTCAACACCATCGTTGCAGAATCGCTTGACTTTATTGCTACCGAACTTGAAAAGAGCGCCAAGGCTGGAAAGGATTTCCACAAATCCATTCAGGAAGTTCTTCTTGGTATCATCAAGGAAAGCAAAAAAGTTCTCTTCAATGGCGATGGCTATTCAGAAGAATGGCACAAGGAAGCAGAAAAGCGAGGATTGCCAAACCTTCGCACTACCATCGATGCGCTTCCCGTCATCATCCGCAAAGACAGCATCGACCTTTTCACCAAGTATAAGGTTTATACCGAAAAGGAATTGCAGAGCCGCTATGTTATTCTTTGCGAGAGCTATGTAAAAACCATCAAAATCGAAGGCAAAACCGCCTTACTGATGGCAAAGGGTATGATTTTACCAGCAGCGATTCGCTACCAAGGCGAAGTAGCTACTTCGGTAAATGCTACAAAAGCTGCAGGGGTAGATAACAGCGCCCAGCTCGAGTTTCTCAAAACTCTTACCGCCACCATCACCGATTTCCAGAAAGCAATTGCCCATCTGGAAAAGGCAGTTGGCGATCATCCTGAAGGTGATGATCTTGCTCATGCAACTCATGCGCGGGATCATGTTCTTGCAAACATCGTCAAGCTTCGAATCGTATCCGATAAGCTTGAAACTATGGTTGCAGATGATCACTGGCCATTGCCAACCTATCGCGAAATGCTCTTCATCAAGTAAGAGTTAATAGCAAAAAAAGAACCCCGATGGATAATCTCCACCGGGGTTCTTTTATTTAACAGCCCTTTTATTTCTTTGGCTCTTGCGACTTGTTCAACTCTTTTAGCCTGTTGGCTACACTGGCCTTTTCTGGGGGCAAGAGTTCCTTAAATTCCCTAACCCATATATTGCGAAACTTAACTGGATTGCCATGAAACTGGATATCCAAGGGCAATTTATCAGCATGCGCCTTATATTCTGGAGGGCGATCATACATGGTTCCGCCTTGCAACTCCGAATGATTTTGTACCAGCACACCGTTATGCAAAACAGTGATATGTCCGGGCTTTGAAACCTTGCCCTCTTTGTCAAATCGGGGGGCATTAAAAATAATATCGTAGGTCTGCCATTCGCCAGGCTTCCTGCAAGCATTCACCAAAGGTGGATACTGTTTGTAAATGGAACCAGCTTGGCCATCGAAATAAGTCTTATTAACGAAAGAATCAAGAATTTGAACTTCGTATTTACCCATCAGATAAATACCGCTGTTACCTCTACCTTGGCCTGTACCTTCAACTTTTTCAGGAGAAGCCCACTCAAGGTGAATTTGTGCATCACCAAAGGCCTGCTTGGTCGAAATACCGGATTTATTTGCAGTTGCAGCACCATCCTTGATAATCCAATTCTCGCCATTCTTCCATTGGGAAAGATCCTTGCCATCGAAAAGAATAATGGCATCAGAAGGCGCAACCTCAGCACTTCCAGGAGTCACAACCTTGGGTTCAGGCCATTCAATGCCGCTTTTAAATTCTTTTTGGGCCAAAGCCACCGAACTGGAAAGCAAGGTGACCATCAACGAAGCCGCTATTGGCTTGATGATAGAACGGGATAAAAATCTCATGATTGATCCTTAAATAAAAGAGAAAGAAATCACAACCAGAAAAGTGATTCTAAGGGGATGGAGTAAAAGATACAAAAGTTTTTTAGCAAATGGAAAATCTACTTCCGGGCAGCCTTTTAATGATGCGCTTCATTTCCATTCCTAACAACTTCCCAGCAACAACCCCTGCATTTTGCCCGCTTGTGCGAATGAGTTCATCCATATTACATTCATTATTTGCTAGAGCCTGCCAAATCTTCATTTCTGCTTCATCGAGATTTTCGGGTACAGATGGGGTTGGTACCTCAGGCGAGAGGCCGGGCAATAGCTTCTGAGTGAAAGATGGAGCCCAATCTTTTAACTCTTGCAAAACATCATCTACATCCCGAATTAAAATCGCACCTTTTCTTATTAAAGAATTGGTGCCACCGCTCGCAGACGATTCAACACTTCCAGGCACAGCAAGCACAGGCCTGCCTTGTTCAGAAGCATGAACCGCTGTCACCAAGGCTCCACTTTTTTCTGCAGCCTCCACTAGGATAATTGCTTTACTCATTCCACTAATAATGCGATTACGCGCTGGAAACATCCCCGGAAGTGGGGCTTGTAAAACCGTTGCCTCGGAAACAATGGCCCCTGCTTTAATGATTTCCAATGAAAGCCCAGCGTGCTCCGGTGGGTAAATCTTCGATAGCCCACCCGCCAGCACTGCTATTGTTCTACCCCCTGCTTCCAAAGCCCCACGATGCGCTTCACCATCAATTCCCCGTGCCAACCCACTCACGATGGTATACCCCGCCATTGCCAACCCTTTGGCCAATCTCCTTGCCATCTTTTTGCCATACTCGGTACACGATCTTGAGCCTACAATCGCGACGGCTTTTCTATCCCCAGGCAAGATCTCGCCTTTCAAATAAAGGACTGAAGGTGGGTCCCATATGGTTTTCAGAGACTCTGGATAATCAGGCTTATTCATTAACAGCGCCTTGATACCATGGGCACGCATCGAGGCAAGTTCTTGATCAGGATTATACTTTTTGAATGAATCGTAAAGCTTGGTTGCTGTAGTAAAACCAAGATGTGGAATCTCAGATAGTGCTTGCACACTTGCACAAATAACTGCTTCGGGGGTAATAAACTTTTCTATTAAGGCTTTAGTAAGTCGGGGCCCGAGGCCGGGCACCAAGTTTAACAATAACCAAGGTTTTAATTCTTCGTCAGAGGGTTCATACATGGGCGTTGCGAACCTTTCAGTTTAGTGGTGACAAAACTCCTTTAACATTCTCTTCGGTAACATCATCAAACAAAGCAACTGCACCGAGCTTAGTTGCGAGAATGAATCGAAGACTGCCTCGGACCGATTTTTTATCGTTCCTCATCACTTCTAAAAGTGCGGCAGATGATAACTCTGGGGGATCCGTAGGCAGTTTAAAAGCTTTCAGCAAAGCTACCATCCTGTTTGCAGTATCTGCATCGATCAAGCCACGCTTAAGCGAAACTTTATTGGCACATACCATACCTGCAGCAACCGCCTCACCATGCAACCATGAGCCATACCCGCCGATGGTTTCGAAGGCATGGGCAAAAGTATGGCCGAAATTAAGTATTGCCCTCAGGCCAGTTTCTTCCCTTTCATCCTGCGAAACAACTTCCGCCTTGCATTCGCATGATCGCCTGATGATATGCATCAGCAACTCGGGTTTTCGTGCAAGAATGCCTACAGCGTTTGATTCGAGAAAGGCGAACAATTCCGCATCCATAATCATTCCGTACTTCACGATTTCTGCAAGCCCGCTACGATATTCGCGATCGGGCAGCGATCTTAAAACATCAATGTCGATAGCTACGCCAGCGGGTTGATGAAATGCTCCGATAAGGTTTTTCCCTTTGGGATGATTAATCCCGACCTTCCCGCCTACGGAACTATCCACCATCGAAAGCAGCGTTGTGGGCACCATGAAAAGATTAAGGCCTCGGTTAAAAGTAGCAGCCACAAAACCGGCCAAATCGCCAACCACTCCGCCCCCCAAAGCAAGCACCATCGTCTTTCGATCAGCACGGATATTCACAAGTTGATCGAAAAGTTTTGCAGCACTTTCAAGGCACTTTTGATTTTCACCGGAGGGAAGAACAGCAATAGTCACATTTATGTTTTGGTTTTGAAAACCCTTCGCAACAAGGGCAGCATCCGCTTGCACATGTTCATCGCAAACAACAAAAAGGGAAGTCGCCTGGGCTACATTCGGGAATAGCGATGGCAAATTGGTAAGTATGCCCTGCCCGATCAGAATATCATAACTTCTGACTCCGAGGTTAACCCGAACTTTGTCAATTGCGTGATTTGGAGTTTGTGCCAATGTTCTTCTCACCTAGGGAATAGCAATCCAACATGCTTCTAATTTACTAAGCTTCGTGGGCACAGCAACTTATTTACACCCTAGAACCAGATTTCAGGCTAGAATAAGCTCTGATTAAAATTCCTTAGGTGCCCACTGATGTTACGAGAAGAACAGCTTGATTTAAGGCGGCAACGGGCTGCACAATCGCTTTTTCGCATTGAGAACCTTGGTAGAAACAAGGTTTTCAGTGATTACCGTGTAATCAACACCAACAATCCTAAAAATACAGCATATAAAGTAAGTATCCGAGGGTTTAACAACGGAGAGAACTTCTGCGAATGCCCAGACTTTAAAATCAACACTCTTGGATCCTGCAAGCATATTATAGCAGTTCTTGATGTACTGCAAAAAAATGCACTAGGTTTACCCAAGCGAAAACACGCACAAGTCACCCGGCCTGAAATCATCGTCCGGTACGATACAAAACTACGCCTCGCAATTCTCCTTCCACATCGCCCTTCCCCTGCTTTGCTTGCCCTTGGTCAAACCTATTTCGACTCCAATGGCGATATAAAGCCAAATGCAGATCTTGCAGAACTAATGAGGCAGGTTGAAAAAAACCCGGAAGAAATCACCGTTTATTCAGATGCGTTAGATTTCATAAACGACGAGCTTGAATCACACAAAATGGCCCTTAGGGAAAATGAACTTCGCACTCTTTATGCAAACGACCAATGGCACCCCAAGCTATTGCAAACCGAACTTCTTCCTTATCAGGTCGAAGGCGCATTATTTCTTGCGCATCGATCTAGATGTATTCTGGCAGACGACATGGGGTTGGGAAAAACGATTCAATCGATGGCAGCAGTTGAATTAATGGCAATGGAACGCAATTTGGAACGCGTTTTGGTAGTAACTCCCGCTTCACTTAAATTCCAATGGGTCGAGGAAATCAGGAAATTCACTTCTAGGCAGGTACAAGTAATTGATGGTTCTGAAAAGGAAAGGGAAAATGCATACAGCACACCCACTTTTTATCGCATTGTAAACTACGACATTGTGAAAAATGACCTTCTTAAACTTAATGCATGGGAACCCGACCTAGTTATTTTGGATGAGGCACAAAGAATAAAGAACTGGGAAGCTGAAACCACCCGGGAAGTTAAAAAACTAAAAAGCAAATTTGCCTTTGTTCTAACTGGCACACCCCTCGAAAACCGCCTTGAAGAACTTTACAGCATCGTTGAATTTGTGGACGCCCGCAGACTTGGCCCCGCGTTTCAATTCCTTGCGGATCATCGCATAATTGATGCGACAGGTAAAACAATTGGATACCGCAATTTGGATCAAGTTCGTGAAAAGCTCAAGCCTATTTTATTGCGAAGATCGCGGGACAAAATTCTTCAAGATCTACCTGAAAAAGTTGATACCCCCATCCATCTCGAATTATCAACAACCCAACAAAAATTACATGCTGAAGCTATGGAGCAATTAGCAAAACTAGTTGCAAGAAAAAACCTCACCCAAATAGACCGCACCCGCTTGTTGAAAATTCTGGCCCGATTAAGATTGATTTGCAACTGCGCATCCTTGGCAGATGATAAAACCAGCCCAATGGACTCGCCTAAAATAACTGAACTTATAATCCGCTTAAAAGACCTGATCTTATCTGGCACAAAAAAGATTGTGGTTTTTTGTGAATCAAAAGAGTTTCTCATTTCTATCGAAAGCATTCTCAAGAAGAACTCACTGGGCTATGTTTTTTTACACGGGCAACTGCCTGGGGTTTCTAGGGCGAATATTGTCAAACAATTCAGAGACGACCCGGATACTATGATTTTCCTGAGCACTGATGCAGGTAGCACAGGATTGAACCTGCAATTTGCAGACACTCTTTTTAATTTAGACATCCCGTGGAACCCCGCTGTTTTAAAACAACGCATGGCTCGAATCCACCGCATGGGGCAAAAAAAACCAGTGCAATCCTTCCAATTCATCATGCAAGCAAGTATCGAAGAGAAAGTTCTGGTGTCTCTTCAAAAGAAAAACCAATTATTCGAAAATCTATTTGGTAAAAACGAGGACGAAATCGAATTAAGTTCAAGCCTAGGGCAAGAATTCCTAGATCAGGCCAAACTCTGGACTCAACCTCAAGAACCACATGCCAACCCACACCCGCTTAACTCTGCAGACTTGATTGCTACTGCCATCCCATTTTTTGAAGCTCTTATTAACTGTTTAAAGACCCCCGAAGGTAACCAAGCACTGGATTCTGTGCCCGAACCCTTAAAAACTCATTTTTTTTCGCTCTGCAAACAAATATCTGACCAAAACACAAGGCACAAGTAATTACTGAATATAGACTTACAAAAACGCCACGGCTTTCAAAAAATATCTTTAAAAAACATATACTTTTGCGAAACATAGCATCAAAAATAGGGTTTAATAAGTAACTTACCGTAAATCCTGCCGTGTATTTTGCAATTAGGATGTATTATGTTAAACCGAAAATCAATAGCCTCAAAGTTATTAGCGCTTGCGTTAGGCTTCGCAATTATTGAAATTGCAGATGCAGCTACTCCAGAAACAAAAGATACCAAGCCCCAAACCAACCAAGAGAAGAAGCTTGTCAAAACCTCTGCCAAGCCGATTGCCTTAAAGCCATTGATTGAAAGTAAAGTTTTATCAGCCATAATCGATGATGAAATCAGCAAAAAAATCAAAGAAGAAAAGGTTACCCCTTCCGCAAAAAGTACCGATGCTGAATTTCAAAGGCGTGCTTACCTAGACATCATTGGCAGAATTCCAACATCATCTGAAACCACATCATTCCTTGAAAACACCACCCCTGATAAAAGAGTAAAATTGGTTGATGATCTGCTTGCAGATGATGAGTTTGGCAAGCATATGGCAGACATTTGGCAATCCCTTCTACTACCCAGAATTTCCGATAACCGCAGGGTTCAAACCGAACCCTTAACTCTTTGGCTTGAAAAACATTTCAATGTGAATACCGGATGGGATCAAATAACCAAGGAGTTATTAACCTCCACCGGGCCCCAAGATGAAAATGGATCCATCACCTATTTCATCTCCAATGCTTCTGTCGATAAAATGACCGACTCCGTCAGCAAGCTGTTTCTCGGTGTACAACTCCAATGTGCTCAATGCCACAACCATCCTTTCGTAGATTGGAAGCAAAACGATTATTGGGGATTGGCAGCATTCTTCATGAAAGTTCAAGCCAAGCCACCAGGTGGAAAAGATACCTCCTCCCCTACGGTTACCGAGGGCAAAGGGCTTAACAAGAATAAAAAGACCTTACCCGAAGCTGCAAAGTTTGTTCCCGCGACTTTTCTAGCATCTGGCGAAGCAACCCTAAACACTGCTGAACCTTATAGACCCGTACTTGCAAACTGGTTGACCTCTAAAACCAATCCATTCTTCAGTAAAGCAATGGTAAATCGAGTATGGGCCCAGTATTTCGGCAAAGGCCTTGTAGACCCAATTGACGATATGCATGATGGAAATCCTGCAACACACCCCGAACTTTTAGAAGCCTTGGCTACCCAGTTTTCTGCCTCAAACTTTGATCTTAAATTTTTAATCCGTTCGATCTGCAATAGCGAAACATACCAAAGAAGCAGCAAGCCCAATGCTTCAAACAAAGAAACAGATATTGCTTTGTTGGCACGCATGCCAATCAAAAACATGACTCCCGAACAGTTGTTCGATAGCTTGACAACCGTACTCGGCGCTGCAAGCAATGCAGATAAAAAATTAGGGAAGGTCAAAGCTGCAAAAAATCAACCTAAAGGCGCTAGAGCGCAGTTTGTAACCTTTTTTCTACCGGAAGAAGGAACCTCTGCCCTAAGTTATGAAACGGGTATTCCCCAGATTCTTCGCCTGATGAACTCCCCACAAATGAATACCACTATCATCATTCAAAGGCTGGTTGATAAAAACACAGATACAAAAACTGCTATCGAAAAGGTTTACCTTTCTGTGCTTAATCGCATGCCTACCGATGAAGAATCATCGCGCATGACCAACTTCCTTTCCCAAGCCACTGACAAAAACAAGGGGCTGGGAGATATGCTTTGGGTTTTACTAAACACGAGTGAATTCACTCTTAACCACTAATAGTTAATCTGTTACTTTTTCAAAGGATGCTAATATGAACAATGAACTGATTGGCGGATTACACCGCAGAGACTTTATGAAACTCGGCGCCATGGGTGTTGGTGGCGTCTCTGCTTCTGGCTGGATGAATGTTCTTGCAGGGCATGCTGCTGAAACTCAAGCAAAGCACAAGTCTTGCATTCTCTTGTATATGAGCGGTGGCCCAAGCCATAAAGATACCTTCGATCTTAAGCCCGATTCAGATGGCGCAGGGGAATTCAAGCCCATTGCAACCAATGTTAGTGGCATTCAAATCAGCGAGCACTTCCCCAAATTTTCCAAATGGATGCACAAATCTGCACTCCTCCGCGGGATGAGCACTGGTGAAGGCGCCCATGCTAGAGCCTCTTATTTCCTTCATACGGGCTACAAAGAAGGTCAAGGCGGCTTAACCTACCCTAGTCTTGGCGCAATCGCTTCCATGGAAACGGGCAACCCACTTTTACCTATTCCAAACTTTGTCACCATTAACGGTGGCAGGTCTTATGGTTCCGGTTACCTTGGTTCCAAACACCAACCGCTCAACATCGCAGATGCTAGCAAAGGGGTTGCTAATCTTGGTGCTCTAGTTGGTGATAACCAGTTTAATTCCAGAGTATCACTCTTGAATGAAATGGAAAAAGCCTTCCTCAAAGATTATTCATCTGAAGCAGGGGTTGCTCATCAGACCACCTACCAACGGGCTGTAACCATGATGAAATCTGCCCAAGCTAAGGCTTTCGACATCAGTGGCGAACCCTCTAACCTTCGTTCCGAATACGGTTCAGGTAAGTTTGGCGAAGGTTGCCTTCTTGCTCGCAGACTTATTGAAACCGGTGTTCGTTTCGTTGAAGTCAACCTTGGCGGTTGGGATACACACGAAAATAATTTCGAACGCGTTAAATCTCTTTCTGCGCAAGTAGATGCGGGTATGTCTACCTTGATCAGTGATCTTAACCAACGCGGTTTGCTTGATAGCACCCTTATCGTTTGGATGGGTGATTTCGGTAGAACACCTAAAATCAACCAACGCGGTACCAAACCAGGCCGTGATCATTATCCAAAAGCTTGGACTAGCGTGATGGTTGGTGGTGGTATTAAGGGTGGCCAAGTCATTGGCAAGACCGACAAACAAGGCGCAACTGTTGAAGAACGCCCCATCAATACGATTGATTTTATGTCAACCGCTTGCAGTGTTCTTGGAATCGATTACACGAAGCAAGTTCAAACACCAATTGGAAGACCTATTCGCATTGTTGAAAAGGGTGCAAACCCAATCAAGGAATTGCTAGCTTAGTATTTCCTTTCGACACCTTAAAGGGAGGGCTAAAATGCCCTCCCTTTTTCATTTAACTTCGATCATAGACTTCTTGCCAAACACTGGCCGAAAACAACAATAAAAGATCAAACAAAGCATTCCGTTAATCAATGCTGCTACTTGAAATGCCAGCACTAATTCTTCGCGCATGTTAGAGGCATTTTGACTGCTCGAACGCAACAAACCAACCATGATATGGCCTAAAACCAAGCCTATCCCTTGCACAAAGGTAAGAAGTGATTGAGCACTAGCTTTAAGATCGCCCTTAGCCTGCATATTCACATACACCTGACCGGTCACCAAAAAACAGGTAACACTTAATCCATTTAATGCTAGGGAGGGTACCACTAATCCCACAGGTTGACCAACTGAAAGAACATATAGGGCAATAGTCCAGCAGATTAATCCAAACAGCATGCTGCCTCTAAGACCCAATCTAAGAAGAAACATGGGCAGTAAAAAAAGGGATATCACTTCTGAAGCCTGCGAAATGGTTAGAGTAGGGCTAAGCCAAGGCTGAACAATTCCTAAATATTCCAAAAGCAATGGAGTGGCTTGGGTGGTGAAGGGCATAGTGATACAAACACCAAGGGTGCAAAGGCAATAAGTTGCAAAGGGCCAGCCTCGGAGCAACTTTAAAGCACCCAGCGGAGCAAATTTATCAACCTTACTGGGACTTGGAGGCGTAGTAGGCAAGGTCAAGGCATAAAGAGCTACAACAAAGCCAAAAATACTTCCAATGATAAATTGCTCACTTGCCTGGCCTTCTAAATTATTGTTGGGAAAGATACTAATGAGCGCTAATAAAATCCAGCCAGGCAACATCCAGCCTATGGTGCCCGATAAACGGACAATCCCAAATTGTCTTTCAGGATCTTTCAAATGAATAAAACAAATCGTACTGCAAAGCACCATCATAGGCACGGTAAGTAACCAGAAAAAAAGGGTGAGTAAACAAACCAGATACAAGCTTTCAGCGTATGCCAAACCAATTAAAAACAAACTGCTTAGCAGGCTGAATACCGCAACGCATTTCTCTGCTGCAAAGTATCGGTCTGCAAGTTGTGCGCCCAAAGGTGCTAGCAAGGCTCCAACGCCATGAGTCGCACAACATATGGCCAACTCCATCGGAGTAAAACCTAATTCTTTAAGGCGCATACTATAGAGAGGTAACATGGCCCCTGGCAAAGCAAACTGCAAAAACATCAGAATTGAAAGTCTAAATTGCACGAGCACCCTTTCCTAGGGATGAACTTCAAGCCATCCATGCAAGAAGTCAGATTAACCGTTTAACACAAATCCAGCAGGTTCTGGGGCACCGTGGGGAACCTCATTCAACCGTTTCGATTCCCAATGCTGATTAAAAACCAATTCCGTGATACCCACATTAGGAATTACACCAAATTTATCCCAATCAGCAATACACCACTCCTGCAAAATGGTTAATAAAAGCACTTTGAGGACTGCGCCATGAGCAACTATGACAACCGTTTCGCCCTGGTATTTATTTGTAATTTCGTTCCAAATAGGAAGAATTCTAGCAATCATTTGGTCCAAAGATTCAGCGCCTTCGGGAGCAAAACCTGTTTCGCCATTCAGCCAGCGGGATAAAGTCTGCCTCCAAGGGCCATCAGGCAAATTATTTACCGTGCCTGAAAGTGTGCCTACTTTTCTTTCATGCAAATTCTTGAAAACTTCAATTTCAAGGTTGCATGCGGAAGCTATTTCGGAAGCAGTAGTTAGCGCCCTTAGCATACCTGAAGAAATTAGCTTGGTTGGCTTGTGGTTTTGAAAAAAACGAGCAGCAGCTTTGGCTTGTTCAATTCCACGATCACTTAACCCAATATCGGATTCAGCACCATGAAAAACACCAGGGACACTGGTTTCAGCATGGCGCATCAAAAAAACCCGAATGGGATTAGTCTTCATTAAAATAAAAGGCCCCGCAAATAATTGCTTTTAGGCAACACATCCACTTTTAATTTTACTGAAAAAGCAATCTGCGGGAACCGGAAAGCCTCTTACAAACCTTTAAGCACCGCTTCCTGAACTCTTTTCATGAAGCTTCCAAGGTCTTGCACTTTGGAGCCTTCTGCAAGCAATGCAAGGTCGTAAAGGGTTTCAATACCTTCCTGCAACTTGGGAGAATCAGCTTTTTCTTCATGCAAATCACGAAGCTTTATCACCAGCGAATGCTCAGGGTTAATTTCAAGAACCCTCTTCGATTCCATCCCTTCCTGCGCCTTCCCGATTTTCTTCAGAAATCTTTCCTGACTTGCAGAAAAACCGCCCGATTCTGAAACCAGCACCACAGGGCTTTCCTTTAACCTCGAAGTTAATTTAACATCAGAAACAACACCAAGCTTGGCTTTTAAGTGTTCAACAAAACCGGCAAAACGGCTTTTGGTAGCCTCCAGTATTTCACCATCGGAATCCGACTTGCTGCTGTCAACCCGATCGATCCCCTTCAGTTTTTTGCCCTTGTAATCTTGCAAGTAAGGCAGAGAAAACTCATCGATGGGATCTAAAAGCAACAATACATCCTGCTGCTTTGATTTATACGATTCGAGCAAGGGCGAGAATTCGACTTGGGCGCGGCTTTCGCCTGCAAGATAGTAGATTTCCGTCTGCCCTTCTGGCATTGCGGAAACATACTCTTCCAAGGTGATGGTTTTATCTGCGCTTGTTTTCCAAGAGTTAAAAAGCAGGAGGTCTGCAACTTTTTCGCGATTTTCGAAATCGACTCGCAACCCTTCTTTTAATATGGAACCCATCTCTGCAAAAAACTTAAGGTATTTCTCTGGCTCTGATTTCTTCATGTCTTTCAAAGCTTTTAGAATACTTCCAACTACATCCTTACGAATTCTTTCCAGCACGGGATTTTGCTGCAATATTTCACGAGATATATTCAATGGAAGATCAGCACAATCCACTACACCTTTGACAAATCTTAAATACGAGGGCAAAAGTTGCTCGCAATTATCCATGATCAAAACGCGTTGCACATACAATCGAGGGCCGATCTTGACATCCCCAAATTGAAATTCCATAGGCAGGCTTGGTGGAATGAATAATAGCACTCGAAATTCGTTCATACCTTCTGCAGTGTAATGAATTACTTTTGCAGGTTCCTGAAAATCATTGCTGATTTGCTTGTAAAAAGTGTCGTACTCTTCCTGGGTAACTTCGGATTTATTGCGAAGCCATAAAGCTTTTTGAGAATTTAGGACTTCGTCTTTTTCTTCAGGATCTTTTGTTTCGCCTACAACTTCCAGAACGATAGGGTGCTCGATAAAATCAGAAAACTTCCTGATGATGGAGCGGATTTTAAAACTCTCCAGGAAATCTTTATCAGCCTCTTTTAAATAAAGAATAACATCAGTACCGCGCTCGGCTTTCGGTTTGGATTCAATGGTGAATTCGCCCTGACCATCAGAAATCCAGCAAATGCCGTCCTCTGCTTTCCCAGCCATGCGAGATAAAACTTCAACTTTATCTGCAACCATGAAAGCGGAATAAAACCCAACGCCAAATTGCCCGATGAGTTCAGGTTTGGTTTTCCCTTCCTGACCTTTGATCCGATCAAGAAAGTTTTTGGTACCAGAGCGGGCAATGGTTCCCAAATTTTCAATAACCGCTTCCCGCGACATCCCAATCCCATTGTCTGAAAGCGTAAGAGTTCCCAATTCCTTATTGATTATTATTTTTATCTTCCAATCTTTATTTCCTTCAAGATCATCTTGCTGATCTAAGGAATCAAAGCGGATCTTATTGATGGCATCGCCTGCGTTACTAATTAATTCTCGAAGAAAAATTTCCTTATTCGAGTAAAGAGAATGCGTTATCAAGTAGAGGAGCTGCTTTAATTCCGTTTTGAATTCCATTTTTTTTGTAGATTCGGTCATTGGCTTACCCCTTGTCTGAATAATATTTAATGGCAGATATTTACAATCAAACAACTGCCCTCATAGATTAATATGAAACAATTATAACATTTGAAAAGGGGTGATTTATCCCCGGGGTATACGATGTGTGGCAGATTCGCATTATATGCTGACAAAAGCATGCTGGAATTGTTTCTTGGTATAAGCTTATTCCCGGGATTTTCAGCCCGCTACAACCTTGCGCCCAGCCAATCATGCCTGTTTATCAAGGGTGAAACGGGTGGAAATTTAAGCCCCTCTAATCTTTCTTGGGGGTTGATTCCCGCCTGGGCTAAGGATAATAGCAGGGCAGGAAAAATGATCAATGCCCGCGCTGAAACGATTACAGAAAAACCTTCTTTCAAATCTGCCTTTAACAAAAGACGGGGCGTTATCCCTGCAAACGGATTTTACGAATGGAAGACTACCGGGAAAAGCAAAAAGCCTTTTTTCATTAGCCCTAAAGATCAAAGCCTTTTGGGTTTTGGCGGTATTTGGGAATCCAACACCCATCTTGGTGAAGAAACAATAGAGACCTTTTCAATCATCACAACTGCTGCCAATCAAGACATGAACGAACTTCACGAACGCATGCCTTTGATAATTCCTAAGGGAAGTTGGAAAAAATGGCTCAATCATGAAGGAGGGAACTCAGCAGATATTGCCGCACTGCTTCAACCAGCGCCTTCAGGGTTTCTACAATTAAAAGAAGTAAGAACCTTGGTTAACAAAGTAGCCAACGATTCCCCTGAGTGCCTTTTACCACCTGCAAGAGATTTATTTTCTGACTTGGATTAACACTTATTTTTTTGGCAAAAGTTTTCCTGTTTGATCAATTGCCCCGACTGCAAGCAGAAGTAATTTATCTGTTTGTATGTGCTTGAATGCCACCGCTTTGATATCGTCCCCCGTTACCGCACTAACTTCCTTGCGAAATTTATCGAGGTAATCTAATCCAACTCCAAGCCTTTCGGTCATCAACAACTGGCTAGCAATTGCAGCATTGGTGGTAAAGCGGAAAGCCAGACTACCTAGCAGATAATTCTTGGCATCAGCAAGTTCAGCATCTTCAGGGTTGGTGGTTCGGATGCGTTCAAGTTCTTCGAGGAACTCCTTTTTTACCCGGTCAAAATTAACAGCATCGGTACCAATGTAACAATTAAAAACGCCTGGCTCGATATCTGCAGTACTGGTGATATTTGCATTAACGGTGTAGGCAAGTCCCTCGCGATCACGCAGCCTTGCAGAAAGCCTGTCGGTAAACCCAGGTCCGGTTCCCAAAATATAATCCATCACCAAAAGCTTGAAGTAATCTGGATCGTTTCTACGAATACCAACATGCCCCATGTAAAACTGCATCTGAACAGCTTCGGGGTTAGAGATTATTTTTTGGGTAAACTTTTCGGGCATTGTAACTTTTGGAAAATTAATTTTCGGAGCTTCAGATACAGGCCAGCCTTTTAAACCTTCACGAATCTGCACTTCAACTTCAGCAGCGTCAAAATCCCCAACCACCGAAATAATCAAATTTGCTGGATGATAACAAAGTTTGTGAAATGCAATGCAATCTGCGTTCGTAAGTGCTTTGACACTTTTGATTGTCCCCATGGAAGATCTGCCCCGAGGATGATCCCCATAAACTTCTTTAAGAAACTCACGCTTGGCAAGAAAATTGGCCTGCGATTCGAGATCTTGCAGCGAAGATAACGTTTGTTCTTTATTGCGTTCGAACGCCTCTTTGGGAAAGGTCGGGGATCTCATGCAATTTAAAAGAAGATCTATCCCCATTTTTCCATGATGGGAAAGAACTTTAAGTGCTCCACCAGATTCATCGAATTCCAATTCGCCACCTACTCCTTCAATTTTCAAGGCAAGTTGCGGGCCATTAAGGCCAGGGATACCTTCATCAAGCAACGAGCCAGTCATGCTTGCTACCCCTTGCTTTTCAAGGGTTTCGTACCCTTTACTTTCCCGAATGGCGATATTTGCAACTAAAACAGGAACTTTGGAATCGGGCATCAAAAGAAGAACAGTTCCACCTGGAAGCTCGATCTTTTTTGCTTTGGTAAGCGAAAACGGTGTGACCGCTACCTGCTCTTTTTGCCTGAAGAGCCTTCTATTTTTTTCTGGTTTATGGTTAGAAGAAGTCTTAGCGCCCTTTTCAGGAATCGACCAAAGTACAACTGACTTATCCTTTACCAAATATTTCTTGGCGACCCTTTGTAAATCTGCAGGTGATACCGCCAGCAGTTTTGATAGGTAAGATTTCAAATACTCAAGGTCTGCAACTACAACCGTTCTTGAGATTACATCCGCCAACCCGTGAACACTTTCACGCGAAAAAACTGCACCTGCCAGAATCTTTTGTCTAATTCTTTCAAGCTCTTCATCAGAAACAAGTTCGTTTGCAAGTTTATCGAGTTCGTCAAAAATCAATTTTTCAAGCTTGGCTCCATCTTTTCCCTGCATAAGTTCCATCTGAATCCCGAACCAACCGGGATAGCGCCCGGTAGAGCTTTCAGCTGCAGCAACCGAGGCTAATTCTTCACCTTCAATAAATTTGCGATAAAATCTGCTAATTTTACCATCAGAAAGCACTGCTTCAAGAACACTAAGTGCGGGCGCATCTTCATCCACCATTTCAACGGTATTAAAGGCAATTAAAAGCCTAGCAACTTCAAACTTAGACTTCATTTCAATGCGGGTCTGCCCCTCTCTTTTTAATGGGACATTAACTTTTCTTGCAGGCAATTTCCCCGCAGGGATGTTTCCAAATAATTCCTTAACCCGAGC
>DBCB01000144.1:0-9322 GCA_002303765.1 Planctomycetaceae bacterium UBA969
ACAAATTGGACGCTGTATTTTTTTGTAAAAGCACTCGCTTTGATTTTTTCAATGACACCCATCCGCCTTAAAGTCCAGTAGGTATCGGGCATGAGCGATTCGCCAATATGAAAACGAGCACCTTTTTCGCGTTCGAACAGTCTTACTTTTAAGCCATGTTGGGCAAGAATGGTTGCAGTGGAAGAGCCAGCGGGCCCGCCACCAATTACAATTACATCAAGGCCTAGCTCATTTTTCATAATCATATTAAATACCCCTTGGTATACATATCGACTTAAACGACACAATTGTTCAAACAACTATTTTATTTTAGCCTCATTTTTTAGGAATTACCACCCCTTTAACCTTTTTCGTACAAAAAAGTGGTACTACGACCTAAAGCTTTACGCAAAGGCAACTTACACGTAAACACCGCCTAAAAGAACTGGGGTTAGGGATTCAAGATAAATTGAAAAGTGAGATTCAAACGGCAGGGGATACTACTTCGAACAGTTCAATTGCAGGCAAACCCTGGCAATGAATCAAAGCGACTCGACCATAGTAGGGGTTTTGATCATCGGAATGAAACCAATGCTCTCTTGCTGGGAAAGCATCAATTTTCAGAAGTTTTATCAGTTCTATTTTTCGCATGATTTCGTTACGAATGAGAATTCTACCCAAAGGTTCTTTTCTTGCAAGAATCTCGCCCTGTACCTGAGTTGGGAGAAAATCCATCCTAACCCTCATCAGGCCAAACAAAACAATCTTCCCTGTTTTCTCACCAATCAAATTTAGAATACGCGAATAACAACCGTTTTGGCTTATCTCTGAAAGAACCCGCACCCTTACAGGTTCAGCATAATGAGATTCCATAGTAACGGTCATATGATGTTCATGATCTAATAAAGATCTATAAGTATCAGGAACATCCGAAGAATTAATCAAGTGAACAATAGGAAAGGGTTCGCTTGGGAACTCCTTAAATAAACCAGCAAGCACAGCAAGACTATCATCAGGCAAACGGGTCATACTTTCCCTAGCTGGATTAATGATAAAGGTTCTGCCTGCTGAGGCGCTTCGAATTTCTCGAGTACTGAATCGACAAGGAAATAAAGCAATCTGCGAAAATCTTCGGAGTCAACTTCATCTGCAATAGCTTCTGCACGAGCTCTAAATTTTTCTACAAGTTTTTGCCCTTTGCTGAAGACTTCATTTAATTGATAAAGCTGGTGAATTCTTTCAACTAATTGGAAAGAACTATCACCTTTTCTTGCTCGCTGAAGCAATCCTAGAATCTCTTCTTTTTGAGCTGGAGTCGCAGTTTCTAGGGCCATGGCCAAAAGCACCGTTGGCCTGCCAGCAAGCACATCCTGGCCTGCCACAACCTTGTTTTCAGAGTTGGTATCGAAGTCACCCAAATCATTAAGAATCTGAAAAGCGATCCCTAAGTTCTTGGCAAACTCACCAATCATTTTCTCGTAAGCATCCGCAGGGCCTGCAAGCCTAACGCCAGCATACAACGCAGCTTCGAACGCAGGAGAGGTTTTCAAAGCGTAAATCCTTAACGCTTCAAGAGGCGTAATATTTTTATCTGTGGAATTGCGCCAAAGAAGTTCTGCCCCTTGGCCTTCAGACAATTTAACATGTGCATCGGAAAGCTTGAAAAGAATATCTGCGCTGACATCTGAGCCAAGTTCTGCACGATCTTTTGCAGCCAAGCGATAGCCAAGGCCAACGAGATAATCCCCAACATTGATCGCAACGGGAACGCCCTGCTGGCGATGCATGGTTTCACTGCCGTAGCGAAAATTGTCATCATCTTCGATGTCATCATGAATAAGAGAAGCTTTATGGAAAGCCTCGATTGCAAGAGCAGAACGCTTAACAGCATCTGAAATATTAATGGACTCGGCATTCAGGGTGCCTGCACCGCCCTTAAGTGCATCATAAACTGCAAGAGTAATAAAAGGCCTGCTTCGTTTGCCACCTTTTCCAAGCCAATTGTAGGCAAGTTTTTCATGAACAGAAAGAGGATCTTCCGCTCTTGTATTTGCGCCCGATCTTGAAGGCGGGCAAAGCCTTGACAACTCAGGTTCTTCACAAATCTGATGTGAAGCACGCATCAAATGCATGTAGGACCTTGTTACGGTCGCAGGTGCTGGAGTTTTCAAATTGATGAACTCCATTACCCAATCTTCATCCACTGAAGTGCTTTTGCAATTACTTGAAAGCAGTGGAACAGCAACACAAGGAACCCCAGCCAGAAGAATTTTATCCAACGCTTTTTCAAGTACATTCAAACAAGCAACGCCAACGATGGCATCAACATGGCCGCTAACAATAATTTTCAAAACAATCGGTGTACCTTCAGAAACAAGAACCTTGTAGCCAAGATCTTCGGCACGGGTTTTGAAATCTGCAACAGAACATGCGCCACATTTTCTGCAATCGAGCCCAAATTCGTCGTAGTCAGCAGGACATCCCTCAGCATGCTTTAAGCAATGGGGCATGAGGAGAAGCCTTCGGGAAAAATCGGTAGCTTGAACTTGTTCACGCCAAAATTCGTTGGCAATACAAACCGAAGTGAATCCGGTGTATTGGAATCCCAAACCCATGCTAGTCAAGAGTTGTTCAGAGAACACCTGAAGTTCAGCTTTGGTGAATGTGTTTTTACGATCGAGCGTAGTTGCAAATTTAGCAATTTCAGCTCTAATTTTATCGCGGAGTTCTCTAGTTTCAGGGACTACTTTAAGGTGCGATGTACTAGGTTTCTTCGACTTTTTTTCTACCTGTTCAACATCAGGCTCAACTAATTGGCTAGACATTATTAATACTTCCTAAAGGCGGGATATTTATATCGTATGGTGTTTATTACACCATCATACTTTTTCTTATTCTTCCTAAAGCACCAACAGCAAATATTATGGGATATAGTTTTTCAAAATACCACAGTTTTGCAAAATAAAACCCAATTGGTGCTACTTTCATTATTTGATCATTCTCCGAGGCATTAATCAACCATAATAAGCCTTTTTCCAATACTTTTGGATCTGCGTCCATATCCCAGAGTATTTCCAAGGCTAAAGAGCTCTCTTCTACCGAAGATGGGCAACCATAAGCACCGCCCCAACCCCCATCATCATTTTGGGCCTTTTCTAGAAATCTAACACCTTTTCGGGCATGAAGTTCTTCCCAAAGTCCTAAATCCCTAAATGCAGCAAGCACCCTGCATGTGCCATAAACCGGATTCGATTCAGATTCTTCATGCTGATTACCAAACCAAAGAGGAAGCCAGGAACCATCTGAATTCTGGTTTTCCCTTAAGTAAGTCAAGCCGCCATCATAGAGTTTTTCCAACTCCACCTCGACGGAATGCAACTCAGGATCAATGTTTTCGGTCCCACCTTCCGGATACCAAGGCGCGATCGCTCTAAGCATATGTGCGGTTAGATCACACCCACTTCGATCAAAAGGAAGATTGCTCCAACCATGGCAAAATGTGGGAATACCGGAATCAGTATTTTGCAATCCTGAAAGCCATCGCACCCCTGCCCTCAACCACTCAGCAGGTTTTTCTTTAAGGTTGGTCAAAGCAAGCAATGCGCCAGGGGTATCATCCGCATCAGGAACACATCCAGGTAAAGGAGTCCAACCCCAACCGCCAGGCTCTGCACCAGTATAAGGGTGGATGATTTCGTACTGTTGGCCCTTAATCCATTCCACAAGTGAATCAGTTTGGCCTAGGCTTTCAAGATCATCAGCAGAGGCAAGTGCGTTAATAGCAAGAGTAGTAACCCAAGTTGCAAGATTAGTATCAATAGGCCAGCTACCATCAGATCGGACTGAATCCAACAGAAACGCAACGCCCTTTTTAACCACATCATGATTTTCTCGCCCTGTAGCAGAGAGAGACAAAGTAACAAAAGCAGTGAGGGGCGTAGCTTCAAGAAACCCACCATTGACAGGCTGAATATTCTTCAGGACTTTCAAAGCCCTGCCAGTGCAAACATTGCGAAGAAGCCGAAGTGGAGGGATTGAAGATGGGTTGCAATGATGGATGCAAACACCAATGGCAATCAAAGCGGGCAAGGCATAACTTACGACGGGTAACCCCATAAAGCGGTACAAACTTTGGGGCAGGCAAGCCAACTCAAAAGGAAGTGCAGGAACTTCATCCCAATCAACCAACCCTGCGAGTGCGCAAGTGGTCAAAATTGGAACAGAAAAAGTATGATCTTTCCCGTATCTTTGACGCAACGCTTCCGCAAGTTCTTTGCCGGAATTCCCATAGCGAGAGCCAAGCCATTGATCCGTTTTCTCGAGAGTCGAAGCGAATTCTTGATGCTTTCCTGAAATATAAAAGGCTGATTTAACAAGCAAAGTAGTCGAGATATTCGAAAAACTAATTGTTGTATCGCCCCACCCGCCATCAGAGTTTTGATGATCTTTAAGCCATAAAAGCCCATTTTCGACAAGCTTTGGCGCATCAACTTTAGCAGCTATAAGGGCCGCAACTGCGACTGCAGTAGATAACGCAGAGCTAGAAAGTTCACCTTCCCACCAACCTTTAGCCAACCTTGATGACAAAAGCTTTTCTTTTGCCGACTGATAAGCCCTTTCAACTCGTTTGGGATCAATTTCCATTGAAGAAAGCGTGGGCCTGTGGATACCAGCAAAGGTCACATGGCCCCCATGCCGAAGAAGACATTATCTTTCAGGAATCGATAAACCCAATAAGATTCGGGGATTTCTTTGCCAGGCATATGCTGACTGGTGCGGGGTTTACCACAGCCTATTTCCTTAAGTGCATCACGGGTGCTGTAATCTTTTGCATCATGCCCCTTGATAAACTCAACTAACTCTTGCGGATTTTCAAGAATTACACACCCCTTGGTGCGATCCTTTACAAACTGCTGAAAGCCGCGAAGATAAGGGCTTTCATTGATAGTTTTATAAAGGTCGTAATCATTATCGCTTATTTTGTTAGTCGCAAAAGAAAGCGGCGGGCAAATTTCAATGCTCCCTTGGGGCCCGATATGAAAACCCATGCCCATTGCAGCAGGGCAAAATGCTTCGCCCGATGCAGTCCAATAACTGTCAATAATAATGATCGGATGATGATGCCTGAGTGCCACCATTTTCTTTCTGGCTTCCAGCAATTGCTCTGGGCTAAGGCAGTATTCAGGATGCGGATCTTCGCCCACTGGCCTGTAAAAATAATACCAGATGTACATTGCGCCCTGCTTGATCATCAACTGCAAGAAGGAGTCACATAAAACTTCCTCCATATTTTTGCCAGTGATCGTGCAAGCAACACCAAAAATAATACCCTTCTTTTTAAGCCTCTCCATACCTTGCATTGCAGAATCAAACACCCCTTCGCCACGCCTTAAATCATTCTGAAACTGCATCCCATCAATGCTGATAAGAGGCGTAACATTTCCCGCTTCAGCAAGGCGATTAACATTGGCTTCGGTAAAAAGCATGCCGTTGGTGATCGTCTGAAAAAAACAATCCTTATGGCGCTTAAAAACATCCCAAATACCCTTATACATATAAGGCTCACCACCCAGCAATGTATAGTAATAGGCTTTGTTTTTCTTCCCGACGCGAATGATTGCATCCAGATCTTCAGCAGGAAGATGGTAGGCGGTTCCTTCTTTTTCAACCCAGCACCCATGGCAACGCAAATTGCAAGTGTTGGTAAGGGCAACGAACATGAAGGGCGGGTACAACTTCTTGTTTTTCAATCGGTGTTTGTATGCCCTTACAGCAACAAATCCTTTGTAGACCCAAAGATGAGCGGCTTTCATTGCAAGCCTGGGCGACAATTCAGTCAGTGCTCTATAAGCAAGTTTATGTAACATGGTTTTTCCAGTTAATTGTTCGGTGAAGGCATAGACTTAAATTTCAAGGGAATCCAAAGAGTCCATTAGATTATCGAGGTCATCCTTTGGCGAATCTTTTTTATCCGGCTGCCTTTTGGGAATACCAACACTCAATCCTACTGCATCTCGACCATCACGCAGCAATTCTTTATCCCGCTCCTTGGCTGCAATAACCAAGGCGTCACCACCACCAAAAAGCTTGGTAAGATCAATCTTCAAACCACTAATGGCACCCACAGGAGCCCCTGCAATCGCAGGGCTTTTGTAATCAGGAAACATGATGGCTTGCTCTGGGCAAACCCTACTACAAGCAGGACAACCCTTCTTGCAACTATCTTGATTATCGACATAAATCCGTTCGAGACTATCTACGCCATACACACCAAACAAGCAGAAATCCAAGCATTCCATACAGTTGGTGCAACGACTGTAATCAATCACAGGGTACCAGCGTCGGCCTGGAATTTTTAGCATTTCTTCTTTAAGGAAGGAGGCACCATTTGTAGCATTACCATTCAACACGGCAGCACCATTTGAGGCGGGGGCAGAAATATTCATACCAAGCTGAACCATTGCAGGTTTTGATTCAGGTATTGCAGCAGCCCACCTTTGCTTGCATTCAGTTAGAATTCTGCGAACTTCCTCAACATAGGTGCGGTGATCCTTGGCATCCCGCAAATCGAGACAAAAAATAAAACGATCTTGATGTTTGACCGCCCCGATGCCCTTGGGCTTACTGGCTTCTTCGCCTTCCTCATCTTCGTCGTCGTTATTGTCAGCGGGCTTGATATTTGTTTCGCCTAGTTTTCCCTGAATGCCATCCCGATCCAACAACCAATAGGCTGCCCGAGGATAAAGCCAGGAAATTACGACCATGTCGCCTTGAACACCTTCAAGATAAAGCCTACCTGTATGGCCTTCATGCAAGTCGTAAAGCGCAGGAACTATGCCTAGGTCAATGCCTGGTTCCATTAGCAAGGCTGCAGCAATTTCTTCTTCTATGGCTCTGCGGTTAGGGTCTTTACCCTGTGCCTGCGACAAAACCACAGTAAGCTTTTTCTGACTCATATTAATCATCCCCAGCGTTAATTTTACCTTTTAACATGCGTTGGGCTTTTTCCCAATTCTCTTCAAGAAAAGCATGATAAGCATTTGCATCCATTAGGCTATCGATAGTGCCATCCATTTCAAACAACCAGCCTTTGTCGTAACCATCTACATTAATTGCAGAGGGATCTGCCAAAACTTCGGGATTAAAACAAAGCAGCGTGCCTTCAAGGGGTGCAAAAAGGTCTGAAACAGCTTTCGATGTTTCAATATGACCTATCTGTTCTAGTAGAGCAACTTTATCTCCTGCATTCACCTGCCAATCAAGAAAATAAACATCCTGCATGAGTTTAATGGCATAAGAAGAAAACCCAAAGCGGTTTTTTCCAGCAACAACTCTGCACCAGAAATGATTCCGGGAATAATACAAATCAGCAGGTACTTCTGCTGCATACTTGCCCATCATGAATTGCAAAGGCTCGCTCATTCTATTTCCACAACCTTACAAAAAACTATGTGTACCGGGCATTTAAATGATCAGGTTCAAAAAATCTGGGCAATAGCCTATCAACCTGAAGTAAGCCATCCATGGTGACATCCACCGAATTTTGACCAAGTTTCAACCAGCCTTCTTTTTCAAGCGACCCCCACTGAGATTCAAACTCCTTAAATATTTGGGCCTTGAATTTATTTTCAAAGTATTCTGATTCAAGGTGCCCGGTTTTAAGCTGCAAGATCATTTCTCGAATCAATTTTTGATTCTTACTCACCGGCAAGGCCCTACCGAGCGGAATAATGCCCTTCTGCAATTCACCAAGATAATTATCCCAAGCATCCAAGTTTTGCAGATGAAATCCGTTGATATGCCCAAAAGAAGCCACGCCTGTTCCAAACATATCGGCCCCATGCCAAAGTTCATCCCGATAAACAAATTTCATTTTCGCCTTACTCCGAACCAGAGTGTAAGCACTTGATATCTCGTATCCATTTTCCATCAAAGTTTCAAAAGCATATTTGACCCAAGCCCTTTTGGTGGGCCAATCAGAAACAGCAAGAGGATCAGGTTGATCAACTTGTTTTAATTCCTTTGAAAACACGGTGTTAAAAGGCAACTCTAGCTGATAAATAGTGATGCAATCAGGGGCAATTTCAATTGTTTTCTTGATGCAATCTTTCCAATTTTCTGTGGTTTCGCCCACCATGCCTGCAATAAGATCAATATTTATAAGAGGGAAATTCAGCTCTCTCGCCCAAGTGTAAGCCTTAACTATTTCGGCTGAATGATGGGCCCTGCCATTCGATTCAAGAATTTCATCATTAAAATTCTCAACGCCCAAGCTTAAGCGCGTGACGCCCATTTGCCTAAGGGCAGCAAGCTTGTGTTGCTGCAGAGTGCCAGGCTCGCATTCGAAGGTAACTTCCCTAGCGCCATTCCAAGTAAATGAGTTTTTTATGCCATTAAAAAGTTTCTCGAGTTGAGTAACACTTAAATAAGAAGGAGTGCCGCCACCAAAATAGACAAAGTCAAGATCTCTGCCACCACGCACAGGCAATTGTGAACAAAGAGCGATTTCTTGAATAAGTGCATCGAGGTAGTTATCGACATCCTTGGCATTTTTATCAGTGTAAACCCTGAAATAGCAAAATTTGCAGCGTTTCCTGCAAAAAGGAATGTGCGCATAAAGTCCGAGGGTTGTGCCCGGCTCTGGCGGTGCGTTTAAAACCTTATGGGCCTCAGGTAAAAAAGAAGGCTTCCAGAAGGAAAATGGCGGATAGTTGGCAACAAAATAGTTGCCCAACTCGGTCTTCTCTGTGGTTGAATCGCTCATGAATCAAATTCCCGACTCGATTATTAAAATATTATTCTAATGTAATTTACCACTAATCCACACAATCTTTCTTAAAAACCTGAAGTAAATCAAAGTTTTTACAATCTAAGGTTTGAAGTTTAAATCGCAATCGCTAAACTTAAAAATATGCCGAAGTGGCGGAATGGCAGACGCGCCGGACTCAAAATCCGGTACCCTCAAAGGTGTGTGGGTTCAAGTCCCACCTTCGGTACTTTTCATTTAGACTTCATTTTATGTTGTTTTCCGGTCATTATTACTTATGAAGTGGAAACCAAAAACCTGCAAAGTTGAAACTCTTGGTTGTAAAGTTAACCAATATGAGTCCCAATACTTCAGGGAAATGCTTGAACTTAATGGCGTAGTTGAAGCATTAGATAATGAAAACCCAGATCTATGCATTATTAACACCTGCACCGTTACCCATGATGCAGACGCCAAGGGTAGAACTTTAATTCGGAAAATTCACTCCCGAAACCCAAACACCAAAATCTTAGTCACAGGATGTTACGCAGAACGCGACCCCAAAAGCATTGCAAATATCGATGGGGTTTCAAGCGT
>DBCB01000144.1:9356-17290 GCA_002303765.1 Planctomycetaceae bacterium UBA969
ATCGGTAACAAAGAATCGTTCCTTTCATCTCTTGCAGAATTTGGCATCGACCAACGCCCCTTAAACATCACGCGATTTGATGACCACCAAAGGGCCTTTGTCAAAGTTCAAGACGGGTGCCTGCTAAATTGTAGTTACTGCATTATTCCATCCGTAAGGCCTGCACTCATCAGCAGAAAGCCCGAATTAATCCTTGCTGAAATTGCAGATCTTCAACTTTCTGGTTATCAGGAAATCGTTCTTACTGGGATCCATTTAGGCCATTACGGTATTGATCTAAGTAAGGGAAAACCAAAAAGCGAATGGTGCAGACTATGGCACCTGCTAGAAAAAATAAGTTTAAGATTCCCCAATCTCAGAATTCGCCTAAGCAGTATCGAAGCAGCAGAAGCGCGAGATGATCTGATCGATGTGATGAAGACTCATCCCCTAGTTGCGCCTCACTTTCATTTATGCCTTCAAAGTGGCTCTGATGAAATTCTGCGTCAAATGCGCAGGCGTTATTCAAGGCAGGGTTTTATCGATCGGTGCGAACGTATTTCAAATGCATTGGATAGGCCGGGCTTTTCTACCGATATCATCATTGGCTTTCCTGGTGAAACCGATGCAGATTTTGACTCCACTTGCGACCTTTCGCAAAAAATTGGATTCTTCAAAATGCATTTATTCCCTTACAGCCCAAGAGAAGGGACCCCCGCAGCATCCTTAAAAGACCCAGTTCCCGCACCGGTAAAACTGCAAAGACGGAAAATATTAGAGCAAATCGAACAAGAGAACCTGCAAAAATACCAACAGCGCCTATTGGGAATTAATGAACACATACTTGTTGAATCAAAATCGGTAAAAAGATCAGGTTGGGTGGAAGGCACATCCTCACGTGGAATTCGGGTAATGTTACCCGGTATGATCGAAGCAGTGCGTCGTAAGATGATCCCTGTTAAAATAACAGGCGTTTATCAAGGTATGCTTGAAGCTGAGCCACTTCCCAATCAAGAAACAGACGAATTAATTCTGCTTCCAGCAAAACAAAGAATGCCTCTTGCATTAATCTCTACATAAATTTGCCAATCAATTCACTTTTTATTGTCGGACAAATTTATAATTAAATTCGCCATAAGTATTCCCTGCTTGACATTAATAATAGCTGGGCTAAATTGATACAAGAGAATAATTTAACGCCATTGATCCCACCGGAGATTTCCCATGAGCCAATTAAAATTTATAAGTTACGAAAGACAGGGTGATGGCCTCTGTTTAAGGTTTAAGAATTTAAGACCTTCCGAACTTGAGATTCAAGACTCATTCCAAGAAATCAAAAAAATCATAGCTGAAGAGAAAATTTACAAGGTTGCACTTAGCCTTGGGCCTAACATGGAATGCATGTACAGTGTGTTTCTCGGAAAAATAATCTCCCTACAAAGGCAATTAAACGAATTAGGCGGTAAGCTTGCTGTTTGCCATGTTAGCCCACAGGTAAAATCTATATTTGCAGCTTGCAAACTGGATGACCGCTTTTGTTTCACCGACGATTTCCCAACCGCACTCGAAGCCCTGAATAAGTAATAATCAGACCTTAACTGATTTCCACTTTCCAGAGCCAAACCTGTAAATAAGCAATATTCCCCGGACAAACAAATCCACGAACATTGCCAACCAAGCGCCTAGCAATCCCCAAGCTAGCTCGGGCATAAAAATGTCGTCTGCTGGATTTCTTGCAAACAGCAATGCAACAGGAATCCTTAAAAGAAAAAATCCAATCCAAGTAAAAAGGACAGGAACACGGGTATCCCCCGCACCCCTCAATGCTGAAGTCATGATGATACATGAAGCTAAAAAAGGCATCGCAAAAGCTATCAATCGAAGAACAGGGGCCCCAATTCGAACTATTTCACCTTGAGAAGGATCGGGGCAGAAAACCAGGAACATAGATTCTGCAAAGAAAAAAAACACCCCTCCCATGATTGACATGAATACAGCCCCCAAACCATAGGCTGTCCATGCACAACGACTGGCCTCTTTTGGTAAACCCGCCCCAAGGTTTAAACCCACAAGCGCAGTGGCTGCTGTGCCAAATGCAGCACCCGAAAGATACCCCAAAGCTTCCCATCCCAATGCTATTCCATGCGCACCACCAGCGGCCTCACCTAATCGATTTATAATTGCCAAAAATACAAACTGGCCAAAGCCAATGCTAAGGCTATCTACTCCTGCAGGCAGACTCACTCGAAGTAACCTTCGAATCAATTCCACATCCAATTTTTCTTTTAAGTTCCAGTGAAGAGAAGAAGAACCCCTCAGCAACAAACACATAACCAAAATACTTCCTGCAAAATGGCTAAGGGAAGTACCAAGAGCTATGCCTGGAAAACCAAGCTGAACTATTCCTAAAAATCCCGTCGCAAGAATAAAAGATAAAGGGATGTTTAGCAGAGTTACAAAGCCAAGAACCATTAAACCTGTAAAGGTATTACCTGCGCCAACCAGACAGGCAATACCCGCAGCTTCAACCATTTGGAACGGTAGCAAGATAAATATATTAAAGAGAAAACCATAGGCTTCTTGCGCAGCAACCCCCTGAAGCCCGATTAGGGGCAAAATAAATGGCACAAAAGTAATCGCAAGAATACTCGCAAGCATGCCAAAAAAAAACGCAAGGAGCAGGGATTGATGAACAACTTTGGAAGCGGATTTAAAATCTCCCGCACCAACAAATCGGGCTATAAGAGCGGTACTACCCACGGTAACAAGAACACTGTAACTGGAAATAAGCCAAGAAAAGTATTGCCCTGTGGTCTGAGCTGTTTGAATTGAGAGGTGGGAAGAAGAATCGCCCAGCAAAAATCTGCCTGCAATAAAACGATCCCACAGATTGATAATCAAGTGAAGGAATTGGAGGATCAAAGCGGGCCAGGCCAGATAAAAAACTTTTAGCAGGGTGGACTTACTTGGATCCGTGTAAAAGCTGGGCTTTACAACAGGTTTTACAACTGCTGAACCACCCATGTTTCCCCTTTAAGAAGGCCAAACCGATCGTTTAGATGAAGGGTAAAGCCCGGCGTGGTAACGACTTGACCGTTAACTTGGATTTGCCCTTCTTTAACCAAGAATTTAGATTGGCCGCCAGTCCCCCCAATGCCCGCTTTTTTCACCGCCTGAGCTAATGAAATTGATTCGGTGGAAAGCTGCAAAATCTTATCACTTTTTTCTTTAGATTGCTGATCCATGAAATTCTCCAAGGCCATCACTCAAAAATTAGGTATTATTACCTTAGGCCAAATTGTAATTAAGGCCCCTGTCCCGACCATAAAACTTTGGGAACCCTTGCAATGAATGATATTATCAAAGAAATCCAAGAGTTAAAAAAGCAAAAAAAAGCTACGATATTAGCACATTATTACCAAGAGGGCGAAATCCAAGAAATCGCTGACTTCAATGGCGATTCCCTAGCTCTTGCCAGGGCCGCAACCAAGGTCGAGACTCCCATCATTGTTTTTTGTGGTGTGCATTTCATGGCTGAAACTGCAAAAATCTTAAATCCAGCAAAAAAAGTCTTACTCCCTGACCTCCAAGCTGGATGTTCTCTCGCAGACAGTTGCCCCGCGGACAAATTGGCCCGTTACCAAGAAATGCTTCGGATCAATGGCAGAAAATTTCAAACGGTAACTTACATTAACAGCACTGCTGCAGTAAAAAGCCTTAGCGACTGGGTTGTCACTTCAGGAAATGCAGAAAGTATAGTTAAAAAAGTCCCTGCCGATATGGAAATTCTTTTTGTACCCGATCGACACCTTGGGCAATATCTGGAAGAAGTAACGGGCAGAAAAATGATCCTTTGGGACGGGGCATGCATGGTGCATGAAATTTTCAGTTTGGGTGACCTTATTGCAATGAAGAAAAAGTTTCCATCCTCAATGGTGCTTGCGCATCCAGAGTGCCCTGCAAATATCCGCGCTTATAGCGAATTTGTAGGCGGCACCGAAGCCATGCTTAATAAAATTGCAACTTTTAAAACTCCTACAGATTTCATAGTTGCAACCGAACCGAATATGATGTGGCAGATGGAAAATCGTTTCCCGCAGCACCGATATCACCCAGTACCAGGGATAACTTGTGCTTGTAATAAATGCCCGCATATGGGCAGGAACACCCTTGAAAATCTAAGGGATTGCCTAATAAACGAGACGCCTGAAATTATTTGGGATCCTTGTTTTGATCGCGCAAAGGAAGTATTAACCCGAAGCCTTTTAAATTAAGAAAGTATTGCTTCCATGCAGCCTGTACCTTCACGATTTCTTATTCGACTTGCACGAAAATGCCTGAACCACCCAAGTGTGCCTTTGGCCAAGGGCGATGCGTTACTCGACCTATCCAGCGAATTTACCATCGCAAGTTTGAGTGGTTTAGATGGGCAGGAAGAGTTCGCTGAATTGCGAATTTGCTGGAATGCCCAAGGACTTGGTTTCCAAGCGACCATTACAGGCAAAAAACAACCCCCAGAAGGGGATAATACAAGGCCTAGAAGTTCCGATGGGATAACTATTTGGATTGATACCCGCGATTCACGATCTAGCCATCGTGCAACTCGCTACTGCCATCAATTCCATTTTCTTGCATCGGGAGCAGGCCCGGATAGAGAAGACCCATGTTTCGTTCAATCGAAAATTCACAGAGCCTTGCAGGATGCGCCTTTTTGCAACCCAAGTGAAATTATGTTCCGATGCACCAACGAACCGGGTGGTTATTTTATGGAAGCCTTTTTACCCTCGCAGGCACTTGCGGGGTATGACTCAGAAGAATGCCCAAGGTTGGGTGTATGTATTCAAGTTCATGACAGGGAATTGGGCGACCAGATATACGACAGCACCTTGGATTTTCCTTTTTCAGAAGATCCAAGTTTATGGAGCCAACTAATATTGGTTCACCCTTATCGAGATGAAAAAACAGCCAAGAAGAAGGTAGGCAAATCTTCTAGCAGTAAAGCCGATAAACCAAGCAAGAAAGAACAAGAAAGTTAAAGTTCTTCCGCAGCTTCTGCATCCAACTTCGCACGAAGAGGACCACGGTAGGTAATTCTTCCCTTCGAAAGATCGTACGGGGAGATTGCGACGGTAACAATGTCACCAGGCAGGATTCTGATAAAGTTTTTGCGAATTTTTCCCGCAATATGAGCAACTAATTCATGCCCATTGTCAAGTTTTACCTTGAATTGAGTATTTGCAAGGGCAACTGTGACCTTACCTTGAACCAACATAGCTTCTTCTTTTGCCATTAAAAATCTCCCAAGCCAAAAATGTAAACCAAAACGAACGCTTATAAAAAAGCAAAGAGGGTTCAAAATGAACCCTCTTCTAAATCAAAACAACTTTACTTTGCAAGCTTGCTGCGTATTTCACCAATAGTTTTAAGCAGGCCCTTGAATGGATCAGCAAACTTACTCAAGCCTTCTGACATCAATGTTTCTTCCAAATGCTGCATGTTCACCTTGGCGTCAATATCATCCAAGATGGACTTTGCAGGCAAAACATCAACTTGCTTGGTGAAAACTTGACCGCTTTTCTGGGTTGCATCATTGGTTTCTGGAGGATTCGTTTCGATATCAGACCCAGCAAACGCTGCAACATATTTATAAGGAGCATCGGAAGGTTTTTTAGTACCGGTGCTANNNTTGCTAGCAAAAATAATTTCCTGCTGCAAAGGCAGGTTTTTGTCAGACCAGAACTTATGGTTCATTGCACACAATCTTTTAGCGTTCACGATCCCAACCATGCCTTGAGCTTCAGCAGAAAGCGTTGGGACATGTTGTTCGGTGTAAACATCCAAACGGCTAACAAAAATGCTGTAAACCGATTTGAAATTTTCGAGTGACTTACGACGCTGGGCACCGCGCCAAATCGCTGCGCGAGCTTCCAAGTATTGCCTTTCAGAGAAAATCAAGGTGCAATTTAGGGTAATTCCAGCAGCACAAAGTTCTTCCAAAGCTGCCAAGCCACCTGGAGTTGCAGGAACCTTGATCATTCGGTTTTGATGCCCTTTAGCCCATTTCTTACCTAGTTCGATATAGTGTGCAGCCTTTTCTTGTACAGAAAACTTGCAATCTTTATCCTCAAGCAGGGGATCTAATTCAAAACTTACATAACCATCATTGCCTTTTGTGGATGTCCAAACAGGTAAGAAAACCTCTTGTGCTTGGGAAACCAAAAGATCGGTCATTTTCCAAGCCAAGCCAGCATCATCTAGGCCTTCAGCAGCAAACTTGGTTATTTGTTCGTCAAAACGATGTGTTCCCAACAACTTCGAGACAATAATTGGGTTGGAAGTCGCGCCAGTTGCACCCATAGCACGATTTGATTTAACTAACTCTGGATCAATGGAATCAAGCCAAAGTTTAGTACCCGCAGTTATTAAAGATTGCAAAGGCGTTGTCATATCAATAAATCCTTTATATTCATTTAAATTATTAGCCATTAATTACTAGAACCTATCTTAAGCATTTAGACAGATTGTTGCTATTAGTTTTTCAAAAATTTGGGTTTATTCATTTAATATTTACATCTGCCTAGCCAAATCAAGAAGCAAAACAGCGTGGCTTTTTGGGCTAAGGCACCGTTAATGATGCCCCATTATTAGCAGCATTTAAACCCAATATGAACGGAACAGCACTTTTAGCCCAGGTACTTGCAGAGTGATAACTGGAGGCTCCATCGCCAAAAGCAGTTTTTAGCATGTCGGTATTAATAACCCCAGGATTTAAAGGGATGGCTGCCATTCCATGAGGCAATTCCTGCGCCAAAGCCTTTGTCAACCCTTCCACCGCATACTTTGATGCACAATAAGGTGCAAACCCACCAGATACCGATCTGCCCCAAGCCGAACTTAAATTTACAATCACCCCTTTTTTCGCCACCACCATGGAGGGGACAAAACAACGGATAATATTTCCAATCCCGTAAATGTTTACATCAATTAAGTTGCGAAATTCCTTATCTGAGATTTCCCATAACGGGGCAGGCTTGTTGATTACCGCAGCATTATTAATAAGTAAATCAGGCAATCCATGCCCCAGCACAGATCTAGCCCAATTCTCTACAGATTTTTCCAAGGAAACATCAACAACCGCAAATTTTCCTTGAGGCACCTTTTTTTGCAGTGCCTCCACATTCGCTTCTGATGAACCACAACCATAAATTTCATGCCCAAGTTCACTCATCCCCAATACCAAAGCTTCACCTAAACCTCTGGTTGCACCTGTAATCACAATTCTAAGCCGCTTTTTTATTGTCATTTGAAAATCCTTTTTAAAACCATCGCGATTTATCAACAACATTCATCAGGGGTAACTGATTCAAAAACCTTTGCAAATTATCCATTAGAAAGGCTAGATGCCTTGAAGCAATTGGTGGGGCATAACCCGCAACATGAGGTGTCAAAATTACTTTATCACTCATTTTCCAAAGGGGATGCGTTTCAGGAAGCGGTTCTATTTCAAAAACATCTAATCCTGCTCCTGCTATTAATCCTTGGTCCAAGGCCTTTACAAGGTCATCAAGAACTACAATGGCTCCCCTGCCGATGTTGATCAAAACCGCATCTGAGTTCATTTTCTTGATCAAATCTAGGTTGAAAAGTTTTTCGGTAAGAGGTGTGTGAGGGGCAGCGATCACAACATAATCAGAGGATCGTAGAAATTCGTCTAGCCGTTCCATTGGCCAAGGTTGCGGGATTTCTTTTGAAGGTTCTAAGCAAAAAGGATCAAGACCAATGCAACGCATATTGAAAGCCGCGCCTCGCTTGGCTATTTCCTTGCCAATTCCGCCAAGGCCAAATACCCCAAGTGTTTTTTCGCTTAATACTTGGTGTTTTAAATCGATTGAGTTGGTGATCCCTGGGCCGCTGGCAAAATCGACTCGCCCGTTCTCGCCTCCAAGGGGAGCCCA
>DBCB01000144.1:17296-21829 GCA_002303765.1 Planctomycetaceae bacterium UBA969
TCTTGTTGCAATATATATCGATGCAGATTTCTTGAAAAACTTAACACCATCCCAATCGCATGATCTGCAACCACATCAGAAAAAATACCACGCATGTTCGTCAATACCGAAGGATGATCAATGAGCGCAGGAAAAACATAATGTTCCAAACTTGCAGTCATCGACTGCACCCACTTTAGCTTGGTTGCGTTTCCAAGCAATTCGGGTGTGATTTTTCCAATAAACCCATCGGCATCGCCTACCGATTCCATTGCTTCATTTAACGAATTGGCATTAACCACTTTATGCTGACCAGCAATGGCATTAAATTTTGCAACGCGAGTTGCATCAACTGGAGGAAAAAGAACAATTTTCATTTCAACTGCATTCGAATTTAGGCTGATTTTCGTGACATTGGTATTTCTTGCAAACAACTTGCATCATTACTAATCAAGATGGGATTATCATACATTTCCATGGCGAAGTCGAGAGGTTTCGAATAACCTGCCAATGTTTTTATCATGAAGTAATAATGGGTTAAGCTTCCGAGGATTACCACCAAGTGAAAAACTTCATGAGGGCCAATTAATCCTGGAATTATCACGGGTTGGTGGGCTAAATTAAATGCCGCGCCCAAGCTGTAAATAATCCCGCCCATCATGAAGGGCCTAGCTTTCTTTTCAGGCAACTTCTTCAACAATTGAATATAAAGAAATAATCCCATCCAACCCAACATGAGATAGACCGTGGTTCTCACATAAAGGGGCATGGTGGTTCCACTAACAATAACTGATATTCCAGCGCAGGAAAAAAACCACATGCTGGATAAGAACATGAATCGCCAGCGCTTTTCCATAAACACTAAAGCGATTGGCGTACAAGTGCCTGCAATGAATAAAAATATGCACACATGATCCAATGACCTGCATGCTTCGATAATTCTTTCCGAACCCCAAACCGAATGAAATAAACAGCTACTTGCAAAACACGCAAGCATGGTCAATCCATACACCAACAACCCAATGGATTTCAGCTTATCATTACGGGTCCGCCTCATCAGTAATACCGTCGCAGGAATGCAAAACAGCACCCAAGCACCATGTGTCAAGGCGCTTACGGGCTCTCTAATTTGCATTACTTCAATCATCCGAACACCCATAAAAAGCAAATAAAAACAGTTAAAACCGTAACCAACACTATTTTTGGTTACAGTAAAGGCTTCCGTTGCTTTAAATGCATCGACCCTGAAACCAGCAAACTTTATGCAAATCAGCTTCCATAAATCTATATTCTGGCCCTCCACATCCAGTTAACCGTTATATTTAAAAGAAAAGGACGATTTCTACTGCTTAATCGTTAAATATGTCTATAAATGAAGCATCAATTTAAGGATTTATTGCAATGAGCTATCGAAATTTAAGACAATGCGTCACAGATCTTGAAAAAAACAAACACTTGATCCGTATCGATGTTGAAGTCGATCCCCATCTCGAAGCTGCAGCTATCCATCGAAGAGTCTTTCAGGCAAATGGCCCAGCTATATTCTTTACCAATGTAAAGAACTCAAAATTCCCCATGGTGAGTAATCTATTTGGGAACATTGCCCGGGCAAAGTTCATATTCCGCCATCAACTCGCCACCGTGGAAGCTATGGTTGCCTGCAAGGCCTACCCTGAAAAAGTAATGCGGAATCCCCTTCTATGGCCTAAGTTGTTTTCTGGTTTATGGAACTCGCTACCCAGAGTTGTTCGTACTGGCCCCTTATTAGAAAACCAAACCCTTATTTCCAAACTGCCTCAATTGGTTTGCTGGCCAAAGGATGGGGGAGCCTTTGTCACCCTGCCTCAAGTTCATACCGAAGATGTTGATAGCCCCGGTTGGAGGTTTTCAAACATTGGCATGTATCGCATCCAATTATCAGGCAACCGATACAAAACCGATGAAGAAATCGGATTGCACTACCAGCTTCACAGAGGCATTGGCGTTCATCACAGCAAAGCCATCAACAAAAACAAACCATTCCGAGTAGCTATTTCAGTAGGTGGCCCACCAAGCCTTGCGGTTGCTGCTGTTATGCCTTTACCCGAAGCCATGCCTGAAATATGCTTTGCAGGTGCCCTCGGCGGCAGACGAATGGACTTGGTTAAATTTCCTATGCCATCCCCAGATATTCGACCCATCCTAATGCCTGCAGAAGCAGACTTTTGCATCGTCGGCATTGTTGATCCCAGCAGGCTTTTGCCTGAAGGGCCTTTTGGAGACCACCTTGGCTACTACAGCCTTACACATGATTTCCCTGTAATGAAAGTGGAAGCGGTATACCACAGAACTAATGCAATTTGGCCATTCACCGTGGTGGGTAGGCCGCCCCAAGAAGACACAGCATTTGGAGATTTAATCCATGAATTGACCGCCCCGATTCTTCCTACGGTCATTCCAGGTGTACATGCCGTTAATGCAGTCGATGCAGCAGGGGTTCATCCTTTGTTACTAGCAATAGGCAGCGAGCGCTACACTCCCTACAACACCATCGAAAGACCCCAAGAGTTGCTGACTGCCGCAAATGCAATATTAGGGCAGGGGCAACTTTCTCTTGCTAAATTCCTATTGATTATTGCAAAAGAAGATAATCCAGAATTAGATATTAAAGATATTCCATTGTTTTTCAGACATCTGCTCGAACGAATTGATTTAACCAACGATCTTCATTTTCATACACGCACTACCATGGACACGCTTGATTACAGCGGCAGTGGTTTAAACCTAGGGTCTAAAGTGGTATTTGCTGCAGCGGGCCCGATTCGAAGGGCGCTACCAACGGCTATCCCCGAAAAACTAAATCTTCCAACAGGTTTTGATTCCCCCAGGGTTTGCCTGCCTGGCATACTTGCTATTAAAGCTCCACCCTTTCAAACTCCACAAAATCATGATGCTTTGTATTTCTGCGATGCATTTAACCCCACAGATTCCATCAATCAATTCCCAATGGTTTTACTGGTCGATGACAGTGACTTCACAAGTGCAAGTCAGGGAAATTTTCTTTGGACTGTTTTCACTAAGACCAATCCAGCCAAAGATATTCATGGCATAGGTTCGGTTATTAGTGACAAGCATTGGGGATGCCATGGATCTTTGGTGATTGATGCACGAAGCAAACCGCACCATGCGCCTGCATTAATCGAAGATCCAGCGGCGGAAAGAGCTGTAGATGCCTTGGGAGCCAGGGGCGGCCCCCTTCATGGTATTATTTGATTTAACGCAAATCATGGAGTCTTTGGCATTGGTTTTGGGGTAACGCCTTTTAATGATTCCAATGCATTAGTCGCAGCTTGCTTAATAGGTGCGTACAAATCTTTTTTAGCAATAAGCTTCGTAAGGGGGTCTTTTGCTTCTCTTGCCTCCACATTAAGGCTTCCAAGTGTAAGGCATGCGTTAAAAACAACAAAGTTATCTTTATCTTCTAGAAGATCAATCAAATCTGGAACAGTTGGTTTTGCAAGTGCCCCGATTACAGAAATTGCACGCATAGCCTCTAACTTTACCTGTAGATCACTTTGCTTTAACATTTGGCTTATGAACTTAACATGAGTCGCAGTGCTTAACACATCTTGATTCGCCAAGCCTACTTTAGCCCAAATTGCAAAGATTTTATCTGTGCCATTGGCCAGCTCTGTCAAAGCTTTTTCTACCCCAGCAGATACCGCAGGATTATTTGGCTTTCCTAAAAGTGCAATTGCAGTAATAGCTGCATATCGCACGGGAACTGCAGGATCTTTCAATGCAGCTAATGCTGCTGCTACAGCTTTGGTATCGGGCCCTGTTGTTTTATCCATACCAAACTTTACAAGAGCGATCAAAGCTATCCTTCGAACTTCATAAGAGTTTGGATATTTTGAAGCTTCGACCAAAGCAACTATAGTCCTTCTGGCATCTACAGGGTCAAATCTTTGCAGGGCATTAATTGCAAGATAACGCACCTGGGCTTGGGGATCTTCCTGAGCTCTTTTTGCAAGGGCATCAACCGTTCTTGGAATATCTCTGTCTAAAATTTCAAGCACGCTTAATGCCATCACGGCTTTTACCCGAACTCCCGCATCGGGATCAAGGCACCGATCAATTACCGCAGGAATCGCTTCCGAAGTGGAAGAACCATAATTTGGAATTGCACTGAGGGCAATATCTCGAACACTGGCATCTTTATCTTTTAGGTCCGTAATCCAAGATTTCAATGATTTAATAGGGATTTTAGGGGTAAGATCTTTCTTTTCCCCACTTTCCTGAGCCCAGGAAGCTGCACCAATCAACATTAATGCAAGTAACGATATATGCCAATTTCCTGTTCGCATGACTATCCCCTGAAGCCTTTGGTTATCTACAATACTAACAAGGATTCACAATACTTTTGCGTATAGCAATACCGCTTTTCAGATATCTTGCTTGCAGAAATGGTTTTTTATTGCCAATATAGGTATGGTTATTCCTTCCTTAAGGTTTTTGACAACCCATTAAATTTTCTGGTAGAACCCGAATTGAACATGAAACCACCATTACCAT
>DBCB01000144.1:21842-23530 GCA_002303765.1 Planctomycetaceae bacterium UBA969
TAACTTTGATATTCCTTGCATTGATCCTGCCTCAAAGCATAGTTGCTGCAGAAGATAAAGTCAAAACAAACCCCCTCACAAGTTATTTCAAAGATATCAGGCCGATTTTCCAACAAAACTGTCAAGGCTGCCACCAACCAGCAAAAGTTCAAGGCAGCTATATGATGATCGACTATCCCTCTTTATTTTTAAAGGGAGACCGAGACAAAGTTCAAATCGTTCCGGGAGACCCAACAAAAAGCAACATTTATCAAGTTATCATTGCCCATGCAGACCAAAAAGCCGAAATGCCCAAAGGTAAGGATCCTTTAACCAAGGACCAAACCGAACTCGTTCGCAAGTGGATATCAGAAGGCGCCAAGGACGATTCACCTAAATCCGCCAAGAAACTTGTTGACCCAGAACACCCTCCGATTTATTCACTCCCACCTGTTATAACTTCAATCGATTTCTCTCCAGATGGCCAAATCTTAGCCGTTTCTGGTTACCATGAAATCATTTTACACAAAGCAGATGGATCTGAAATTCTTGGAAGGCTTATCGGCCTTGCAGAAAGAATCGAATCTCTTGCGTTTTCACCAGATGGCAAACAAATTGCAGCGGCTGCCGGATCGCCTGGCCGTTTTGGAGAAATCCAAATCTGGGATGTAGCCAAGAAAAAGCTCACCCTTTCCGCTCCTTCAACTTTCGACACCATATATGGTGTTAGCTGGTCCCCAGATGGCTCAAAAATCGCCTATGGCTGCGCCGACAACTCCGTTCGGGCGATCGACGCTACTACGGGCAAACAAATCCTTTATCAAGGCGCCCATACCGATTGGGTTCTGGGTACTGCTTTTTCCCGCGATGGCCTTTTTCTTGCTTCCATTAGCAGAGATCGCTCCATGAAACTAACCGAAATTGCAACCCAGCGCTTTATCGACAACATTACCAGCATTACCCCCGGAGCCCTCAAAGGCGGGCTTCAAACTGTTTCTGTCCGTCCCCGTAAAGATAAAACCATGGTTAAAGGTGCTGAGGGAACCGATGCTGCTGAAAAAGTTTATGAAGAACTCCTAATCGGGGGATCCGACGGCATTCCAAGGCTTTACAAAATGCACCGGGTTACAAAGCGCGTCATTGGTGATGATGCCAACAAAGTACGTGAGTACGAGGCCATTTCAGGTAGGATTTACGCCACCTCTTTCGACAAAAATGGCGCTTTATTCGCAGCAGGAAGCAGCTTGGATGGCAAAGGATTTATTAAAATTTATCAGGCAGAGGACGGCAAGGTTGTAACCAAAATTGAAACAGGACTAACCCCCATTTATTCCCTAGCTTTCACTCCAGATGGCACAAGAATCGCTGCCGCTGGATTTGATGGTACTGTTAAATTGTTTAAAGTTCCCACTGGGGAAAAAGATAAAGAATTCGTTCCAGTACCAATAACAGTTAGTAAAAACTAAAACACCCACGAAGCCTGCTTTCAGGAGATTGTAAATATGAATAATCGTTTCCCAAAAAATACAACCACGACTGCTGCATTTGCCCTAGTAATGCTTTTTTTTGCTCAGGCAAATCTAAGCCAAGCGCAAGAGCCCGAAAAGCTGCCCGCTGGTGCTAAAGTTGAAAAAATCTCTATCACCCCCCTATCTCTGGACCTTGTTGGACCTTTCTCTTATTCCCAAGTTTTACTTACGGGTATTTTA
>DBCB01000188.1:0-4059 GCA_002303765.1 Planctomycetaceae bacterium UBA969
TCGAAAGATAAATTCATTGGAAGCCAGCAACGAATGACAAAGCTCCTGCCAAAGAACCAGATCGGGTGCTTTGGAATCCTTTGTGTTCACGGAGGATGGTAATCTTCCAAGGAATTCTGTAGCTTCCAGATATTCTGAATTCGTGATGGGTCGGTTGAAGACTGTCAGCCAAAGATAGTTCAGACGTGCTTCGGTATCGGGAGACTCAGCGATTACCCGGGTAGCAATTAATCTGGCACGCTTTTGAAAAAGATCATTGTTCATCACAAAGAGAGATTGAGTAGGAACGACTGTCTGGTTTCGTTGGCCTGCAATCTGTGCGGGGTTCACGAAATCAAAATAGGACCGGATACGATCATGAGTTCCAAAGTTCGTACGCATGACCGGAAGGTAGATAGTCCTTTGGAATTCCTCACTAGGGCGGGGTTTACGATGGGTGTAATTGGGCGGGTTCACTCCCTTCAGCGAAAGTGATCCACAATTTTCCGGTTCTTCCAGCACAAGCGCAGGCCCGCCCTCGCTTTGAACTAATTCTCCACTTATATGAAGAAGGCCATCCCTTATTGCTTCCGCATCAAGCCGCTGCCGATTCATTCTCCATATCAGTTTGTTTTCAGGATCGATCTTCATGGACTCCTGATTATTTGAACTTGCCATTCGATACGCATGACTGAGAACCAAGCCACGCATCAACCGCTTCTGGGACCAACCTTGATTCATGAAACGAGTCGCAAGATGATCGAGAAGTTCTGGATGCGATGGCGTTTCCCCGCGGGTGCCAAAGTAATCAACGCTGCTTACAATCCCTTCACCAAAAAGCTTCTGCCAGATTCGATTAACTGCAACTCTGGCGGTTAGCGGATTGCCTGCATCAGCCAGCCAATCAGCAAGCTGAAGCCTGCCACTTTGCCCTTCGGGAATTGCAGGAAACTTATCTCGGGAAACAACACGGATTGCACCTCGAGGCATTACGACCCCCGGTGCGTAAGGATTGCCCCGGATGTATATAGGCATATCAGCAACGCTGTTGCCATCCTTCAATGCAAAGGCTTTGGGCGCCTTGGAGCGGAAGAACTCTGCATGGTTTATAGTGCCCCCGATTTTCCGGATGCTTTCATTCAACTCATCCCGTTTTTTGACTAGCGCTTCTCTTTTAGCAGCAGGTGGCGCATCCGCTTTTTTATCAGGCGAAGCCGCTTTATCTAATTGCGCAAGCTCTTGGATCACAGTCTTTTGCTGCATCTCAAGGTTTGCTTTCTCGGCCTTCCATGAAGTTATATTTTCATTTGCTTTCGACTCTAGCTTTTGACGAGCTTTTAATTGCTCAGAGGTTTCAGGAAGATCCGTAGTGTTGAGGCTGCTCCAAACGCCAAAAGCTGTCTTGTGCGTTGATGGAGAACTACGAAGCATTCCTGCTATTCCGTAGTAATCTTGCAAACCTATTGGATCAAACTTATGATCATGGCATCTGACACATCCAAGCGTCATTCCCAAAAATGCTGTTCCAATCTTGCTGATCTGGGTATCTAAATAGTCGGCCTCAAGCTTTGCCTTGTCTGGTTCGACAATTTCGACATCCCCGACCATCAAGAAACCCGTCGCAGTGAGATTTTCCGCCCGCTCCTCAGGCTTGTTTGCAGGAATCAAATCACCTGCAATCTGTTCTTTGACAAACCGATCAAATGGCTTGTCTTTGTTGTAAGCTGCAATCAAATAATCACGGTAACGCCATGCATGTTCTGCATATACATTGTTCGATGTTCCCATCATGTCAGCGTAACCGGTAAGATCCAGCCAATGTCTGGCCCAGCGTTCTCCAAAGGCATGTGAACCCAATAAACGATCCACAACCTTTTCCCAAGCCTGGGGTGAGTTATCTTCGATGAACGCCTTAATTTCCAACGGGGTTGGGGGCAAACCAGTCAGATCAAAGCTAACCCGCCTTAACCATGTATGACGATCCGCATCCTTCGATGGCTGAATCCCAGCTTTCTCTAACCTTGCAAGTAAAAATCGGTCCAGCGGATCCAAAGGCCATGCACCATCTTTGACCAACGGTGGTTTGGGATCGAGTATCGGTTGGAAAGCCCAATGCTTGCGCCCTGCCTCAATATCAAGGGTTCGCGCTATCGGAGTTTCAATCAACTTCCGAGGATCAGGAGCACCCATTTTTATCCATGTTTCAAAATCCTTGATCACAGAATCAGAGAGTCTTCCCTTGGGAGGCATTTCCAAACCATCATACTTCAATGCCTTGATTAAAAGGCTTTTTGTTGGATCCCCAGGCACAATTGATGCGCCGCTATCACCGCCCTTTATAAGTGCTTGGCGACTATCAACACGCAGCCCACCCTTGATGATTTTTGAATCTGCAGAGTGGCATTTGTAACAATGGTCCACTAAAACTGGGCGTATCTTAGTTTCGAAGAATGCAACTTGCTCTTTCGTTGGCGTTGGGGCATCTACCGCAAACACCTTAGAGGTGCAAAATAGGATACATATCAAAAAACCTGAGGTGTGTTTTATCATTACTTAAGCCCTCAATTGCTTGAGAATTGTTTGCATGTGTTGACTCATGGCGAGTTCTGCACCATCTGCGTCATGATCTTGAATTGCCTTCAGGATAGCCTTGTGTAGTTTGCGACCAAATGCGTTTTCACGCTGCGAAGGGGTGGTGCGAGCCATCTGGGTAAGTACAAATTCGTAAATCACTTCCATCAGGTTTTTCATTAGTGGGTTGCCTGCAATATCAATAATTTTTCGATGGAACTGAAAGTCGAGTTCTAGTGCATCAGGGTAGGGCAACTCATCATCGTCCAGTTTTTTTAGCAACCCGGAAAGTTGAGCAATATCTTCGCTGGTTGCGGATTCGGCAGCCTGCCTAGCAGCTTGCACCTCAATCGCAGATCGAAGTTGCGCATATGTAATTAATTCTTGGGGGGAAATAGCTACCGCCGATTGTAGCAGCCTTACACAGTTTGCAAGGCTTGTAGCATTTCCAACAAAGGTTCCTTTGCCCCGCTGTATATCGACAAGGCCCATACTTTGTAAGCGGGCGAGAGCTTCCCGCAAAACAGGCCGGCTGACTTTCAATTGCTCGACAAGCTCGTGCTCTCCAGGCAGCTTATAACCTGCAAGCAAATTTCTTTCCTTGATTACCTGAGTAATTCGTTCAACAACCAGGTCGACGGTTGTATGTTTTTCGATGGCTTCCATTTGCATATAAGCAATCTCTAGTGATGCGGTGTAAACATGTAATACATGTTAACATGGCATATAATTTGATCAAGAGGAAATAGCATAAAAGCGTGCTGCAAAACCCTGCCCTACCATTTTGTTAAGGTTGGGATTAAAAAAGAAGATGCTAACTATTTTGCTTGGTGAAAAAGTTTCAAAAAGATATGCCCGGCTTTTTACTTTTAAAGGTATTATCAAGGTATGGAGCCTACTAAAACTAATTCTGTTTCCACATCTCGGAATTGGTTCTTCGCAGGCCTTTTGCTTTTGATATTCCTTTACTTTGGTTATTTCTCTACTAATTGGTATTGGCAGCGCTCTGCATTGAATGAGATTGCAACTATTCAGGAATCATTGCAGTCAGAAAAAGCAAGGGAATGGACCAAGGAAAAAAGAACCACTGCTCAAGAGCGAATCCAATATCTTGAAAAAGGCCTTAATAAGGAATCAAAGAAAGAACTAACCGATCGCAATACCAGAGCCGGGCTCAAAAAGGTGGAGATGGAATTCGATCGAATCCTACATTTAGGTCAAAAAGAAAAGAACATCGAGTTGGATATTTGGATTGATCGAGAAGAAAAATCAAAGCAGGATCGTGAAAACCAACAAGCCCTTTTGCGCAAGCAGGGCAAAGCCATCCCGCCTAAAAACGGGGGAGGTCCCTTTAGTAATCAAGATCTATCAAACTTGCTGGATGTTACAACGCCCGAACTTAGGGCGAAGTTTCATCAACTGGTTAAAGAAATAAACCAAAGGCGCCAGGGCAGAAAACTTCCACCCTGGAATCCTTTTAGTTCAGAATGAAACTCTATTACTTGCCAG
>DBCB01000188.1:4137-9451 GCA_002303765.1 Planctomycetaceae bacterium UBA969
ACATAAAAAGTTTTCATATCTTTGCCTGCAAAGCAGCAGTTCGCGGGTTGCTCTGGAAAAACGATTGTTCCCAAATGCATGCCAGTGCTTGAGAAAATCTGGATGCCAAGCCCTGAAGTAATGTAAAGATTGCCCTTGATGTCAATCGTAAGACCATCGCCACCCGTGTTGGTTTTTCCCGCAGCCTGCTTAAGTGAACAAAAGACTTTCCCTTTGCCAATCTTGCCATGGGTTTCAATGGGATAAGCCATCATATCGGCCTGACCCGTGGGGATGACATAAAGTGTTTTTTCATCAGGGGAAAGAATCACGCCATTAGGATTTGGCAGATCATCAATCAAGCGGGAAACTTTGCCTTCGGGTGAAAGATAGTACACACCTGTCTTGCCTTGGGGCAATGGCATGGGCGCACGAAAAGCTGGATCAGTAAAATAAATGCCTCCATTATTGGCTACTACAACATCATTGGGAGCGTTGAAGCGATTACCCATGTTTTTATCAATAATAATAGTGCGGGTTTTTCCATCGGGCGAATGAGCCACGATTTGTCCATCCATTTCGCAAGCAACCAATCTTCCTTTACCATCAAACATTAAGCCATTGGCATGATTCGACTTTTCGATGAACACGGATACTTTGCCATCTTCAACCTTATGGATTTTTTCATTGGGGATGTCGGAGAAGAACAGGTTACCTGCTTTGTCTACAGCGGGCCCTTCAGTGAATCCAAAGCCTCCTTGAACTTTCTCGATTTTTCCAATGGGGCCAATTCCTTCGATGGTATCTGCGCCCAACGACAACAAAGCAACCGTCAAAATACTGGAAAACATAATCATCTCCGTTAAGGTGAAAAAGGTTTAAGCGCCTATGGTAGGTCAGGTTTACCCAAGATTCAATGGTATGAAAGGGGCTTTTTCAAGAATATGAGGGCAATAGGGATGAAATTGTAAAGAAATAAGTCAAAGATTGTCTCCTTGGAAGCATAATAACGCTAACCAATGATAGAATAGTAATAGAGAAGCAGTTTTCTCAGAAGACGCAAAGAATTTGAAGGTAGCAAATATTTCGTAGCACAAGGGGAATTGCAATGCGCAAACCTAAGCAACTTTCGAGGGAAGATCAAGAAAAACTTGATAGCCTTACTCGAAACCTCGAAAAGGAACTTGAGCATTTCATTGGTTACCCCTGTAACACCCTTTTTGATTATTCCGCTTTATATCACTTTTTAAAATTGCCTTTGAATAATATTGGTGACCCCTTTGTCCCTACAAATTATCACATCAATACTCACGAATTTGAGCGTGAAGTAATTGAAATTTTTAAGAAGCTGACCAACGCCCCTAAAAAAACAACTTGGGGTTATGTAACCAATGGCGGAACTGAAGGAAACTTATACGGTATTTTTCTTGCCCGTGAGATGTTCCCTGATTGCATGGTGTATTACTCTGAAGACTCTCATTATTCGGTCAACAAAATCTTGCGCTGCCTTCATGTTCGCAACATCATGATCCGAAGTAATCCCGATGGAACCATGAATTTAGATGACCTTCGCGAAACCATTAAAATTCATCGTGATGTTCCCCCAGTTATTTTTGCCAACATCGGTTCCACCATGAAAGGTGCATGCGATGATCTTCTTGGCATTCAAAAAATCCTCAAAGATCTTGCTATCAAACGCCATTACATTCATGCAGATGCAGCCCTTAGTGGCATGATTCTTCCTTTTGTTGATAAATCGCCTGCTTGGGATTTTGATGCGGGCATCGATAGTGTTTCCATCAGTGGTCATAAAATGGTTGGCTCTCCTTTGCCTTGTGGCGTGGTTCTGGCCAAGAAGGAATATGTAGATCGCATTGCATGTGGCGTAGAATACGTCGGCACCCTTGATACCACCATCATGGGTTCGCGAAACGGCCTTACTCCGTTGTTTTTGTGGTATGCATTCCGCACCATAGGCCTCGAAGGGTTCCACGAAATCATCCAATCATGTATGAATGTTGCTGCCTATGCTGAAACAAAACTCAATGCGTTGAATCGCCATGCTTGGAAACATCCAAATTCCCTCACTGTGGTATTTGACAGGCCCTCCCCCACGCTTGTTTCTAAATGGCAATTAGCTTCGAAGGGCAGTATCAGCCATTTGATTGCTATGCCTCATGTGACTTGTGAAAACATTGATGAGCTTGCAGAAGATCTTGCTGGCGAAAAGCAAGATACTCGGAAAAACCGGAATTATCCTTCAACGGTTCGGAGAAGCTTATGAAGCAGATTACCATTGTTGACCATGACAGGCCCGGATTGCTTTCAGACATTTCTGAATTATTGGGGGCAGCCGGTGTTAACATCGAAAGCATTGAAGCTGAAAGCGTCGATGCAACAGCGGTCATAACCTTGATCGTGGATAAATACGATGATGCACTGAGGGCATTGACAGTTAGCCCGTTTAATGCCATCAGCGAAGATGCGATGGTAGTGCGCGTTCCAGATAAGCCAGGGGAATTGGCCCTGCTGATGAAACGCTTCAAGGATGCCAACATAAGTTTGCGAAGCTTGGTGATTTTAAAGCATGATGCAGGCCATGCCTTCGTCGCACTTTCCACCCATAACAACGTAGAATCGCAAAACTTAGTGCGAGATATTCTGGTCGGTTAGCCAGGCATCAAGCGTTCATCTTTTTTATGAAGCGGATGTTGATCCTTAGTACCATCCACAAAACAAGCCACCCATTCCGCCAACCTTTTTCCCAACCTTCTGCAAGCTTCTTGGGTTTCTTCACCGCGAGGTTCGCGCACGGATACCGCACCATAATGCAATGTCATCAACTTGCTTACATAATCGGTAACGCCAAACACTAGAAACCCAAAATTCATCAAGACCATTAGAATAGATTGGCATGCGATCTCGCTGCCACCCGCCGATCCACCAGAAGAAGAAAATGCACAAGCTATTTTCCCATCCACTTTCATCCATTGTCCTGCCATGGTTTCATCCCAGAACCGTTTCATCTTCCAAGAAAGCAAACCCATATTAGTTGGGCTTCCTACTGCTATGCCATCACACCAGATCACATCTTCTGCTTTTGCCTCATCAATTTTGATCACCCTAATTTCCATATTGGGAATAGAGCGTGCCCCTTCGGCTATCAATTCCGCCATCTTAGCGGTGTTACCACTCATGGAATCATAAAGCACAAGTATTTTTCCCATATGCTCACCCTCATCCTTACATTAGTTGAAAATTTACCTAATGAATTAGTGTAACAAGAAATACCGTAGCTAGTTATTTCCTTTACTTGAACTTAATTCCTTGTTGATTCTCTAAGAAATATGGTTAGTCTACATTAACTTTTTAAGGAGAATAGCATGCAGAAGAACTTGTTAAAATTAGCTATGATTATTTCGTTTGGATCGGTAATTGTTGGGAATGCATCAGCACAAGGGCCCTATGATTGGAGTCAATGGCGTGGCCCGCAACGCGATGGTATTTGCAAGGAAACCGGACTTCTGAAAACTTGGCCAAAAGAAGGGCCACCTCTCGTTTGGAAAGTCGCTGGTATCGGGGGCGGATACAGCACACCATCCGTCGCCAATGGCAAAATCTTTGGCATGAGTTATCAAGCCGATAACGAAACCGTTTGGGCACTTGATGAAAAGAATGGCGCTAAAATCTGGGAAGTCAAAATCGCCTCCAAAGGTAAAGTTGGATACAACGAAGGCTCCCGCTGCACCCCCACTGTTGATGGCAAAAATCTTTATGTCGTTGGCGTCTCCGGCGATGTTGTATGCCTAGAATCTAATTCAGGAAAAATACTCTGGCAGAAAAACTTCGCCAAGGATTTCAAAGGCAAGATGATGTCCGGTTGGGGCTTCTCCGAATCTCCGCTAATTGATGGCGATATGGTTATTGTAACTCCGGGCGCTGATGACGCTGCCCTCGTTGCACTAGATAAAAATACTGGCAAGACAATCTGGGCTTCCAAAATTAAAGCTGGCGGTGGTGCAGGTTACGCTTCAGTTGTTATTTCTGAAGCTGGCGGTATCAAACAATACATCACTTGGCTTGGCAAATGCATCGTTGGCGTTAATGCAAAAGATGGTAAGCTCCTTTGGCGCTACGGAGCCAATGCAAATGGTACTGCAAATATCCCTACCGCAATTGTTAAGGATGACCTAGTATTCTGTTCCACCGGCTATGGCAAAGGAACAGCACTTGTTCGACTTATTCCTGATGGCAAGGGTGGTATCGAAGCCAAGGAAGTTTATTACCTAAAGGAACAAAGCAAGGATATTCAAAACCATCATGGTGGCATGGTTCTTCTTGGAGATCATGTTTATTTTGGCACGGGCCATAACAGTGGCGTACCCTGCTGCTTGGAAATGGCTACAGGCAAAGTTGTTTGGAAGGAAGAAAAACGGCCAGGTTCTGGCTCTGCTGGTGTTCTCTATGCGGATGGGAGACTTTATTTCCGCAATCAGGATGCAACCATGAACCTACTTGAAGCCACCCCCAAAGGCTATAATTTGCTTGGTTCATTTAAGCTTGCAGAACCTAGTGGCAAAGCTAGCTGGCCTCATCCAGTGATTGCAAACGGTCGCCTTATCATTCGCGATCAAGATAAAATCTTCAGCTATTCGGTCAAAGCTGCCCAGTAATAACTTTGCTGGATTCCAGGGTCCATAGGCTTTTCGCCCGTGGACCTTTTTTATTTCTCATAAGAAACTTCGTTATGGCTGATTCAATTTATGATGTCATCGTAATTGGCCTAGGCGGCATGGGTAGCTCTGCTGCAATGCAGCTTGCCCTTTCCGGGCTTAAAGTTCTAGGGCTAGAACAATTCGAACCCAATCATGAGATGGGTAGCTCGCATGGTAGAACCCGTGCTATCAGACTTGCCTATTACGAAAACCCTAATTATGTTCCTTTGCTTAAACGCGCTTATCATCTTTGGCATGATCTCGAATGGCGCGTGGGCGAAACATTGCTTGAAGAATGTGGCTGCCTAAGTGTGGCTTATCCCAATCATGAAGTCATTCAAGGAATCATTGCGAGTTCAGCACTTCATTCCCTAGAAGTTGATTTCTTATCCCATGAACAACTTGCAGAAAAGTATGGGTTTCTCAATCTTCCTGAAAGCTATGTTGGAGCCTACGAAAAACTAGGTGGGTATCTTTGGGTTGATCGTTGTGTACGGGCATTTCAAAAAATCGCCCGCAATAACAACGCTGATCTTCTTTTCGAAACTCCTGTTACTTCCATTCGAAACGTTGGTGCGGATATCGAGGTGGATACACCCAAGGGAAAATATCTGGCTCGC
>DBCB01000010.1:0-3731 GCA_002303765.1 Planctomycetaceae bacterium UBA969
CTCTGCGATAGAACCCTACGGTGGCGCCAACACAGGTATCGGCGGAGTTATCCGCGACCCCATGGGCACAGGCCTTGGTGCAAAACCTGTTTGTAATACTGATATATTTTGCTTTGCCCCGCCTGATACTCTTGCCTCAACTCTGCCTGAAGGTATTTTACACCCGCTTAAAATCATGACCGGTGTTGTTTCAGGCGTTCGTGATTATGGAAATCGCATGGGCATTCCCACTATTAATGGTGCAGTTTGCTTTCATGATCGTTACCTCGGCAACCCGCTGGTTTTTTGCGGCACAGCTGGCCTTATCCCCGTGGATAAAGCAGTTAAAAAACCTTTAGCAGGAGACTTTGTCGTGGCGGTGGGGGGTAGAACAGGCCGTGATGGTATTCATGGCGCAACTTTTTCTTCTGCTGAGTTAAATTCAGATTCAGAAAAGGTGAGTGGTGGCGCGGTTCAGATCGGTAATGCCATCGAAGAGAAAAAAGTTCTCGATGCAATTCTTAAAGCCAGAGACCTCGGCCTTTATAGTTCGATTACTGACTGCGGTGCAGGTGGGTTTTCTTCTGCTGTTGGCGAAATGGGTGAACACCTGGGTGCTTCCATTCAATTGGATCAAGCCCCTCTTAAGTACGCAGGCCTTTCCTACACCGAAATCTGGATTTCTGAATCACAGGAAAGAATGATCCTTTCCGTTCCTAAAGAGAACCTTGCAAAGTTGAAAGAAGTTTGCAAATGGGAGGGCGTTGAAGCTGTGGAGCTTGGCGTTTTTGAAAACACTGGTAGGCTAAAACTCTTTTATCAAGGTACCGAAGTTGGTGATATAGACCTTGATTTTCTGCATAACGGCAGACCCAAACAGGTTCGAAAGGCAGCTTGGAAAATCCCTCCAGAGTCTACCTCCAATCCCTCGGTTCCCGTTGATCAAAACCTTGGGGAAACTTTGCTTAAGCTTCTCTCATCTCTCAATATCTGCAGTAAAGAATGGATCATCAGACAGTATGATCACGAAGTGCAGGGCGGGAGTGTTATCAAACCGCTGGTGGGGATTTTGGAGGAAGGCCCTTCTGATGCCTCGGTAGTTATGCCTGTGCTTGGCTCTACCAAAGGCTTTGCTGTTGGATGTGGGCTTCTGCCAGATTACGGCGATCTCGATCCTTATGCGATGGCGGCCTGCGCAATCGACGAAGCAGTTAGAAATGTAGTTGCTGTTGGTGCTGATCCTTCCCGCATCGCCATTTTGGATAATTTCTGCTGGGGTAATACCGATAGGCCCGAAGTTCTTGGCTCGCTAGTGATGGCTGCAGAAGCTTGCAAAGAATTTGCGATCACTTATGAAATGCCATTTATCAGCGGCAAAGACAGTCTTAAAAATGAATTTCATGCAAAAGGGAAAAGTATAGTTATCCCTCCCACGTTGCTGATTAGTGCCATTGGTATTGTTCAGGATGTGCGCCAATGCGTCACCATGGATATGAAAAAAGCGGGGAACAAGTTGTTCCTTGTAGGGCGTCTTACTGAAAACATCGGCGGCTCACAGTATGCAAAGGCGCTGCAATTAATAGGCGGCATTGTTCCGAGGCCTGATGCCAAGGAAGCCATTGCAATTCACAAAGCAATGCATGGCGCAATCACTGCTGCAACTGTGCGATCTTGCCATGATGTTAGTGAAGGCGGCCTAGCAGTTACTATTGCAGAAATGGCATTTGCAGGGGGCATTGGTGCAGATATCCATGGATTGAATACCTTGGGAAATATTCCCTTTGCAGCCATGCTGTTTGCAGAACCACCCACCTGCTATGTGGTTGAAATTGAGCCACAAAAAATAGAACAATTCCAAGCCATATTCAAAGGCCTGCCAGTGCATGAAATTGGCACTGCATGTGTGGAAAAACGCTTGAGGTTTGTAGGGCCAACAGGGGAATGGGCGCTATGGACTTCACTCGAAGATTTACGAAAGGCTTGGCTATCAACCCTGAAGTTTTAGCCCTGTAAGGGACCAAGATAGCCACCATCTTCAGGATAACCCGCATCAATAAAGCCTTGCAGGATGATCTGTGCTGCAATCTGGTCGCGTTTTTCCTTCTGTTTCTTCATGTCTAATCCTGCTTCACGCATGATGGAGTTTGCTTCAAAGGTGCTGAATCGCTCATCATAAAAAAACACGGGTAGATTCAAAGTTTGTTTTAACCACTCTCCATAGGCCCGTGCCTCTATGGCTTTGTCGCCTTCCCTTCCATCGGAATGGATGGGCAATCCGACGACAATTCCTGTTATTTTTTCATCAAGAACAACGCGTTTGAAGTAAGCTCCATCCGCTTTTTCATTGATTCGATTGCGAGTTTCAAGAGCGAACGAAATGCCAATGGTGGAATCTGCAAACGCCAATCCTACTCGCTTTTTTCCAAAATCTATCCCTAGCCAGCGTGCCATTATAGGTATAATTCCAGTCCTCTTTTTCGCAGGAGATCAACTAGTTCTTTAACTCCAGCTTCATCTCGCTTATCCGCTACCAGAAGGGCATCACCATCTCTTACAATGATCAGGTTTTCTACCCCAATGGTTGTTGTTAAATTATTGCGATTATCCGAAACGATAATGCAATTACTTGTTCGGATGCCGCAATGTGAGGCTACTACCGTATTGCCATCGGCATCTTGTGGGTGCAGCCTTTCAAGGGCCTGCCAACTGCCCACATCATCCCATTTGTAAGGCGTTTGTAGAACCATTACCTCTTTTGCGTTTTCCATCACCGCATAGTCAACGCTGATTTTCTCCATGCCTGCGAACTCAGTTTCCAGCACAGCTTTGCGCTCGGGGGTATCCCAAGCTGCTGCTATTCTTATTGCTGCATCATGCATTGCTGGTTTGTGCTCTTTGAGCGCTGCAAGCACGGTGCTAGCGCGCCAAACAAATATGCCGCTATTCCAGAAGTAATTGCCCGAAGCAAAGAATTGTTGCGCTATTTCAAGCGAGGGTTTTTCTTTGAAAGCAGAAACTTTGTAGGCTGTCAGCCCTTGCTTTTGTGCTGCTTCTGGGCCCTTTTGAATATACCCATAACCTACCGATGGATAGGTGGGTGGGATTCCAAAAGTTAAAAAAGTGTTCGGGCTATCCTTGCAGATTTCATGCGCCGCATGAACTGCCCTGCGAAATTCTTGCACAGGCTCTATTACATGATCTGCGGGGCTTACCAGCATCACTGCTTCGGGATCGTTTTTTATAATCAAAGCTGCTCCTAAAGCAACACAGGGCGCAGTATCCCGACCCACGGGTTCGCCAATGATGTGATCGTTTGCAAGAGCGGGCAGATGCGCTTGTGTTTCTTGACGGTAAGCTTCTGAGGTAATCACCCACATGCGTTCAGGAGGAACAGCAGCTTCGAGTCTTTCATAAGCTTGTTGGATGAGAGATCGGTCGCCGCCGAGTTGTAGGAATTGTTTGGGCTTTTTTTTCCTGCTTCGTGGCCAGAACCGGGTGCCGCCGCCGCCTGCCATGATCATTGCATGTAACATTTAAAACTCCTTGGGTTTATCTTGTAATAATAGTGGGAATTTTGCTTGGAAGTTGCTTGGAAGTTTAAGAGATAGTTCTTCAGCATCCATTGCAAACGAAGGTGAGATCTCGATTTCAGGTGTTACCGAATACACTGGCATTTTTATCCCAGCTTTTTCCAGCCATTGGATAAACAGTTTGCATTGCGCCTGCTTCGCAGTTTCTGGTGAGTCGTCTCC
>DBCB01000010.1:3815-5332 GCA_002303765.1 Planctomycetaceae bacterium UBA969
AAGATATCAAAGATGAAGCGCTCAAACTTCCAGGCGTTTTCTTTTTCAGGAACAACCTTGCTAAGGTTTGCATCCACATGGGGGACTTTTTTTCGAGCAAGGTGAAAAGGTAATGCATCACCGTTACTGGATACCAGGTTTAAAAAATCAACATCGAACAGGTGGATCGCTGGGTTCCCGGTATCGATGAAAAGTGACCCATCATGCTTTTTTCGGTTAGCCAGTTCTAATGGAAGATCCGAATATTCGATGATCTGGCAGCGGCCGTCAACTTGGATGAAGTTTCCAAGTTTATCAGTCGGTGAATCTTTGAGAATTACTTTGCTTGATAATTGAGATCGATGCGAAATGTGGTTCCCAATGAAAACAGGGTCCGCTATTTGAACCAAAGGGTTGTCTACTTGGAAAAAGAATAAATGTTTGATGCCTTGAGATTTAAGTTGCTCAAGTAAGCCAGTATTTTTCAAAGCAGTTAAGGTGCCGCCATGGCCATCTGGGCTGGCGAATACTTTTGCAGGTTCTTCAAAAAGAATGGCGCCTGTATTTAGATCAACCGCGGGCATTGTCCCTTGGGTGAAAAAGATGACTTGTTCTTTTTTAAGTCCGAAGAACGCATGCGATGTGAAAAAAGCTACGGTTTGATCATGGGTAGCTGGGCTGGTCATGATTAAAAAAGGAATATCGAGATTGGCTTTTTTTGAAAGGGTCAGCACTTTTTCAGAGTGAAGTTGAAATAAACTTTTTTGCGTTATCGGCGTGATAGGCCAAGTGCCTTTTGGCTGCAATGTTCCTAGCCTGCTACCTTGACCTCCTGCAACCATAAGGATTGCAACCTCGCCCTTTGCTAGTGCTTTTAGCCCTTCGTTTTTCGCTTCGGATGAGTTCGTGGTTGGGTGCAGTACAGGAACCGCAGCAATTTTTTCAGTTTCAGGTAATCCAAACGGACTATTTCTCTTGTCAAATAGGTTCGCAAGAAATTCTACATCGATTGATTCTAGTTGGTGTTCGACCAAAGATTGTTCGTGGGGTGAAAGCTTTGCCCAATGGGAAAGTAATCCCGCTTGGTTGGCTGATAATAATCTTTGGCGCAAGTCCTGTCGCAAGTCCCGCCCCTCCTGGGCTGAAAATCTAAACTAAAACTCAAAGGAAAAGCCATCATAGGCCAGATTGACCCCTTTAGGCAACCTCGACTCAACTTCATCGTGATCCATGTCGTGGCAAAGGTGGGTTAAATACGCCTGCTTCGGCTTTAATAGCTTAATTACTTCAAGTGCTTCTTCCAAATTAAAGTGTGCTGGATGGGGTTTATCGCGCAACGCATCTAGAATCAGAATGTCCAAACCCTGCAATAGTTCCATGCTTGTTTCAGGTATATGGTTTACATCGGTGCAATACGCCATGGCTTTTATCCTAAAGCCCAAAACATCAAAATTGCCATGCACCAAAGGCACGGGGGTGACTAATTCGCCAAGGACATTGATGGGCGAAGTATTAATGCGCTCGAAGGAAAGCTTGGG
>DBCB01000010.1:5436-10489 GCA_002303765.1 Planctomycetaceae bacterium UBA969
CAGTAGAGGGGAACGGGTTGCCCCAAAAGATGCTGGATGGGCCTAAGATCATCCAAGCCATGCAGGTGATCGGCATGGTAGTGGGTGAAAAGAACGCTATGAATCGCCCCAACCTTGGCACGCAATAGCTGCAGCCTTAGTTCGGGCGGAGTATCGATCAAAATATTTCCGTTAGGAAGCTTGATCAAGCCGGCACAGCGAAACCGGTGATTGCGTGGGTTATCCGAAGTGCAAACTTTGCAATCGCAACCAATCATTGGTACGCCAACAGAAGTACCAGTACCCAGAAAAGTAAAAGAACGCATACTCATATAGGATTAGTATATCCAGTATGCGTTCGGTTTATAAACAAATTGATACAGTTTGTTATTTTCCTGAGTCGGCCCCAATGCTTACAGGCTTGTATCCACCAATTAATTGGAAATATACCAGCAAAATGAGGTATATCGCAGCCATGGTTAGCGGAATATAAGCATCCGCTTTCAGGGTGGCCCGATCGCCATGAGTGCTCGCTTCAATAATTGCTTTATCGTTAGGTTCAAGCTTGCTGAGTGCAGTGCTTAAATCGCCTTTTTCAGCTTCGATTTTTTTGCGAATTGCTCCAAGTTTATCGTTAGCTTCGCCAAGTTTCTTGCCATCTAAGCCAAAGGCCTCGGTGCTTGCTAGGTTCAAGAATGTGCTAGGTTCTTTAGCTTTGTATTCTGCATAAAGTGCAGGGTTAGTCTTGTTAAGTTCTTCTCCTGCAAAGCGATCTTTACAATAGCCAAGGCCTGGGCCGCCGATGAGGCCTGCGGAAAGCATACCAATGCCACCCATGATGGACATTGCAACTGCACCGGTTTGTGGGTAACGATCGCCAACTACTGCAAGCATGGTAGGCCAGAAGAAAGTTTTGCCCACGGCATAAATGCCAAGTGCAACAAGTGCCATCGAGAATGTTTGCATCCCGCTTGCGAGGTTTAGGCCTAAGCAAGCAAGTCCTGCGCAAACAAGCAGAAGTCCGATGGGTGATAATTTAAGTTTGGTTTCGATGAAATGAGCGCAGAAGCGTAGACCAAACATGATGGAAGAAGTCCAGATGAAGAGGTATTTACCTTCTTCTGAATTGAACAAGTTGCCTGTGATGTTTTGAATCCAACCATCGGTACCGAGTTCAACCGCACCAACCAGCGCATGAACCACGAAAAGAACAAACAGAAGGAAAGAGCCAATAGAGAAATTAGTCATTACAGAGACAATGATAAGTAGAAGCCCACCAATTCCATATCCAATGATTTTGGCATTTTCAGGGTTGAAACCCTTGAAGATATCGCCAAAGAAAAGGGCAAGAAGGTAACAAGCAACAAGTGAGCCAAGTATACCTACACTTCGGAACATTTCAATAAAGCTAGCGCCTTTTTCAGCAGCTTCGGATTTTGGGAACTTCTGGCCCAAAAACATGAGGGCATAAAGTACGGTTGGCACCAGATACAAAGCAAGTTGATACTTCCATGGTACTTCCATTTTGTCGTCAAGAATCCAGCCAGCAACCGAGCCTAGAATCATACCTGCGGGCCATGATGCATGAAGAATGTTAAGGTAATGAGTTCGGTTTTCAGGGAAAAGAGTTGCTACCAAGGGGTTCGCAACTGCTTCGAGTGTTCCATTCGCAAAGGCAAATATAAACATGCCCCAGAACAAGAAGTTATAAGCGTTTTCAGGAGTGCTTGCGCCAAAAGTAACAAAAGCAGAAATAATATGACCAACTAATGCGAGTGCAACAAGCTTTCCATAGCCAACCTTGTCGACGATAACACCACCGATAATAATGCCGAAGCAGAAGCCGCTGAAGCCACCGCCACCGATTGCCCCGAGTTGTGCCCCGGTGAATCCATATTCTTTGCCCCAGTTATCGAAGATACCGCCTCGGATTGCGAAACCGACGCCAGCGGCCAAAATAGCCATGAAGCCTGCCCATAGCAGTCGCATTGCATTTGGGTGTTGAGTTGAAACAGATGCACTAGACATAAAGGTTTGCCCTTTGAAATAGGAACACGGGGAGAGTTTCTAAAGCTATAACTAAATTCAACATAACTAAGGTTTATGGTGAACAGGCAAGCTTAGTAACTTGTTTTCAATATTTCAGGATAGTAACCAGACATAGGACCTTGTGTCTAGATAAATTGGGGTTTGCAGGAAGGATTCTAAGGTCTAGCGCTTTTTATAATCCGATCTTCCCACCAAAACAAAAGAACTTACCTAGCTTTACATGAAGTGTTCTTCCATTACTTCCTCTTGTATTCGTTGGGGAAATCGTTATAAGCCGGGTGCATTCGGTTAAAGATGGCTCCTAAATATAGTGGTGAAGTTATGTTGCTAGGAAGATTATTTGCTGCTTTATCAATAATAAGTCTTAGTTTGATTGGTTGTGTTTCCACACCTGTTAAAGAGACTGCCAAAAATTATCCTCCCGCAAGTGTTTCTAGTGCCGCTAGGGCTCAGTCGCCTGAAAATGATTTGTTAGCATCAGCAGATGAGATAAAAGTTGCAGAGGCAGAATCCATAGCCAAACCCGGACAAAAGACTTCAGGCAGCAATATCGTTGCATTAGTTAATGGTGAAGCAGTTTTAGAAGAAGAAGTTTTGTTGACTCTTAGTCAGGGCATTGGCGAAGGGGGTAATGATTCTGCAAAAAGAAAAGCCGCGATTAACCAATTAGTTGAAAGAGAAATTGTTATTCAGGATGCCTACACAAGGTTGTCCAAGAATCCACAAGCAAAGAAGTTTTTGGATAAGCTGCAGGAAATGGCAGGCAAAGAGTTTGATCGGTATGTGCGATTACTCAAGGATCGAAATAAATCGTTGAGTGATTCAGAATTCAAGGTGCTTTTGGAATCACAGGGCATTTCAATTGATCTTCTTCGAAGGCAATCTGAAAGAAACTTTATAGCAATGCAGTATATGCAAACCAGAATCTTACCCAATTTGGATCGCATAGGCCATAAGCAGATTCGTGATTATTACGAAAGCCATCCTGAAGAATTTCAAATCCAAGACAGTGTAGAGTGGAAGGATATTTTCATTAGTTATAGGAATTCTAAATCGCAGGAAGATGCGATGGAGACTGCTCGAAAAGTGGTTGAAAGGGCTAAGAAGGGTGAAGATTTTGCCAAGCTGAGCAAAGAGTATTGTCACGGGGATGGTGCATTTAGAAATGCAGAAGGGATAGGTAGAAAGAAGGGCGAAATCAAACCAGTTCAAGTTGAAAAGTACCTGTTTGAATTAAAGGATGGAGAAGTTGGTCCCCTAGTTGAATTGCCCACCGGTGTACATGTTATCATGCTGGTTAAACGAGAATATGCAGGGATAAAGATTTTTGATGAGAAGGTGCAAAAGCAGGTTCGAGATCGTTTGCGAAATGAAGCAGGGCAGTATGAAATGAAGCGCATGCTTTCTGATATGAAACGACAAGCAGTCATTGAATATATTCATGACTAAAAGAGCAACGCCAGCTTAAACTGCATCATGCAGATCAAGCTGGCGTTTTTTTTGACGCACTTTATTTTGATGTGAAAGGGATGCCTGCAGTTGCTCTGCTAGGCAATGGTTTGGATGTCGAAATCATAGAATCATCCTGACCTAGCAATTCTTGCAATCCCTTTTTGAATAACTCGCAGCGTAGTTGGCTGGCATCTCGTTCGCTAGTTCTAACATCTGTTAAGGCTTTAAGTTCATCCCTTTCTTGAACAACTTCCTTATGATGGATCAGTTTCTTTTCTAAAGCAGTGCGATCTTCTTCCAGAGCACTAATGCGCGATTTCATCTGATCTCTTGTTGATAAAAGAATTTGATGATCATCTTCCATTTTTGATAGGCGCTCTTCAAGAGTTTTGATTTTTTCGGCCTGAACTTTAGGAGATGGTCCAGGGTTTTGGGCACACCCCCAAATACCAAGAGTTACTGCAATTGCGATTAACAAATTTCGGTTCGAGGGATTGAATTCATTCATGACAATGTCTCCGTTTTGTTTTGAATTAAAAAACCTTTCAGCCATTTCGATGACGATCGAGAGTTGGATGCAAGATTGATACCCTATATATCGTCTTCCCATTTACCCTGGATGACTCTATTTATCAGGCTTTGCTATACTTCTTGGTTTTAGTAACCGGAGTAATTGGCATAATGCTTAAAGAGCGAAAACTTTATGGTTTTATAGGCTTTTTACTAATTCGCTGATGGTGAATATTAAAGTGGTTCGGTCTTTGTTTTTTGAATACTTGATTTCTTCGAGTGCCTGCAGTGCTTTCTCAAGCAGTAATCTTTGGGAGGGTGTCAATCCTTTTAACTTTGCTGATTCCTGTTCGTTCGATGCAATATCATCAGGCTGTTTTAGGGACTCTGTTCGAAGTAGGGGTTCAAGGGTTGTGATGGATTCTTCCAAAGAAAGGGCATCAACTTTTTTCAGCCAAGTTTCTAATTCCTTTGCAATATTTAATTTTGATGGAATCAACATGGGCGGTTTTTTTATCAACCCAAAAACACCCAATGCAATCAATATTAGCAATCCAATTGCAAACCAAGGCGACAATGTTTTAATCATGAGACCACCATTTTTTTCTGGTGTATCAAGTTCCTTGAAGGGAAATAGCTTTTCCGGAAAGAGCCAGTTTTCCCAGACTAGGGTGATATTTTTTGCACCAAGTAATGCAGATGCTTTCAAAGTGGGAATATCTATCGCCCCGGTTTTTTTAGCCCGAAGAATAAAGGAGATGGTTTGTACTGCTTTGTCACCGGATTTGGTTTTCAAGGTTTCGCCTGCCGGTAACAATTCCCAATCCTTCTTGTATTTTTCTTCCAAGCTGAATTGAGAAACAACAACATCTTTTGTGGTTTCGAATTTAAGAAGGATCGAGAAAACTGCACCAGGTAACCTTTCCTCCAATAATTTCACTTGAATTGAGGCCTCGACTCCTTCGGGAGATGATACTGCAGGAACTATGACGCTTTCAGTATTTATCTGAAATAAAAAGCAACCTATCATCGATAATAAAAGCGGAGAAACTATCATCGTTAT
>DBCB01000010.1:10524-15019 GCA_002303765.1 Planctomycetaceae bacterium UBA969
AATGTTTGATTGAAATAACTAATTAAGCTTGAAAGATAGGGCTCGGATGTGCTTATGCGAAGAAACCCCGCACCACTACTTTTGCATAACCCAGCTAATTTGTTTTCGTGTTTTGCAAATAGCTGGAGGTATTGATTGCGGAAATCTTTGTCTGAACTTTTGACTAACATAGAACCAGCATTCCAAGGGTTTTTGCAATGAATATCAGCGGACTCCGGGAGAGAGATTTCCCTAGGGTCAAGAATTCGTAACAAGTGCAGATCATGCCTCTTTGCACAAGCACCAAAAAGCAAAGGATCTATTGGTTCGTAAAAATCAGACAATACAAAAACCATGCTTCGAGGCGTTTGCTTTTCTGCAAGAACTTTCCATAAAACATTGTTTAAGGTTTTTAGTGGTGGTTTATCTTTAAGCAGGCTTGCACCTATTGCCTGGACTTTTTTTGCGCTATTTGCATCGCTGATGATTCTTTCGGCCGCTTTGTCGAATTTAAACAAGGAGAATCTGTTTCCCGAGTTGATTGCTATCCAACCCAAGGCAGTTGCCAACTCTGCAACCACTTCAAGTTTGGTTGATTCCGTTGTGGAATAAAGCATGCTTGCACTAGTGCATGCAAAAATCCGGATCGAAATCTCTTGATCATGCATGAACTTTTTGACTAAGACTTTGCCTGACCGCGAAGAGGATTTCCAGTCTATATGCCTGACTTCGTCGCCTGGTTCGTATTCGCGTAGCTCCACAAAATCCATGCCACCACAGGGTATCCTTGCTTTCATGGGGCCAGAAGGTCGCCCTTCTAATGCCTTGCGTGTACGCAAGAATATTGCTGCCAGAAGCGATCTGCTTATTGAGTCGAGCATAAGTTTTAGTCCAGAAAAAACAGCCTGATATATTTTAAACCCTATCACCGTCAGAGGGGAACATAATTTCATAATTTAAGTGTTATTGTGCCTTCCATTTGATATATAAGAAGACCGATTGCATCTCCTAGTTTTTTTAAGTCATTCTGATGAACATGAATAATGCAGATTCACTCTGTTTAAAAAGTTTTGACCCGGGCCAAAAGCATGGGCCAGAGAGGGTAGCATTGCTTGTTGCCAACATTCTTGAAAAAGGCGATAAGTGCAAGGCGACCGATGTTTATATCGAACCTTGGGTGGATAAGCTTCAAGTTTGTTTTCGAGTCGATGGTGTAATTTTGCCTTCAACGGAATTGCCAAGAGAATTGGGGCCAAATATCATCGCTCGCTTAAAGTTTCTCGCAAATTTACTTTCCTACAGGCAAGATATCCCCCAAGAAGGGCGTATAGTTCAGGTTGATTCGCTGGAAGGGATTGAAGTGCGAGTCAGTACATTTCCGACCATTCATGGCGAAAGAGTAGCGCTCCGATTGTTCCGCCGCGAGAATAGGCAATTCATTTTGGAAGAACTTGGGCTTGAACCCGGAGTGCTTAAAAACCTTAAAGATGCGATTAGTGAGCGCACAGGTGCGATTCTTTTTACAGGTCCGGGCGGGAGTGGTAAAACCACTAGCATTTATTCCTGTTTGAGTCACATTGCTAAAACTGAAAAAACTAGAAGGCATATTGTTACTCTTGAAGATCCCGTCGAACAAATTCTCGAGGGAGTAAGCCAGACTCAAGTATCGCCCAGTACCGGGTTTGATTTTTCTTTGGGTTTGCGGAGTTTGCTAAGGCAGGACCCCGAGGTGATTCTAGTTGGTGAAATGCGAGATCCTGAAACCGCAAGGGTTGGAATTGAAGCTGCACTTTCAGGCCACTTGTTATTTAGCACCTTGCATGCTGGTTCGTCCTGCGGAGTTATTTCAAGATTATTGGAGATGGGGCTGGAGCCTTATTTGTTGACCAGTTCGCTTCGATTGATTCTAAATCAAAGATTGTTACGAAAGATTTGCTCTAACTGTAAAAGCAATGGTTGTGCAGCTTGCAATAATACTGGTTTCCAAGGAAGGCTTTTGCTGTTGGAAGCGATGGTGATAAATGAAGATATGCGCAGAGCGATTTTAAATCGTGCCGATCGTACGATGCTGGAAGAGATTTTTGTAAACAGTGGCGGAATAACGCTTGTAAGCCATGCGATAGCAGCAGTAAAAGCAGGTCTGACCACCAGAGAAGAAGTGCTTAGAGTTTTAGGCTCTTCTGATTGCGCTACGGTGTTTTACAGTAATCAAGGTGATAGATAAGTATGGATAATTCAGAAAAGAAATTTGGAGCACTGACCCCAGATCAGTTGATTTACCTGAACGAGGAAATTGCAGGTATGGCTCGGGCTGGTTTGCCATTAGAGGAAGGCCTTGCATCGATAGCCCGGGAAATGTCCCGGGGGAATTTAAAAGAAGCCACTCAGCTTTTGGCGCAAGATTTAAAACAGGGTAAATCACTTCCCGAAGCGATCGATGCACAGCAGGGCCGTGTGCCAAAATTTTACCCCAGCCTCATGAATGCTGGAATTCGCGGGGGCAACCTTCCCGAGGTGCTTGCCTTGCTTACTACCTATGCACGAAGCCTTTCTGATCTTTCTTCGGTGGTTTATACTGCGTTGTTATATCCAATGATGGTTATCTTGATTGCAATATTATTGACCGTAATGATCATGATATTTGTCATGCCGCAGTTTATTTCAATTTTCAACGATTTTGGTATGCGCCTGCCTTTTTTTACCCAATTGATTGTTGATGTTTGCCGAAATCCGATACCAACATTGGTAATTCCTTTGGGTGTGATTGGGATATCAGCAATTGGGTTGCGCCAGGTGTTTAATGCAACCGAGTCTGGGCGTTGTAATTGGGCCAGACTGATTTATTCGCTTCCAGTATTTGGGATTTTAATTCGCTCTGCAAGGTTGGCCGCGTTTGCGGATTTACTTGCAATCTTGGTTGAAAATCAAATGCCATTGCCCGAAGCTTTTGAACTTGCCGCCCAAGCCGGTTCAGATCCGATTTTGAAAGCAGGTGGGATTAAGATTGCAGAAAAATTGCGTCAGGGGTCTTCCCTTGCGCAGGCCCTTAAAGAATTTAAAATCCTCCCAGAAGTTGTTTCATGGATGGCAGGCATGGGGGAATTAAACGGGAATCTGTCTCAAACATTGAAGCAAGCTGCGCAAATGTATGCCAGGCAGGTTGCGGTGCGCTCACAAATGGTTCAAAGTATTTTTCCCCCTTTGCTAGTTGTATTATGTGCGGGATTCATTACCTCGATTTTTGTGTTTGCTGTTTTTCTTCCCTTGATAAATTTGCTTGAAGGATTAAGTAAGTGAGTATTTAAACCCTACTTCAACATGTAAATGAACAAAAAGAATAAAAGCATCCGATTACTTATCACCATGATCCTCGTAGGGTTGTTGTTCCCTGTTTTAGTTTTTATTATGTTGTGCGTAATGAGGCTTCAAATCATCGCATTATATTATGCGATGATGTACTTTGCTTTTTCTACATGGTCCATGGTTTCCTTCTTTTATTACAGGAATGTTAGGCAGGAAGAGTTTCACAACCTTTTACTGTCTACTTTTGAAGCCGACAAACCCATTGTCCCCATGTTGAACGCTTATCTTGCTGACAGGCCAAAAGGATACTTTCGCGAATTTATGATTATTTGCTTTCTTTCATTTATGAACCCAGCTTATTACCTGATTTACTACAAGTTTTGGCGCTTTGATAAAAGAGTGAAGGGATTGATCGAACTATTGCAGCAGGGTTTTTCTTTGACCAAGGCATTGAGAGCATACCCCGAGTTGGTTTCGCAGGAAGTATTTCTTGCACTTTCTTTGGGTGAAGTCACGGGAAATTTTTCTTCCTGTCTTTCGATTGTCGGGCGCTGGCAGAAGGATCTTTTCTGGCTCACTGTTTTACCTCGCATGGCTTACTTGTTTTTTATGGCGATTTCAACATTGAATGTTGCAGTATTTTTCATGGTTTTTATTGCTCCTAAACTTGAGCGCATTTTCAAAGATTTCGATTACTCCCTTCCTTGGGTAACTCTTGTACTTTTGAAGGTTTTTAATTGGTTGCCTACCTTTGGCCAGAAAGGTAATGTCATCGCTGACTTTGCTCCGGGTGTCTGGATTGCCCTTGTCGTTCTTATTCCAGTTATTGTTGCGCTGCCATTTTGGAATATGACCGCTAGATGGTATTTCCCTATTGTTGGTTCTATTTATCGTGTTCACTTGCAGGGGAGTTTTTTGAAAATGATGGGAACCACCTTGCAGGGGCAAGTGGTGGTTTCGAAGGCACTCACTTTTCTAGAAGAGTCGAAATGTTTTTCCGGGCCTTCTCAAAAACAGTTGGTAAAGCTTAATTCTTCCATCAAATTGGGACATGCGCTTGAAGATAGTCTCGAGGCTTCCGGTTGGTTGCCTAAATACATGAAACCCTTTATTCAATCTGCTCAAAAAGTGAATAATCTTCCATGGGCATTAGAAGAAATCGGAAACCAAAGGTTACGGCTCGCTTCATTATTTGCCCAGCGCTTCTCTTTGG
>DBCB01000010.1:15047-21053 GCA_002303765.1 Planctomycetaceae bacterium UBA969
TATTAATGTTGCTTTTAGGCGTAATGGTTGGCTTTATTGCAATTGCCATGTTCATGCCACTGATAAAAATGATGGTGGAGTTGTCATGAACATAAAACCAAACAGAATCAAATCAATACGAAGAGGTTTTACTCTCGTAGAAATTATGGCTTCGTTTTCTATTTTAGCTATCGTTATGGTAGTGATAGCGGAAACAACTACTTGGTGTTTTCATGAAAGGCATCGTAACAGCAATGTATTTCTTGGCAACCAGGCGGGGATAAATATCCTCGAGGAGGCCCGCAGCACGCCCTGGGAAAAGCTGGATGAAAAGTGGGCGGAAATGGCGCAGGATTCCCGCCGGTATAAATCGTTACCGCCTGGTTCGGTAATAACGGTAAAGGTTACGCCATCAAAAGAATTTAAGTTGATCAAGGATGTTGAAGTGGTGGTGCGTTGGGATTATGGGCGGGGTTTTGACCCGAAAGAATGTACGCTCACTACTTCGATTGCCCCAAGATCTATTTCGTTGCAGGGTGGAAAATGATGTTAAATAAATGCAAAAGTAGAGGCGCATTCACCCTGATCGAAATGGTTGTTGTGATGGTATTGCTTGGCGTTGTGATGTTGATCGCGACCACGATGATCATGGGCCTGATGTATTTTTCATCTACAGAAATAAGATTGACCAATAGAAATATGGAGGTTGCAGCCCTCGCCAACCTTTTTCGAAGCGATGTTCGGGTTGCTTCATCTGCAGTAATCACAACCAACGCGAATAAAACCACAGGTTTAAAGTTGGCGCTTCTATCCGGGGGGCAGATAACTTATGAGGTTGAAAATGGTGCGTTCATGCGTGAAAGCCTTGAAGGAAAACAGCGCTTAATAGGGGTGCAGGATGTTTCATTTCAATTGTTGAATGATGGGTTAATGGTGGAACTTAATTGCCTTGATAAAGCTGATTCCATTAAAACCAAGGAGCGATTATTAAGTTTCCGTGCCAGTCTGAATGGAGCCCGTAAATGATTGTCATAAAGGCTTCAAGTAATCAACGAAAAGGTGTTGCGCTTATAACTTGCATTGTTTTGATGGCGTTGAGTTCCGCTTTGTTGGTGTCGGTTGTTGTGCAGGAGCTTTCTACCCGAAAGAAGTTTGAGCAAATCAATCTTGAAACCAAGGTGCAATATCTTGCGATGTCTGCCCAAGAAATAGCGTTAGGTTTTTTACTGGAAGATGCGGTAGCAAAAATTCCACTTATGATGACCCCAATTCCTGGCTCTAAGGTTAGCCTTAAAGTGCTGGAAACAAGCAAGGGGGCCTATACGATTCAAATTGATGCAGAGTATACTCCGCAAGATAAAAAGCCTGTCAGGTCTACCCTGTCAGGCTCTTTTTTGATCAATACGAAGGACGGAAAAAGATTCGCCTTATCTGTTGGCAAATAACTTTAAAGTTACTTCTTTACTGAGGCTTATCTTTGCTATCAGGCCCCTCAACGGTGACCGCCATTACGATTGGTGAAGTCGCATCTGGCCCTTTTACAAATTCAATATCCTTGATGATTTCAGTCGGCCTTTTAGGGCGAACTGCAAGGTATCGAATTTGCTGGCCTCGCAATGAAAATGCAAAGGTAGAATCGGGCACATCAATTTTACGAATGTAATCTGCAAAGACTTCGCCATTCTTCAACAAATGATCTTCTGTTTTTCCATCATCATAATGAAGTCTGACAATCATGGAGACTGAACCTTTTGGGGTTGCAGGGAATCCCCATCCGCTAATCCCACTTAATAAATGGATAGCGTTGGCGGGGCCATTACATGCCAACTTAACTTGCTTAGGCATCTTTGGTGGAATGGTGCCGTTAGTTCCATTCAGCATGATTACATTGGGGTATTTATCACCCTGTGGATCGACAAGATTAAAGGGAATGCCCTGAAATACCTTGGGTTTCCAATCAGGAAATATCAGTCTTTCAACCGTAGCTTCTTCACTGTGAAACATGCCTTTGGTACTAACAATAGTAGCAATTTTATCAAGTGGTAGTGGAAGGAACTTTCCTCGTTGTGTAAGGAATTCGAGAAGGTTGACGAGATCGGGCTTTGAAAGTTGTTTTTCAAAACCTTCGGGCATGAGCGAACGATCCGAAGCTTTGATTTCATCGATGTCATCTCGCAGAACAGTCTGCTTTTTTGCTTCAGTATCAATAAGTTCGATGGAGGATTTTGTTTCTGATGCAAGCATACCTGTAAGTATTTTTCCGCCTTTGGTGGAAACAACATATTGTCGGAAATTACCCTCAACATCTCTGTTTGGATCCATGATGTGGATGAGTAATTCTTTTTTGGGGTGTGCGGCCATTCCTGTCATGTCGGGGCCGATTTTTACGCCTTCCCCTTGATGTTGATGGCATTTGGAGCACTGGTTTTTGTAAACGATTTTCCCAAGATTTGCATCTCCAGATTGAGTGGTTGCAAACATGGAGTCATCGATAACCTTTTGCCTGTCAGCGTTGGGCAACCCGCCCCCACGGGCAAGTATGACTTTTGCTTTATCGGTTATTTTCTTGTTACCGGTTTGCAAAAGAGCTTGCTTCTGGTCAAGGCTTAATTCGGAGGTTCTTAGTTTGTTGCTTTCAAGCGATGTGATTAATGCTTCGGTCCAGATGGCTCTGGAAAGAAGTATACGAATCGCAGTCTGCCTGAGATTAGGTGTCCAATCGGGGAAGCGTTCTACCATTGCATTGCCTGTTTCTGATTGATCAGAAAATGATACAGCTTCGAGCATTCCTAACCCGACTTCTGGGGAAAGTTGAGCCGTGATCAATTCTAGAATAGCTTTTGCAACTTCAGGATCTGAGGAACCAAATTCACACGCTTGTTTTGCGGAAGAGATTCGCTCGATATCGGTTTGCTTGGTGTCGGATGCGGCTTTTAAAAAGCCTTGTACGATTACCTTCGATTGTTCTGCTAGAGATTTACTACCCCATTTCTTGCCTAGTTGGGCGAGTTGCCCTCTAGCTGCGATTGGGAGAACTACGAAGAGATCCTTAAGGGCTTTTTCAGTTCGATCATTCAATTTGGGAGGTTGGTTTGCGGGCCAGCCTCGTGCCAAGCCTTTTAGCGTAGCGGTTTGAATCAGCGGTTCTGATTGCAGTAACTTTTCAAGCAGGCTGGCAATGCTTTCATCCGGCTTGCCTCGGGCGTGATGCTCTGCAATTCGTTCAACAATAGTTAATAATTCATTTGAGGGCGGTGTGTTTTTCTCCGTTACGGAGTTTAGGAACAGTACATCATTGTTTGCTGCTGCAGTGGTGACGCCATCAAGCAGCCATTTATCCAAGGGGCGCTTTGGCGACTTTAGCAGTTGTGCAATTGCCTTGCTTGATTGTTCTGAAGGGGGCAAATCTGATAACGCCAAAAGGGTTGCAAGTTGAACCTGTGCGTTGGCATCACCCAATAGATTTGCCTTAAGAATTGCATCAGTGGAACTTGATTTTATAGGTAGAACTTTCAAGGCGTTTAATCTCACGCCTGCAGATGCGTGGGTAAGAGAATCAAGTGCGACTTTCGTAGCAGGTGATTTTTCTTCTTCTAGGGCACCTAGGCCTTTCAAAGTCCAAAGTGCATGAATTACGCAAGGAGTTAATCCTGCTCCATCGATTTTTGTTTCTTTGGCAAGTTCGATAAGGGCAGGGATGGCATCTTTACTTTGCTTTTCAACTAGAAGCCTTTGTGCGTGCCTGCGCCAGAAGAAATTATCGTTTCGAAGAGTCTCAACAAGTTTGCTTGTGTCTGCGATTGATAGATTTAAAGGGAGATTGTTTTTACCGTCTTTATGAACAAGCCTATAAATACGGCCATGCTTTTTGTCGCGCAGATTAGTTTCGTAAGCGTTGCCTTTTCCGGTTTTAAAACCAGCAGGCGTAGGATTATGTTGCACGATGTAATTGTACCAATCGATGACCCATACATTTGCATCCGGGCCAACTTCTGCAACAATGGGTGAACTCCATTCGTCATCACTTGCAACTAAGTTGAATGCATTGCGGGAAGTGAAGCTTGCACCTTCAGGCGTGATAGGGAAAGTTGCAACTAAATGCCCTGTAGGTTCGGTTACAAAAGCAGTTTTGTTCCAATAATCGGAAGGGTAGTTTCGGGCGGTATAAAGTGCATGGCCTGCTGCAGCGGTAAACTTATCGTGATGATCCACCTGCCTGATTTGTTTGGTGATAGGGTGGATTGGGGCACTACCTGCGATGCCTTCGAGAACGCTGCTCGACCATCCACGAACTTTTTCATAATAACGGTTGGGAATGGGCAGGTGCACACTCGGGTTACCATTTGCGGTGGAACCAAAAAGAATCCCTTCTTCACTGAGGCCAACTCCCCAAGAATTATTGTTGGTGTTGCGAAGGAATTCGATTTTAGAACCATCAGACTTCATGCGGTAAAAACCAGTACGGAAAGATTGCTTCTCATCGCCTACAGTTCCTGCAAAGCCAGCATATCCAACCATGCCATAGATCCAGTTATCCAGTCCGTAGTTTAGATTACTTGGCCCAGCATGAGTGTCGCCTGTGCTCCAGCCTGTGAAAAGAACTTTGCGTTCATCGGCTATGTCATCACCATTGGTATCTTTAAGAAAAAGAGTATCTGGAGCCTGATGCACAATGACGCCGCCGTTTGCGAAAATCAAACTTGTGGGAATACTAAGCTTGTCTGCAAAGGTTGTGAATTTATCTGCAACATTATCGCCGTTGGTGTCTTCGCAGATAACAATCTTATCTCTGCCCTGGCCTTGGGGTTGAAGTTCGTTGGGGTAATCAATGGTGAGTGCGACCCATAATCTGCCACGCTCATCCCAATTCATCGCGATGGGTTTGCCTTCAAGATCGGGTTCGGATGCGAAGAGTTTAAGTTCGAATCCCTCGGGCATAATGTAGTGTTTTTGCGACTCTTTGGGTTCAAGAGGCTTTTGCATTTTGCGAATGTTTTCTCCCATTTTTCCCCATTGTTTGTTTGCAGGGTAAAAAGGCACATCAGCTTCAACATAATCAAATGGCTTAAGGTTTTTAGGAAGTTCAGTCATCAGGGTTTGATCAGAAAACGCTGGAACTTTAGATAGGTCACCATTGGTTGCCCATCGAATGCCGCGTTCGAGAAGATTTTGAAATCCTGGGTTGGACCAAGTTCGGGCATCATGGCCCCATGCTGTATAGAAAACTTTCCCCTTTCCTTGGGTTCGTACCCAAGTCCAAGGTTCAGACCCTGATGCATCTTTTCTTTCTTCAAGGACGATACGATCCTTGGGATTATGTTTGGTGTGAACATAAGTTTCATCCCAGCTTTCAAAACTTTTGTAACCCTTCATGATTGGGTGAGTGGGAAGAATGTTGTCAACGCGGAAAGTACCCGTTCCATGTTTTGAAAATTGAGCGCCAACCAGATCGATGTATTTGGGCGAATTTAAAAAGCAGTAACTAGCGCAATGTAATGGGATCAGTGCATTGCCTTGTTCAACATAATCGAGCATTGCTTTTTCTTGCTCAGGCGAAAGCGTGGTCAAGTTGGCAAAAATAACCAATCCTTGATAAGAGTTCAGAATCTTGGGGGTCAGACTTTCAACTTTGTCTGTGTAGACAAGGTCAATGCCCTTAGCTGCAAGAACAGGCTGAATTTGCCGAAAGCGTTCGTTGGGCTTATGGTGCCCATTGTCGCCTAAGAATAACAGCTTGATTTTGTTATCCTGCGCCCGGATCCCGGTTTTTATTCCAAGGCCAAACACTACCGCAACAAGAATCGAAACGCTGAATATAAACTTCTTCATGTTTAAGGCCTTTAAATTGAAAGCTACTGATCCAATATTATTTATAGTGTGAAATCAGGAAGATTTAGTACTTTACCACCTTGTAATGCGGATTCATGCGCAAGAATACCAACACAGGTCCAGTTTGCGCTTTGAGTGGCATTGGGCCATGGGTCGCGGTTGTCCGCTAGCGCGTTCAAGAATTCGTTGACCATGTGC
>DBCB01000323.1 GCA_002303765.1 Planctomycetaceae bacterium UBA969
ATTAAATAATCCGGGCTCAGATTGCAAGCCTTGCAGATTTGTAACGCAAGCGGTTTGCCGATCCCCTTGATCGCAAAGTTATATCCCTCTTCTTCCATCGTTTGATCTATCAAGCCAACTTTCTCGGGTGGATAAATCAATTCCGGATTATAGAGCGAAAATTGCAAAGACCCTTTGGGATCAAACGCAACATGGCAAATATTAGTGGTGGGCGTGATAATTCCCAGGGGGGAATGAAAGGTCAAAGTCCCTTTGGTTACATGAAGCCTTAAGCTTTTTTTCCATTGAACCCATGATGATAATGCAATAAATAGCATTAGAATCCCAAACACGATGTTTTTATGTTCCGAATCGGGCAGAGACCACGCAACAGCGACAAGAATGGCTGATGAAAATGCAAATGTGGAGAGGAAAGGCCAGACTTTCGGGCTTATGCGAATGCTTATTCTCGACGAGTTCAATTGCGGGTTATTAGATTCCAATGCCATGAAAAAAAGCCCCAAGGGAAGATTGCGGTGGATCCGATCTCGATAAGTCCTTTAATTTACGATATAAGAAAACCTGTGGGAATCATTCCTGCAACCGTTAAGGAACCTTAGGCATGATGCAGATTCTTTTTCGTATACCTGTTTATACCAGCTTTACGCCTGAAGGTATTCCGGTTTATGGCTTTGGTATGATGCTTTTTATTGCCTTCATCGTTTGCACCTGGCTTGCAGGAAAACGAGCGGTAGCAAAAGGTATTGATGCACAAATCGTTCATGATTTATCCGTTTGGATATTTGTTGCGGGCCTACTTGGCGCTAGAACTCTTTTCCTTTACGAACAAAAACTCACCCTCACAGAATTTCTGATGAATTTCCCCCGCATCTGGGATGGTGGCATCATTCTCTATGGTTCGGTTTTGGGAGGCACTCTCGGATTTTTTGCCTATTGGTTCATGGTGCTTAGGCCAAAACGCATTGAGCCCCTTTTGGTTATCGATATCCTTGCACCCTCGGTTGCCTTGGGTATTGCAATTGGAAGAATTGGCTGCCTGATGAATGGCTGTTGTTTTGGTCAGATCGTGGAGCCCTCGCAACCAGCGATTGCGATTCATTTTCCGTTGGCTGCCCCCGCTCGCTATGATCTTGTTCGTGCTGGTTTGCAAACTGCAACGGGCTTTACCTTTTCAGAGAATCAAAAAGGTCAGGGAGCTGTCGTTGGCAAAGTTGAACCCGATTCCGCTGCGAAAAAACTTGGCATCTCTGAAGGTGATATCATCATCGAAGCCGAAGGCCAGATGGTTAAGAACCCATTCGATCTCGGGATGATTCTTAATAACGATTGGCCCAGAGGTAAGAAAACTCTGCAACTCAAAATCCAAGGCAAACAAGAATTGGTTTTGCAACCCCATGGCTTGGGCCTTCATCCTGCACAACTTTACGAAACCATGAGCATGGCTTTGCTTTTGTTTTTTCTTCTTTCCTTCGAACCGTTTCAAACAAGAGTCGGGCAGTTGACTGCAATTTTGATGATGTTCTATGCAATGCATAGGTTTCTTAATGAGTTGTTACGCAGCGACCCTAGGCCAGTTTCTTTAGAAAGCAATGTCAGTTTATTTCTATTCCTTGCTGGCGCTCTGCTTCTTGCATATCTGCAATGGAAAGGCACCCGGGTCAGTAATACTGCCCCCGTGGTTGTTTAAATGTTAGCACCATTTCTAGGGTACATATCAGTTAGCAGCGACTAAAGTTTGTGGCTACTCAAAAAACCCATAAAAACATTTGCAGCATCCAAGTAAATGCTTTAACTTTTAATCCAAAATGTTTCTCTACCTTGGGGATGTTCTTTTATATATCGAGGTTTAAAATGATTCGATTATTTAGTTTTTGTTTTGTGGTATTTTTGGCTGGTGCTTTTAATCTAGTTGGCCAAACAACAAATAAAGAAGCGGAAGATGCCTTAGCTAAAGGCATTAAAGCCTATGAAAACAATAAGGTAGAAGCAGCCATAAAGCTTTATAACAAGGCGATTAAATTAGATCCGGATTTTGCGGAGGCCTATTATAATCGCGGCGAAGCGAATTCCTACCAAGAGAAGTATCCCGAAGCCCTAGCAGATTACAACAAAGCCATAGAGCTGAACTCTAAGTACAGTATGGCTTACTATGGTCGGGGCAACGTGAATTCCCAATTAGAGCAGTATCCTGAGGCCATTAAGGATTTTACCAAGGCAATCAAGTTGGATTCTAAGAATGCGTTGTTCTACAACGATCGAGGTTTTGCATATTCGGCATTAAAGAAGCACGCTGAAGCTATAGAAGATTATACCAAGGCGATTGAGTTAGATGCAGACGATGCAAATGCCTATTACAACAATCGTGGCGATGCGTATTCAGCAATAAAGAAGTTTGTCGAAGCAGTGGAAGATTACACGAATGCAATAAAACTGGACCCCAAGGATTCGTCGGCGTATAGCAGTCGCGGAGATGTATATTCTGAGTTAAAAAAGTTGCCCGAAGCCCTGGCAGATTTCAATAAGGCTATCAAACTGGATCCGAAGGATGTCATGGGCTATGTTGGTCGGGGTGGTGTGTATTGGAAGCAGGCGATAGGATTTGAAAGTGTGGAAGACCTTGATAAAGCTAAAGCGAAAGCTTCTGAAGCTTTAGTCGATTTCAACAAGGCAATCAAGTTGGACCCTAAGTATTCCAAGGCATATGGTCGCCGTGGGGAAGTTTACCGAACCCAGCAAAAAGTCTCTGAAGCTTTGGCTGATTTCAATAAGGCTATTGAATTAGATCCTGAAAATCCGGATTTTTATATACTTCGCGGCGGAGTGTATGAGATTCAGGAAAAAGGACCCGAAGCGTTAGCGGATTACACCAAGGCGATTGAGTTGAGGCCTGATGATAAATCCTACCTTTCTCGGGGGATGGCGTATGACAGTTTAAAGAAGGTTCCTGAAGCCCTAGCGGATTACACCAAGGCAATTGAACTAGATCCTAACAATGTGGGTTATTACATCTTTCGTGGTAGAGCGAATTTCGCATTAAAGAAGTATCCCGAAGCTATAGCGGATTTCACCAAATCTATTGAAATAGATCCTAAAAGTGCGGGTGTTTACAATCTTCGGGGAATTGCGAATCACGAATTAAAGAAGTACCCCGAAGCTATAGCTGATTACACCAAAGTGATTGAACTAAACCCTAAAAATGCAGGTGTTTACAACCTTCGGGGCGCTGCGAATTACGCGTTAAAGAATTACGCCGAAGCCATTGCAGATTGCACCAAGGCGATTGAAATAGATCCTAAGAATGTGATTGCCTACGACAATCGCGGAAAAGCTTATAAGGCACTTGAAAAAAACAAAGAGGCTGAAGAGGATTTTGCAAAAGCTAAAGCCCTGGAAAAGTAACTTTACAATGTGATTAAAAGATAAGTCCTTTGTATTTATGGCGCTTTGTATTTCCTAAATGTTTTGGCCCATACTTATTAAAAGTACCATTATTTCTGACTGCTATTCGATTGCAATGCTGGCCCGAACCAGCTGGTAAGTTTTCAGACGCCGAGGCCCATTTAAGGCATCCTCTCCATTAGAGAATATTTCTTGACCTCGGCGGCCTGATCGGATTTTCATGCGATCCAATGCTCAAATTGTCTCGCCAAATTGAAGGTGAGTAATGCGCCAACACCGGGCAAAAAAATCATCTGCCCCAAATGCAAGGAAAGCTTTATTGTTGGCGAGCAAGAGACTCTGCCTTCCAAGACAGCCCCAAAAAACAGGCTCCATCTCCCATAGAAGATGCAGAGGAAGAACTGGAGGAGAGTCCCAAGCCCAAAAAGAAAAAGAAGAAGCAAAGTGGTTCTGGCTCAGGGTTGGCCATTGGGCTTTCAGTGGGTGGAATTATTCTTCTTGGGGCTCTGGGATATGGCGTCTATTTTCTCATCTCTAATGGTTTTCTGGGAAGCAAGCATGAGAGTGTTATTAAAAGCCTCATCAGTAATATGGAAGAGATGGCATCGGTTTTGGAATCTGTCAAGGATGAAAGTTCAGCTCAAGCTGCTGCGCCAAGAATCGTAAGTATCACTGAAAAGCTCTTGGAATTGCAAAAAACTATGAAAGAATTGAAACTCGAATTGAAACTCGACAAGGTACAGGACGAGCGCTTGAAGAATAAGTATGAGGAAAAGTTGAGATCTGCCGTTAAACGCATGGCCCCTGCGGCAACAAATGCTGGCATTAAAGGAGGAAGAGATCCTTCTTTCAGAGACGCCATTAGGAAAATGTCACAACTATCATATTCCAGGTAAGCAAACCCTTCGCACTGCAATAAAACAGCGAGGGTGACGAAGGCTTGGTGCTGAAAGTATCATCTTGATGGAACTCTTTTTCCGGCTGTCCCGAACGAACAGGTAAGTTTCCAGACGCCGAGGCCTAAAGCTACACCAAGTAAATCAATTGCAACATCAGAAAGGGAACCGGTGCGTTCCTTGACCCATTGTTGTAGAAATTCGGTAGCGAAAGCATGCATCATTAGAATAATAAAGCAGAAAAGTTTGAAAGAGGGTGAACTAGGAAGAAGGGATGCAAAGAGTGCTAACAGGGCGTAAACCCCCAGATGCAGGCCCTTTGCAGTAATCCAGCCAAGGGATGGGCTAATAAGGTGGTGCTGCAATTGGATGGGTTCCGGGCGAAGTAGGCCTATAGTCCATAAAACCAAAAATAGCCACCAGCAAGCCCACCATAATAAAACCGTCTGTTTTGACAAGGAAAAAGGCCTCATTTGGGGTTCATATCAAGGTATGGGAATTTCCATGAGTTCGGATTATACCGTCTGGCAATAGGGGACGAAGAATATTTAAGGTATGTATTTCTAGCCAATAGTAACTAGAATAAAAGCATAACCTTTTTTTCAGGAGATTCCCTTGGCTTTTCCTTCGGTTGCAATCGTGGGTAGGCCCAATGTAGGCAAGTCATCCTTTTTCAATTGGCTTGCGGGCAAACGCATATCTATAGTCGATCCGACAGCAGGGGTTACCCGCGATCGTATCAAATGCTTGATAGAAGCGGATGAACGCTATTTTGAACTGGTCGACACGGGTGGCATGGGCAACCATGATGTCGATAACCTCACTAATTATATCGAAGGGCAGATTGCGGAAGCTCTTAAGCAAGCGTGCATAATTCTGTTTTTAGTGGATGTACGCAGTGGATTGTTGCATGCCGATATGAAGGTGGCTGCAACCTTAAGAACCTATGGCAAGCCGGTGTTGCTGTTGGTTAACAAATGTGATCACGAAGGCCTGGATATGCAGGCGAATGATTTCTTTCAGCTCGGTTTTTCCGAGATGATCTGCGTTAGTGCGATGCAGAAAAGGCATAAAGAAGAAGTTTTAAGATGGATATTAAGGTTGTTGCCCAAGGGCGGAGATACCTTTGCGCCTCCAGAGCACGAACCGCTGAAGATAGCAATTGTTGGGCGAAGAAATACGGGAAAAAGTACTTTTATAAATGCGCTTGCGCAGGAAGACCGGGTTATCGCCAGCGAAGTTGCAGGCACCACCCGCGATAGTGTGGATGTTCGGTTCGAGCGCGATAATCAAACATTCATTGCAATTGATACTGCAGGTGTGCGCAAGAAGAGATCGATCAAGGGCGACATCGAGTTTTATTCCATTGCGCGTGCAGAGCGTTCGATTCGTAGGGCGGATGTGGTGTTATTGTTCATGGATCCGCAATTTAAAATCAGTAGGGTTGATAAGCAGCTTGCAGAATACATTCTGATGTATCATAAGCCTGCGGTTTTTGTGATCAACAAGTGGGATCTGGTGATTGAGAAGGGAATCGAGACGGGAAAGATGGCGGAGTATGTGCGAAAAACATTCCCTAGTTTAGATTTTGTTCCCATTGCATTTGTTACCGCAAAGACTGGTAAGAATGTTTACCCTGTTTTAAATTTGGCGCAAACCCTCTTTAAACAAGCGTGCCAGCGGGTTAGCACTGCAGATATTACCAATGTTGTGGTTCAAGCATTTCAAGATATTCCGCCGCCTATCAGGCAGAATCGTACACCTAGAATATTTTTTGCAAGTCAGGTAGATGCGAACCCGCCCACGGTGGTGTTGTTTACCAATAAGTCCGATCTTTTTGATCCACCCTACCTGCGCTATTTGCTGAAGAATATCCGAGATAAATTAGCATTTAACGATGTGCCAATTCGTTTGGTGATGCGAGGAAAAGAATCCCGCTTGGGGCCAGGCGACAAGTTTGAGGATGATGTTGTAGTAGAAGAAGAATACGCAATCGAGCCTGTGAAAAAAGCAAGGTTCTCAAAATCAGCTTATGAGAATCAAGGCTTGGATGATGTATCGGAAGACGTAGGTGAAGATGTAGGTGAAGATGTAGTTGAAACGAGTACGCCTCCCAAGATAGCTGGGCGTAAAGGTCCTCCTCCGAAGATAGGTGGTCCCAAAAAAGGCGTTATTAAAAAGGCCCCGCCTGAGAAAGAAACAAAAGCAAAGGCTCCTCCTAAAAAGAAGAAGCCCGATAATAAGTCTACTAAAGGCAGGCTTTGGAAGAAAGATTAGCCTTACTTATCTTGCAACTTGGATAAAGCAAGCGATGCTGCTTTGCGCACATCGCCATCGGGATCTTGAAGCAAATCTCGGAGTTTTGGCAATGCTTGTGCGGTGGAACTAGAGCCAATTTCAACCAAGGTTCTAATAGCAGTCCAGCGTACAAACCGGTCGGAATCGTCCAGAGCTTTAATAATATTGCTGGTAAATGCAGCGCCTTCGGGCCCTAGAAGCTCGAATGTTTCCAGTGCAGTTCTTCGTACTCTGAAATTAGAATCGGATACTGATTTAGATAACTCTTCGATGATTTCCTTCATGGTTACAGGAAATGCGGGCGCATCTTTGATATCGTAGGCAGCAGTTTGGCTCTTCCATGCTTTGCGTGCCATCGCAAGTTCTTCCATTGCACGATGGATTGAAAGGCGAGTTTCTAAATCTGTATCTCTTACCATCAGCAACAAAGCGGGCCTTGTTTTTTCAAGCACAACCGCAAGATCATAAGCTGCTTTTCGATCCATGACAAATGTGGGCAATCCTGGATCGCTGGACCCTAGAACTGTTTTACCCAGGGGATCTGCAATCATCGAGGTAAGAACATAGCCACTGATACGGGCATGGTTGGCAGCGCGTTTACGCACTTCGGGTTCGGTATCTTGTAATGCGGATTGCACCAAAGGCAGGGTGCTGACACATAAAATTGCCTGGGTTCTTCTACGGGCGTTATTGCCTTGATCTTTAGATTCTTCTGCGGGCCCACTTGCTTCGACCCAATAAGAAATGCCATCGAGTGCGGCTCTGCGAATACGCATTTCTTTTTCAGCTAGAAGGGCGGAGAACAACTGCAGCCCTTGTGCGGTTTCAGGGTTCAACATGCCATAAACACGAATTCTTGCAACTCGTTCAGCCACGGTTCCTTTAAGAGAATCCTTGGCAAAAACTGCAGCAGCAGCTTTGGAAAAGGGTCGGTAATTACCCCCCAGTCGTTCTTCTTTAGCAATGGTAAGAACGAGCTCTAACAGGGATTCTGTTTCCTCGGGTGGCGCAGTGGTTAGGATGGTGTCGAGTTTGGTTTGGAATCGTGATACGAGAAGATTTTTGGCCTCGCGGTCAGCTTTTGCGGGTGAGCCATCGGAGTGAAATTCGCGCCAATCTGCTAGGCAGGCAGCCCGCCAAATATCTGCGGGATACTGAATTTTAACGCTGGCCTCAGTAATAGCTTTATCGCGATTTCCTGAAACATCGTGAGGAAGTTGCAATGCTTTGCCCAAAACTTCGATCGGGTCGCTGGAATCCAAGATTGCTGCATTCACTACCATGGGCGAAAACTGTAGCATCGCGGTGGGCAAGCTAACCAAGGCACAACTTAAAATCGAATCAAAAACAAATGGTTTTAATCTCATGGCACAACTTCTCCGGGAAACAAAATTAGTCTTAAGAGAAGCCGATACCGCAAACAAAGAAATCGGGAAAGATCAACTTTAAGCAAAGACGGTAAATATGGGGTGTTTAGGTTAGTTCCAGCCCCCTGTAATGGGTAAAACCTGGCCTGTAATGTAAGAAGCTTCTTCAGAGGCAAGAAATAAAATAGCGTTTGCGACTTCTTCTGGGTGTCCAAAGCGTTTTAAGGGGATTTGTTTTTTGTATTCTTGCAAAACTTCATCACGCACGCCTGTTAACATCGTGGTTTCGATCATCCCTGGTGCAACTGCATTCACGGTGATATTTCGCGATGCGAGTTCTTTGGAAAGTACTTTGGTTAGGGCGATAACGCCTGCCTTGGCAGAAGAATAATTGGCCTGCCCAGGAAAGCCAACGATTCCCGATATGGATGCAATGTTAATAATACGGCCTTTTTCTGCGAGAATTTGGGCTGCGTATTTGCAGCAGAAAAAGACACCATCGAGATTGGTTCGCATGACGGTATACCAATCTTCGGAGGTCATTTTTCGGATCGTTTTGTCGCGTAAAACGCCAGCGTTATTGATCAGCACATCTAATTTTCCGTGCTTCTTGCCTAGCAAATCTAGATGTTCATGCACTTCGAGCTCTTGGCTGACATCAAAACCAGCGAGGTCGCACTTTTTACCTTGGGAGTGAAATTCCTGGATAAGGGCGTTGGCATCTGCGAGATTTTGCTCGTTTGGCAGAAAATTGAGCAAACCATGAGCCCCTGCATTAACAAATTGTCTTAAAATCTGGGCCCCCATACCCCTGCTAGCCCCTGTTACCAGTACAACTTTGTCTTTAAAATCAAATTGAATCATCTTTCATACCCCTTTTATCAGTCTACTACCTCTATAATGCTGATATGATAATCTTAACCGGTAATGTTTGCTGGCGCATTTAAGCTTTTATTAAGAGTTATTGTATGACTGCCCAATCTTCAATTTTAAAAAAGACGAGCTTAACTTTCTGCCTTTGTATTCTCATTTTGGGTTGTGGCATCGCAGAATACGAAGAGCAAGCCAATCAAACCATAGATTTTGTTGCAGAAGCAGATGAAGCAGATAAATTGTTAGGCTACCCTGTGGAAATCCCTGCTCCTAAGGATGGAAATGGAACTGTGATTACCAAACCTACCTTCTTGCGCCTACCCCGGGAAAATTATTCCCGCCCTTACCCAGATTTTGTTAGAGGGAAGGGGATGGTGATGTTTAAGTATGGCAAGCAGAAGGGAAGCACGGTGGTTCCGCGCGATGTATTTCTGGCTTATTCTGATGAAACTGAGGGAGGTGTTTTTGCGGAAGGGGTGCTCGAGCACTTCGAAGCCAAGGCTCAAAAGAAGAAGGCTGATGATAAAAAAGTAAAAATCAAAGATGATCTAAAAACAGATCAATATTACTTCACGAATTCTTCTTCAGAAACTATTCATCTTTTCTTGGCCATTGATGAAAAGGTTGCTGTAATATTCAAATACGACCTTGATAAACCCCAAGGTGCAAAACAGGAAAAGGTTTCAGAGCGATCCATGCGGACTTTTCGCTTAAATGGGTATGCTGATGTAGCCAAGGCGCAGTGGGATTTAAAACAACAGTACGAGGGTGGAGATAAAAAACCTTGAACCTGAGCTTTGTTAAGGATGATACTACTTTGGTTGACACCCCCTTATCAAGACCATGCGATGGCCAAGACAGGCCCGTATGTCTGGCGCATTTAAGCGATATTCATGTTACTGCAAATAGTGCATGGACAAAAAGCGATCTATTCAGCAAGCGATTTACAGGCTGGATTAACCTTAAGATTTTTGGCAGGGGGTTTCGCTTTCGTAACACCAACGAAATCCTCAATGCCTTAATGAAAGATATCAAGTCTCAGAATTTAGATAGCATTGTATTTTCGGGCGACGCCACGGCTTTAGGTTTTGAAGAAGAGATGGCAAAAGCTGCAGAACTTCTAGGCCTGAATGGCCCTGATGCACATCCTGGGCTTGCTGTGCCTGGTAACCATGATTATCAAACCGCTTCCTGTGCAGCCCAAAATCATTTTGAAAACCATTTTTCCTCTTGGCAAAAGGGCGAGCGCATCGGGAATCATATTTACCCCTTTGCCCAAAAAATTGGTAATATCTGGGTTGTTGCGGTGAATTCTTCGACGCCCAATCGTCTGCCTTGGGATGCCCGGGGCTGTGTTGGCAGTGATCAGTTGCAGCGCTTGAAAATGT
>DBCB01000126.1:0-2944 GCA_002303765.1 Planctomycetaceae bacterium UBA969
TTGTCTTTCAAGTTGGGTTATCAATTCGTAGATCTGATCTTTGCCATCACCTGTAAGGTCAACGATACCCATAATTGCAATTCGTTTTCTGGCATTGGGGTTCCAAGTTGGGTTGTAAAGAACATCTCCCTTAAGTATCGGGTTTTTATTTGTATCTTTGACCGTTAAAATTTTACATTGGGAGAGATGTTCGCCAACCACATTGATTACTTCTAGGGTTCCTTTGATCTCAGGAACCGGGCGTCCATCTGTCCCTATTCCATGAATGCTAAAAGTATCTTGGGGATTGACTCGATCGCCATGGCCTACGTTGATGTAGGGTAATGCGCCTGTACGATCGATGCTTACGATTTTGTAATCGGGACGAATGTTTTTTCCGAGGTCATTATTTTTGGTTTTGTTAAGAACAAGTTGGTCAGCCAAAGCGGTTATTTCTAACTCTTTGTCTTTTGATTTCTTTTCGAGTTTGGCAATTTTTTCAGTAAACTCTTCGTTTTCTCGATTGCGTTCGGTTTTTTCGGCTGTCAAAAGCTTGGTTAATTCGTCTTTTTGTTTTCTAAGCTGGTCTCTTAGATTAGCAAAGTCAGCAAATTCTTTTTTTGCAGTATCAGTAAGGCCTGCATATTTTTTATTTATGTCTGCTTTAAAGGCAGCAAACTCATCTAAAGCCTTTTTCTCAGCATCTTGAGCTTCTTTTTTTTCCATCTCTACTTTGTCGAATCGTTCTTTTAGTGCGAGGTATCTTTTGGATTGAAGAGTAGTGATTTCTTCAAAAGTGTTGCTTGGCTTTTTAGTTGCTTTGTCGAATTTTAAAGTCAAATCTTTATCTGCAGCATCTTTAAAAGCCAACTTTTCAAGCATTTCCATTCTGGTTTTTACTAGTTTTAATTCCTCTTTATTAGGGTCATACTTAGCATCTTTGGGGAGGATAGTGTCATCATCAGCTTTCGCTCTCAAGCCTTCATAAATATCCAAATCCTCGGGTTTAAATCCGTTGACAGTCGAAATATAAGTCCAGTAAAGCATTGACTGAAATCTGTAGAAATCAATGAGTTTCGCTTCGTTTTTTTGAGTTGCGTCGGATTTATCTTTTTCAGCCCTAAGGGTTTCCTGTTCAGAAAATCCGAAGTAGGTAGAAACTCCTAGGCCAATGGTGGCAAGAATAAAAAATACCAATGTGACAACCAACCCTTGTTTAGATTCACCCTTGGGTGAAGAAGAACTTCGACTTATTGCTTTAGCAGCCATGATCCATCACCTTGATACGAAGTAAACGGTTTTAAGAAAAACCTACACATCTCCAATATGATTGTAAATCATAAGCTGACGTAGTCAATTAATGCAAACAAGTGTTATTGGAATCATGGCTGTTTTTTTCTGCAAATAAGGATAAATCGTGTTATGGAGACCTGGTAGTTACTTCAATATTATAACTGGGTAAGAGTTAGGAGTAAGGTGAATCCTTTGTTTTTTTTCAGTTATTCCTTGGAATAGCTGCATGCCCGATATAAATTGCAGAAGATGTTCATTTTCATTAAAGAAAGTTAAAGTTGCTCATGGGTAATAATCCCGAAACCATGTATCTGATTGATTCTATGTCTCTGATTTTTCAGGTTTTTCATGCTATTCCTAACATGACAAGTCCCACGGGGACACCCACTAATGCGATTTATGGGTTCACCAGGGATTTAATGTTTTTGCGAGATAAAAAACCAGACTACATCGTTTGTGGTTGGGATAGGCCTGAGCCCACTTTCCGAAATGTTGCTTTTCCAGAATATAAAGCCCATCGAGATGAAGCGCCCGCTGATTTGATCATGCAATTGCCCATGATCCAGCAGGTTTTGGATGCCTTGAATATTCCTTTGATAAGTATCGCTGGTTTTGAAGCGGATGATATTCTTGCAACGGTGGCTGAGCATGCAAAATCTAAAGGTATAAAAGTTTATCTTGTAACCTCGGATAAAGATTGTAGGCAGTTGATTGATGAAAATGTCACCATTTACAATATCAGAAAGCATTTAGAATATGGGCGGGCTGAATTGCTTGCAGATTGGGGCATTACACCAGCACAAGTTGTGGATTTGCAGACATTAGTTGGCGATACCGCGGATAATGTTCCGGGTGCCGTTGGAATCGGGATTAAAACAGCTTCGAGCTTGTTGCAGGAATTTGGTACGATTGAAAACATTTACGCAAATATGGATAAGATCAGCGGGGTGAAGCGGAAAGAGAATCTTGCTGCATTTGCTGAACGAATTACTTTGGTACGCAATCTTGTCACTTTGGATCGCAACTCTCCGGTTGAGTTTGATTTGGAAGGTTGGCGTTTAAAAGAAATTGACGCTGGGAAATCGATATCCCTTTTTCAGACTTTAGGGTTTCGTGGAATATTGGCGCAAATAGAGAAATCAGCTCCACAGGAGCAGGGGTTATTTAAACAACAAAGCTCGGCGCCTTCTTTTATTCAGGAAACAGCTCATGTTCATCCTGAAATCCCTTTGTTCACCAACAGTCGCTCTAAACTTTCGATTGATCTTCCAATCCAATTAAGTGGTCGTGGTGATTGGGAATACGATTACACACTTATCAATAACGAAAAAGATTTTGAAGTTTTGGTTAGCAAACTTCTAGAGTGCAAAAGGTTTGCATTTGATACCGAAACGACGGGTTTAGACCCATTTACTTCGAAAATCGTAGGCATCTCTTTTTCAGTACAAAAAAGCAAGGCTTGTTATGTTGCAATTCGTACTCCCATAGGGGAGCCCTGTTTAGATGAATCTTTTGTTCTTGATAAGTTGAGGCCCATATTTGCAAATAAAGACATCCTCAAAGTAAACCAAAATATCAAATTTGATCTTTTAGTTCTTCTAGTCAATGGTATGACGACGGAGGGCGTTGCAGGCGACAGCATGATTGCTGATTATCTTTTGCATTCGGGAGA
>DBCB01000126.1:2960-4243 GCA_002303765.1 Planctomycetaceae bacterium UBA969
CCATGGACTTGATGAGTTGGTAAAACGCTATTTGAATCATGAGATGATTTCGATTACTGAGTTAATAGGTGTAAAAGGCAAAAACAAAGTTCAAAAGTTAATGAGCGAAGTGAACTCTGAGGTTGTTGCACTTTATGCATGTGAAGATTCGGATGCAGCTTTTCAATTGGCCAGTTTTCTTGAAGATGAAATTTCGAAAACCGTGGTGGATGGAAGCAAGGATCGCCTACTGGAGCTTTACAAAAAGATTGAAATGCCTTTGGTAAGCGTTTTGGCAAGGATGCAGTTCCGCGGGATATGTATTGATGCGGAGTTCTTGAAAATTTTAGGCGTAGAGATGGCCTTGGAGTTGGAGCGGGTTGAAAAAGAGATTCATATTCTTGCGGGCAAACCTTTTCAAATCAGTTCATTGCCGCAATTACGGGCGGTACTTTATGATGATTTGCAATTGCCTATGTTGAAGAAAACTGGCGTATCTAAAGAGGCAAGCACAGATCAGGAAACGTTGGAAAAGCTTGCTATTCTTGATCATCCAGGCGCGGCGATACCTAAAAAGATTTTGGAATTTAGGCAGCTAGCTAAGCTTAAAAGCACTTACGTAGACGCAATTCCTGAATTGATTCAACCTTCGACGGGTAGAATTCATGCAGCTTTTAACCAAACAGTGACTGCTACTGGAAGGCTTTCTTCCAGCACACCAAACTTGCAGAATATTCCTGTGCGCAGAGAAATGGGGCAGCAGATACGAAAAGCTTTTTTACCCAAGGAAGGCTGGGCACTTGTTTCTGCAGATTATTCCCAAATCGAATTAAGGCTTTTGGCTCACTTCTGTGACGATAAAAATATGATTAAAGCTTTCGAGCATGAAAAAGATATTCACTCCCAGGTGGCTTCCGAAATTTTTGCCATTCCGGAAACCATGGTTTCCCCCGACATGCGTAGAACTGCCAAGACGGTAAATTTTGGAATCATTTATGGTATTAGTGCCCATGGCCTTGCCCAGAGATTGGAAATCGATCGGTACGATGCTTCCAGATTTATTGATGCGTATTTTGCTCGTTATCCCAATGTGCTTAAGTATCAAGACGATTTACTTTCTAAGTGTAGAAATACGGGCTATGTTAGTACGATACTTGGCAGAAGACGACGAATTGATGGTATTCGAGATCGATCCACTTTTCAGCAGCGTAATCAACCAGAGCGCGAAGCTATCAACATGGAAATTCAGGGCTCTGCTGCAGATCTTATCAAGCTTGCTATGATCGGGGTTGATCAGGCTTTGA
>DBCB01000126.1:4251-6467 GCA_002303765.1 Planctomycetaceae bacterium UBA969
GCTTTGAGTGAAAATAATCTGGAAGCAAAGCTTTTATTGCAGATCCATGACGAACTTGTGATCGAATGCCCTAAAGCTGAAATCGATGCGGTTAAGAAACTTTTGATTACCGAGATGTCTTTTAAGCCTAGAAAAATGTTAAACCTGAAGGTTCCGATAACGATAGAGGTTTCTGCGGGGCCAAACTGGTTGGCGCAGGAAGAAATCAAATGAATGCAAAACCCGTAAACAAGCCCGTTATTGGAATTGTAGGCGGCATAGGCAGTGGCAAAAGTGAAGTTGCTAAAATGTTTGCCCGTTCAGGTGGAATGTTATTTGATGCAGATTCCGAAGTTCGGAACCTATTTACGGATGAAATCGTTAAAAAAAAGATTCGGGATTATTTTGGGGCTGCGGTTTTTGATTTTGCTGGAAATGTTTCTAGGCCGGTTTTGGCGAAAGCGATTTTTGATAATACCGAACGTAGGTTGTTTTTGGAGTCAATCCTGCACCCGTTGGTGTTAGAAAAACTTGAGCATAAGATCAAAGAACTTTCAGAATTCTCGGAATCTTCATTTATCGTGCTCGATGTGCCCCTATTATTAGAGAAGAACTGGCGAAAGCTTTGCAGTTTAATTGTGTTTATTGACTGTAATGACGCTGAAAGGTTAAGGCGTTGTTTGGCTAGAGGTTGGACCGAGGCCGAATGGAAAAACCGAGAAAATGCCCAAATGTCCTTGACTAGGAAGGCCTCAATCTGTGATCATATAATCGATAATTCTGTAAGCTATGATCATACGGTTAAGCAAGTCAATGATTTGTTGAAACTTTGGAACCTGCCTTGAAAGTACTCTTCCAGTACAGAATGTTGAAAGTTTGATGTGTTTGTCGTAATTAGATAAAAGTCCTCTATGCCGGAATATGGATTTTCTGGTAATGAAATAGGTGGTTGCCCGCTCCATTTGCAGATCTGATTAATTAGCGGGATATTTTCTGCCCCTGATGTTTACTGGTTTTTACACATCTCAACCAGCGAATTATTGGGCCAGATAGGAGATTAGTAATGGCGGAAGCCAAGGGTAAGAAAGATAGTTCAGTAAGCAAACCAAAAGCACGGGCCAAAGCACCTAGTAAAACTGCTAAACCTTCAGAAGAAGTTAAATTGAATGCTCCTGAGCAATCGGATGACATTTTGTTTAATAAGCCTTCCGATAATTCGCCTGTAAAGGCTTCAAAGGATGATTCACCAGTGCAAACTGTTGATGCTTCAGATGATGATTTGGTGTTCACTCCTAAGAAAAAGACACCCGTAAAGGTCAAAAGTATTGAGAAGGTCGAGGATAAAACTCCTGCCAAGGATTCTTATATTTCGAAAGTTGATGAGGTTGCCCCAACTGAAAATGCTGTGGTGGAGCCGCCAAAAGTCAAGGATGTGCCAAAATATACAGCTAGTCCTGAAGAAATGGCTGAAGTTGTTAAACCCGAGAGTAATGTAAAAGCGCCGCCGGATTCTTTTTCGGCTGAGAGTGAAGAAGCTAAATCGAAGGGCTACGATGATGAAGTAAACAGCCGTTATGAAGAGATTAAAAGGGGTAGCAATCATTTAACCGATTTGCAGCAAAAATCTTTGCCTGAGTTGATCGCGATTGCAAAAGAAGTTGGGATCACTGAAGTTGAAGGCTTGGCCAAGCAGAATTTGGTATTTTTGATTATTAAGGAACGGGTTAAGCAAAATGGCTTGATGCTGGGTGAAGGGACACTTGAAATCCTGCCCGATGGTTTTGGGTTTCTTCGCAGTCCTGATTACAATTATCTTCCCTGCGTCGACGATATTTATATTTCCCCATCGCAGATTCGAAGGTTTGGCCTTCGTACCGGTACGATTGTTTCGGGGCAAATTCGGCCTCCCAAAGAAAACGAAAAGTATTTCGCCCTTCTACGGGTCGAAGCCATCAATTATGCGGACCCCGCGCTTCTAAACCAAAAGGTGATGTTTGAGGATTTAACCCCTTTGCACCCTACTGAAAGATTAAAGCTTGAGTTTGATCCGTCTGAAGTTTGTGGCAGGGTTATTGATCTTGTTGCCCCAATCGGTAAAGGGCAGCGCGGACTTATTGTTGCACCTCCCCGTACTGGTAAAACGATTCTGCTGCAAAAGATGGCCAATGGTATTATGAAAAATCATCCCGAATGCTATGTCATTATTTTGCTGATTGATGAGCGCCCTGAAGAAGTTA
>DBCB01000012.1 GCA_002303765.1 Planctomycetaceae bacterium UBA969
TTCCATGCATACCACACACTTCCACACTGGCTGTCAACCAGCATGACCCGGTTCCCCTCGTAGTCATAGGCCATGGAAAGGGTGACTTCAGGAACCACGCTGCCCGCATTATCCACCTGCGTGAGCCGACCCGCAAGATCATACTGATATTGATACGCCGTCACACCATCGGAGACCGAAAATTCCCGCGACTCCCGCAGGTACTCAGCACAGGATGACTTCTTCCCAATGCTTTTCGTTCTTCGTATTCCTTGGGACCAGATTAATCCTTACCATTGGATACCCTACGCTACGCTTTAGGCTATCATAGCCCATTGCAAGAGAATTCACGGAACGGGTAGGGAATTATAAAGCTCCAAGATTTTTTTGTAATTTCCCTTTTTGGCTACACTAATCGCCGTCCTGCCATAGCCATCCTCCAATTTCGGATCAGCCCCAGCCTTAAGCAATGAAACAATGATGTCATCGGGGTCGCGCTCTTCATTAAAAAAAAGGGTCGCGCAAATTAAAGGCCGACCAAGATAGGCTTTAATATTCCCATTAGGATTAACACCTAACGAAAGCAACCTTTGGACCCAATCATTGTCACTTATATGAATTGCTTTTTCAAGAAGCCCACCTAGGCCAGTAGAATTTGTTGTTATACAAGCCCCCGCATCGACCAGCAGGTTAAAACAATCCAATCCATTCTTGTCGTATTTATTACGAAACAAATCAAACAAGGGGTTTTGCCCTGCATCATCTTGCAAATTAGGGTTGGCCCCTTTTTCAAGAAGAAATTTTACAGCCTCCGGAAATCTGTATTCACAAGCCAAATGAAGCAAAGTTCTATCATGGATAAAGCGAATGTTATTTGGGCCCAGATAAAAATAATGCTGGCAATCCGCCAGACTGTTTTTAAAACCATCTATATCTTTATTTTTAATAGAAATACAACATCTTGTTTCTAAAGTTACCTTGAGAATCAACTCCAATGCTTTCCAGCAAAAATTTAATATTAGCAGAATAATAAAAATATTGTAAGCCAACCGAGCCGCTCTTTTCATTTCAACACCTTTTTCTGTTGGCCTTTAAAATTAAAAAACCAAGTGTCTTGAAATCTAAGGTGGGTATCCCCCGTTTCCCTACTGGTGCCGTCAGGGTAAGCTGTAAATTCTTTTCCAAAAGGGATTGCAATAATCTAATCATCCCAGGCGCGAACTGGGTATCCTGTGATTTTAGACAACTTTATGATAAACTTCTTGCCATCATCCTCTCTGGCAACACTACAGGCTTTTATTTCAATATAACTTGTTTTATCTGAAAAAGGTGACCTCTGCTCTTTCAGCCAGGTAAAAAAACTTAGAGCATCGCCTTCATTAGTCAAATTGTCCAAATTCAGTGTATCCGAATATTTGTAAGCGCCAAAAGCTCCAATTGTTCCGTGCCCAGTAATTAGTAGAGTTTTTATTTTTCTACCATCAAGATCCTTTTTAAATTTCTCATGAATTATCTTCCATTTTTCAGGATCGTTTGGGTTTACCGTCATGTGAATGCTTGAGGTACTCCAAGCGTACCATGAAGCCGTGCTGGTTGCAAAATCCTCAGAAAAAGAAATGCTGGCAGAGATTTCATTAGTTCCCCCTTTGAAATTGGGGTAAGTTAAAGGAGGAACTAATCCACTTGGATCCGTGGCATCCCCCGGTGCATTGCCCACATACCTATACAGATTCACATCGCCTGCACTAAAGCCGATGGGATCCCGGCTGATGAATCTTCCCGAACCTGGGTCATACCATCTTGCTCGGTAATAATAGATTCCCAACTCAGGGCTATACTCCCTGCCAGTGAATTTGAACCTATCCCCCTGTGCCGGGTTCGTCTCGATTAAAATGCCGCCAAAACTGTCGTAGGTAATCTCATCCAAAACCGCACCCGAAGCATCCACAATCTGCCTGACTGAACCCAGCCGATCCGTCAAATACCACTCCGGATCCTCGCCACTGCCAATTCTTGCAAACAGTTCATCAATCCCGGGGCCATACAGATAGCGGGTCTTTAACAACCCATCGCCATCAAAATCCATGTACGGGTTGACGCCATCAAACACCGTCCAAACTTGGTCAGGCTCCTCTGGACCAGCACCATCGGCATCCACCCACGATCCAACCCGCCGACCCTCCACATCGTAAGTGAAACGCAACTCTTTTAAGAGAGTCCCATTGGCATCTTTCACCAAGGCCTTGGTTAACTGATTGCGATAATCCCAGAAGAACTCGGTCACCTGGCCATCACTGATGCGGGCCTTGGTCTTCTGGTTTCCTTCGAGGTCGTAAGTGTAACTGTACTTCCCATCGTTCAAAAGCAGGTTGCCTGCGGTGGTGGTGTTGGAAGTGCGGTTGCCATTGGCATCCAAGGCATAATCCTCACTTCGAGAGCCGGTCACGCTCAGCAATTGCCCATTGGTATCCAGCGCATAACTAAGGGAACCCTCGGGCCCAGTGTAATTCGTAACCCGGCTATTGGCATC
>DBCB01000102.1:0-23097 GCA_002303765.1 Planctomycetaceae bacterium UBA969
ACCTTTTTCTTCTCTTCAAATTTATTTTAAATTAACAACCCAATACTTACCCGCTTTTCCAATTCCAATTTCACGGTATTCTTTGCCCATCAACCCTTCACGATGAGGTTTGCTCCCCATCCATGCGTTGTAAACCTTCTTAGCATCTTCTCCTTCTCCAATACATTGCGCCCCATCAAATCCGCCATGGACAAGATCATTTGTTTTCTGCATGTGTTCTGCCCATTTTTGGGCAGCCTTATCTTCACTCTGACCAAGTTTCAAAGGCTTTAAATCCTTTTTTTTCCGCCCCTCATTGATCAGCTTGATTAATTCTTGCTGCTCTGCATTTTTTCCTTTTTCAGCATAGCTTGGCGTTATGAATCCAAAGGTAATTATTAATAAAGAAAAAGAATACAAAATTGAATGCGTGTTCTTAACTTTCATCGCAAAACCCTTACTTACAAACAATAAAAATGATGCCTCACCAATAGATTATCTAAGCTTATTATAATATCAAAATCAGATAACAAATATAGTTTATTTTGCATTTACTATTAAAGAAAATAAGATGGTATGGTTATTCTCACCGTCGCTTATACATCCGGCTCTGATCAAATTCCCGACTTTATAAAGAGAGAAGGCCGTTATTGCTACACGATCTCGCTGAATTCGCCTGCGTTGTCAGCGAATTTTCGGACTGGGAAGTCCAGGCGCTGAAGCATCGTCACAAACAAATCACCAAGAGGCCGTTCCTCGCGCGCCTTGATGTATTGGCCATGCCGAAGCCCTAAATCTTTACCCCCTGCCAATACGGTTGGGTAGTTGCGAGCATTATGCGTGCTGCTGGTTCCGCTGCCGAACATTGCAAGAGTACGATCTAGAACCCGTGTTTCGCCTTCACGAATTGCGGAGAGCCGAGTAAGGAAGTAGGCGAATTGCTCTGCGAGGTAGCGATCATATTCACCCCAGCTCGATTCTTTTGAAGGATTGGAGTGGCTCAGCCCGTGATGTCCGCCGTGCTTGCCAAAATTGAGAATACCGGGGAAGCGATCGCAGATACCGTGGCCATCTTCCGATGAGATTTGGTAGGTCGCAACACGAGTGGTATCAGTCTCGAAAGCAAGTACGATGAGATCCATCATCGTGCGAATATAGTCTGTTGGCCCCTTCTGCGAGACTTCGAGATTGATCTTGGAACGATCAACATCAGGCATTGCTTTGCCAAGCCAATCTTGGGCCCGATTAAGGCGGCTTTCCACTTCATTTAATGAGGAAAGAAACTCGTCAAGCCGTTGCTGATCTAGGCGACCGAGCTGACCACGAAGCGAGCGGGCATCCTCCATAAGGAAATCAACACGCTTTCGACCCGAAGCAAGTACACGCGCACGAGCGTCACGGTCAACCTCGGCAGGTTTTTCAAAGAGGCGTTCAAAAATACTCTTTGGGTTAGACTCTGCTGGAATTGCTCGGCCTTGCTGATCAAAAGAAATCGTGGTTGCGCGGCTCTTCATGCCGGTGCCTCCATTGCTTGAAAGCACCAGCGAGGGAATCCGAGTATGCCTGCCGTACTCTCGGGCAATTAACTGATCGATCGAAACGGAATTGTTAAGGTTCTGTCGAATATCAGCCCCACTAAGCCAAACATCGCCAGTATTGTGGCCGACAAGTTGCCGACTACTGGGATGCGAGAGTTGACCGAAGATAGTCAGATCTTTCCTATGATCAGAAAGAGTTTCCAAAGAGCGGGTAAACTTGTAGTCTGCGCCCTCGGTACGTGGGAACCAGTTCCAATCGCTGGTTGGATCGGTGGGTTTCGTGAGGGATACACCGTTGCCGAAGAAGAATGCACAAAAGCGTTTCGGTTTCGGGGTAGATGGAGCCGCTGAAGCCATTGCTTCAAGCCATGGAAGCGCGAGTGCGAGGCCGGTTCCACGAAGGAAGGTTCGTCGGTTGAGGCTCCAGGAAGGTTGAGGCATGGTGGAAACCTTTCGTAGGTTTGTTGGTCTCGGTAGTCTGTATCGGTAATTCTATCTTAGTTGTGATTCAGTTACTTCGTTTGGAACGGTTCACTGGCAACGACAATTTCGATCAAAGCCGCAAGCCGGTCTTCGCGCTGCTTCAAGGCGGGCAACAGCATATTCATCGCTTCCACATCGGTCAAAGTCAAAGATCGACCTAGAGCATAACTAGCCACTTTTCGCAGCATTGCTTTGCGAAGGTCATCTGTACGCAGGCGGAATAATTCCTTTTTCAACTCTACCATACCATTTACCGTTGTTCCAGTCGGAAGTTCAGCTTTCGCCTCAACAACCTTACCTGACTTTGGCATCCGCCAGTTGCCAATGGCATCGTACTCTTCGAAAGCAATGCCCCAGGGATCGATCTTGCTATGGCATCCAGCACAAGCGTTATTATTACGATGAAGAGCCAGTGCTTCGGTAATGGAAAGCCCCTTGAGTTTAGGATTACTTGCACGGTCGAGTTCAGGCACATTTGGGGGAGGGGGAGGCGGTGGATCATCGAGTAGATTCTTGAGCAACCACACTCCGCGTTTGATCGGATGCCCATCGAGACCATCGGAGTTGCCGGTGAGTACACTGGCTTGAGTTAGCAGGCCGCCGCGATGGAGTTGCGGATCGAGCTTAACCTTACGAAGCCCAGAACCTTTGACATCGGGTATGCCATAATGTTTGGCAAGCCCTTCGTTGACGAAGGTAAAATCTGCATCAAGGAAGTTTAAGATGCTCAAGTCTTCTCGGAGCAGATGAGCAAAGAAATGGAGAGTCTCGGCCTTCATGTCGGAGCTGAGTTGGTCGTTGAACTCCGGGTAACGGCCCTTATTAATGGTGATGCGCTGAAGCCGATCGAGTTCGAGCCACTGCTCTGCAAACTGCTCAATAAACTGCCAAGCCTTTGGATCCTTTATCATTCGGCGGGTTTGTTCTGCGAGAACTTTTGGATCGCGGAGTTTGCCTTGTCCTGCCAGTTTAAGCAGTGTTTCATCTGGCATAGTGCTCCAGAGAAAGTAAGAGAGTCGCGATGCAAGTTCGTGATCAGTAAGTCGCTCTTTGCTGCTGCCTTCTGTGTGCTTCGTGGGGAGGGCGAGAAAGCGCGACGATGTTAGCACGAGACTAAGTGTCTCACGGATGCTGGCCTCCAGCGAGTCGGCTTCCTTGCGAGAGGTGGTCCAGAACGACATTAGCCGATCCATTTCTTTCTTTTCAACTGGCCCACGATAGGCTCGCGTGGCAAATCGTTTGATCACTTCCCTTGCATAATCCTGTTCGGCAAGTTTGTCGTTGTTAGGAAACAATATGCGGGTATGCGAGGGAGGCAGCCATTGTTCGAAGAACGGGCTCTCAAATTCGATCCACTCTATTTTGAGTTTCGGCGGATTCGGATCTTTGGCAATTGAGGGGGGATTCCATGCATAGAGAATGCTGCAATTCTGATCTCGGAACGGGCCCGGGTTGGGCAGTGGGAAATTCTCAAGCCTAGCGCGAAACTCATAGGTCCGAAATTCAGTATGCTCGATGACAATCGGTTCGCCTATACTCTTGATTTCGATCCCATGCAAGTTGGTGCAACCCAAGCCTACGGCAAGTTGAGGCGGCCTCGTAATGTCTTTACCTGGCTCATCCTCAACACGAGCTGCCCGCACTCGGATCAGCATTTCGCCCCGACGGAATGGATGGTGCAGCCTAAACCCGTAACGGAAATCGGGCTTTTTCAACGCTGCTTCGCCGAAAGATTGTGGCGCATCAGGCAACAACACGCCAAGGGGCTGTTGTTTTTTGACATCCTTCCCAAATAGGCAGTCATCCCCGATGGTAAAGGTCTTATCTTTGGCTTTATAGTTATAGCTCTCGCCTGGTCGGTTGTCGGGTTTGGGTAACACTACCGGGGGCTTTTTCGCTTCGAGTCGATACCGATGCACTTCGGGCGCAAGGCCCGTGACAATCGCCCCAGCAAGAGCTTCGTCTGCGATTTGAAGATACATCTCGTACTGAAGAGGCGATATTCTCAGCGCATCGCCGTCATTGCGGAATCCTTCCTTCGATCGGCCATCCTCAGGCAGTCTTCTCCCAAATTCGATCCCGACACCAAGCAAGTCTTGCATGGTTCGTTCATACTCGCGGCGAGTGAGCCTGCGAAATTGCGTGATGGTATTCTTGGTGAGGGCAGCCCGCCGCATTTCCTGCACGATCCAACCAGTGATCATTTCTCGATCCGCGTTTCCAATCTGCGGTTCTTCTTTAGGGGGCATGTCGCCGAAGTTAAGCCGATTAAGAACTTCCTGCCATTGATCACCGTCTTTGCCTTGAACAAGATCTATGTTCAGCTTGTCGATCTTCAAATTCCCCTTAGGCTTCACAACGCTCGAGTCATGGCATTTGGAGCAATGCTGTTTAATGAGCGGGGCAACCTTAGTAAATGGGATCGGCTCCGCAGCATTCAAAGAACTACCGCCCATGACGCAAAGGATCAGCAGCGTACAGATTTTGAAATGCAAACTCTGCATAACGACCTCCACAAAAACGGATCTAGGCAAAAACATATCTACGGCATCACCAAGGGTTGTTCAAAGAGAACAAAAGGAGTCATTCTTGAGGCTTAACACGAATGCGGCGGAAGTATACAACGCTGCCAGGGTCGTGGCTCTGGATCGCAAATGTGCCGCTCGAAAGCGATAAGCCGCTCTTCGCATTAACAGGCAACTCCACATCGTGCGTGGTCTCTCCATTTACCTTCAACACAACTTTGTTCCCGCGAACCGAGAGATGGCACTCGAACCACTCATCATCTTTTAGTAGAACCTTGTCAAGCGGTTTGGTGGGGTAGATAGCGCCCGTCCGGTATCTCTGATCGCTTCCGGTGTTATTGATCTGAAATTCGAAACCTTTGGCAGGGATCCCTTTCGCCTGATAAGTCGTGTGAAAGAAAATACCTGAATTCCCCTTGGGACGAGTCTTAACCTCGGCCTTCAGTTCAAAGTTTTTGAAGTTTGCCTTAAGAACCTGACCATTATAGTAAAGGTGGGTCAGCTTTGATGGGCCCGCAACGATCAGTCCATCTTCTACCTTAAAAGCTTTAAAATCTTCAGACGCTTTCCACTCATCAAGGCTTTTACCATCAAATAGGTCAAACCAGCCGTCTTTGTCGGGTGTCGGTTCCGCCGCGCGAACCGTCGGGATATATGATGCAATAAATAGCACCGTCCCCAACACAAACAAGTTTATTATGCGTAACATTGTTATACTCCATCACTTTAAAGAGAGAGAAAGAACGCCCGAGGAAGATAAATTCCACGAGCGTTCAAATTTAACATCGCTGAAGTTTACTTCCAGTCATCGGTTCGGAATGGTGAAGCAGGCAAACCTTCTTTGTTCGAAAGATTGGGTTCAGCTTCTTCATGCCAGCCAAAGCGCACAGAAACAGGCTTGGTAACCCCTTCTGCACTAACGATGATGGATTTGCCAACGACAACAGCCTTAGCATCAACAAACTTTTTGTCTTCGCCTGCAATGGTGAAGAATGAAAGGGGTTTACCATCGCGGGAAACAAGTCCCCCGCCAACATGGTTGAACTCTAACTCGATCTTATCGCCCGAAACCTTCATCGATTTATACAGTGGGCCTGAATAAACCAAATCACTTTTCCCATAGGTATTGGCAAGTGCCCAAAGAGCCAGCCTTTTGCCTACATCCTGTTTGTTTTTGGGGTGGATATCCTTCAAATTGCTGATGTCGGTGGTAACTGCCATCCCTGTATAAGGAATTTTAAGCGTAGCAGTTTGCGCTTCCCAGATGCCAGGCAAGCCTGAAGTAGCTGGTTTGCCATCAACCATGGCTTTGTTGTAATCAAAAGGAGCAAGCTGAACGAAATAGAAAGGCATAACTTCATCATTCCAAACTTTTCTCCAGCCATTGATCAAAGCCTTTTTCTTTTCGTAGTAAAGCATGCCTTCGTTATTGTTGGATTCACCCTGATACCAAAGGGCACCACGAATTGCATAAGGAACAAGTGGAGCAATCATGCCGTTGTACAAAGCCAATGGCGTTTGGTGATTAATCGCCCCTTTGTCATTCTTTGTAGGGAAGGTGGCAAGCTTGCTGGAAATATCGCTTAGAGCAGGAACGCTATTAAAGCCTTCTGGATTCGTCCAAGGTTCTATGCGGGTACCGCCCCAATTGGAACCAATCAAACCCACGGGAACATTCAATTCCTTTTGAAGATTCACTGCAAAGAAATAACCTACTGCAGTAAAGTCACCAGCAGTTGCAGGGGAACAAACCTGCCAGCTACCGCTTTTAACATCTGTTTGCGGTTTATCAGCAGGAACATGGGGGATTTTGATATGACGAATGTTGGGATATTTTGCAGCAGCGGTTTCTTCTTTGGGGTTCAAGGATGAGTTAACACTCCATTCCATGTTGGATTGGCCGGAGCAAAGCCATACTTCGCCAAAAAGAACATCACTAAACTCAACCTTGGAAGAACCTTGAACTTTAACGATATAAGGCCCACCTGCTTTCATTGCAGGAAGTTGAACGGTCCATTTGCCAGTAGCATCTGCTTTAGCCTTTGCGGAAGCTTCACCGATAGAAACGGTAACTTCGGTACCAGGGTTATCCCAGCCCCAAACAGGAACAGCCCTGTCGCGTTGTAAAACCATGCTGTTGCTAAAAATATTAGGCAGTTTAACTTCAGCGTTGGCAAAGGAAACAAATCCCATCCAACAAATTGAAACTGCGCCCAGAAACCATTGAGCTCTCATAATAAAACATCTCCAAAAAGTTAAGGAAAACACTAAAGGCGGGAACAACTTTACCAGATAGAATGCAAATCCTATCATGGGCCAGAATCAATATTCTACCGCTTGGAATTCCAATTGCCATAATTTAATAAAGGGCTGAAATTAAATTTCGCCCCTGCACGCCATCCAGAAATAGCAAGACCAAATCTACAGATAGACGACTATGAAAATAGGCAATATTACAGGGCAAAAACAAGGGTTTCGCCTTCCCACCTTACCTTGATTACCACAAAAAATGCTCTGCAAGATTGGGCTTTTTTTTTCTCTGCCGTGTGAAGTAATATCTAAATTGTCGGGAGTCAAAGTGTGAAAGCAATGACTTCGGTAGGCAGCGGCCGGGATGGATCAAGCATGATGCTTGTGACTTGGCCGTGGATTTAAGAAGAGCATGGAAGCAGCTTCTAGCCGCAACTACAATTCTTCCGTTCCTACCCAACTTAGGGGGCCGCTCCCCTAGGTCGACCAGCTAGATTTGCACCATTGAAATTTTTTGAAATGTCAGAAGGAAAGATACGTCTTTTCAATGACATAGATGAGGCCGGGAAAGGCTGGACACCTTTTCCGTCGTGATTTTTCTTGGCATGTTTTTGCAAAGAAGATTGCGTAAATGGGGTCGCATTAAGCGACCATTACATCATAATTTTCCAATGGAACAGGAAGATGACCCGAGCACCAGTTATTATTCGAGTTGATGCAAACCCCGAACAAGGTTACGAGCAAATGACTCGATGCCTAGTTTTAGCAGCAGCCCTGCAAAGAAGAAGGCGACAAGCTTTTTTCCTTTCCTCTTTCAACCCTGGCTCGCTTGGTTTTCAAATCAAACGCGCTGGCTTTGAATGGATGGAAGCAAGCGCACCACTAGGCTCTGCAGAAGACTTGGCAGAAGTATTGCAAGAATCACGCAGAATTGAAGCCTCTGCTGTTTTTGTAGATTCCCCAAACGCTACAGGCGAATACCTCGCATCATTAAAAGATTCAGGCGTTATGGTTGTTTCGGTCGATCACCTTGCCCAAGGCGACTTCCCTTCAAACATCGTTTTCAATCCACTGCTAGGCCCATCCATCGAAGCCTACGATATCCCCAAGGGCACCCAAATCCTTGCAGGCGAGCGCTATGCACTTGTCCGCTCGGAAATCCGAAGAGTTCGGGCTTTACGATCCCAGGAACCACTTCCACCTTACAGAGCTGTGGTTGCACTCGGCGATTACGACCCGAACAATCAAGCAGGGGAAATCGCCAAGCAATTGATTAACACCCCTAAAGTAAGCAGGGTGGATATTCTTGCTAGGTCTTATTATTCGAATATTGATGAACTGCGAAAACTTGCGGAACAGTCGGATGGAAAAATAGGGGTGTTCACCGAACCCTCGGAAATCCCTCCCAAACTTTCCCGTGCTCACTTTGCAATCACTGCAGGCAATTCTTGGTCTCTCGAATTCGCATGCATTGGCTTGCCACAGCTCATCATCGTGCAAAATGAAGCTCATTGGCCAACCGCTACCAGATTGGAAGAAGAAGGTGCTGCTGCCTGCCTAGGCTGGCACGAAACCCTCAATCCTTCTATCCTGCGTGAAGCTGTTGTTGATCTTCTTGACGATAACCTCGAACGACAATCCATGTCGCGATGTGGTAGGTATCTCATTGATGGAAGGGGCAACGACCGAATCGTAACCGCTTTCGAAGTGATGATGCATCCTTACCAACAAATGGAAAGAATCCGCGAAGCCGCATAAATCCTTTTGGTGTAATTAAACTTCAAGCCGTGCTTAATAAGGCACGGCTTGTTTTTTTATTCCTGCCATGCTTGATATTCACTCCCAAATACCTTAGTTTCAACATTCACTAATTTCTTAAGGGAGTTTCGCCCATGGATAATCAACAAGTTTCAGCAGCTTTGGCAGAAGTCGGAACCTTGATGGAATTACTAGGCGAGAACCCGTTCAAGGTGAATGCCTATGTAAACGCATCACGAACTATTAGTCAATTGACCGATGAAATATCATCGCATGTAAACAAGGGCACTCTTGGAGAAATAGCAGGTATCGGTGCAACGCTGCAAGAAAAAATCACCTCGCTGGTAAAAACCGGGAAGCTCGAATTTCTCGAAGAATTGAGGGCCAAAGTTCCGCCGGGCCTGGTGAAAATGCTCGCAATTCAAGGCCTGGGGCCCAAGAAAGTGAAAGCCCTATACGATCTACTTCAAATTGATTCACTTGAAAAACTTAAGATTGCTTGCAATGAAAACAAGGTTGCAGATCTCAAAGGTTTTGGCGCCAAGACTCAGCAAAAAATACTCGAAGGCATCGAATTCCTCGGCTCTGTTGCAGGAAGAGTTCGCCTAGATGAAGCAAGCTCCGTCGCAAACACTCTACTCAATCTTTTAAAAGATATGAAAGAAGTGATTCGCATTGAGTTATGTGGTAGTTTGCGTAGAAGAAAAGAAACCGTCAAGGATATCGATGTTCTAGTTTCATCTAAAAACCCAGCACCCATAATGGAAAAGTTTGTGACCGCTTCGGGAGTGATTCAAGTGCTAGGGCATGGCGAAACAAAATCGAGCATTTTTGTTGAAGCCCTAGTGAATGGCAGCAGAATTAAAATGCAAGCCGACCTGCGGGTGGTTAAAGACGAGGAATTCCCCTTTGCATTAGCATATTTCACAGGCAGCAAAGAACACAATGTTGCAATGCGATCGCGGGCAATCGAATACGGCCTAAAGCTAAACGAGTATGGCTTGACTGGCGAAAAGAAAAACATCGCATGCAAGACTGAAGAAGATATCTACAAGGCGCTAGACCTTCCTTACATTGCGCCAGAACTTAGAGAAGATACAGGCGAAATTAATGCTGCCTTAAAAGGAACGCTTCCAACCTTAGTTGAATCTAAACAGATCCAAGGAGTATTTCACAATCATACTACCTACAGCGATGGCGCAAACACTCTTGAAGAAATGGCCAACAAAGCCAAAAGTCTTGGTTTGAAATATCTAGGTTTTGGTGATCACTCCCAATCGCTGACCGTTGCCAATGGTTTAAGCCCTGAACGGGTAAAAAAACAAATCGCTGAAATCGATGAGCTTAATTCCAAGATGAAGGGCTTTCGGATTTTCAAAGGAATCGAATGCGATATTCTTGCAGATGGCTCTCTAGATTATGACGACGAAGTTTTAGCGCTCTTTGATTATGTGGTGGGAAGTGTTCATACCCATTTCCAAATGCCGCGCGAAGAAATGACCCAAAGAATCATCAAGGCGATGAATCATCCAGCTATTACCATGCTGGGCCACCTTACAGGCAGGCTTGTTTTAAGAAGAGATGGCTACGCAGTCAATCAAGAGGCAGTGCTTCAGGAAGCAGTAAAAACCAAAACTCTGATTGAAATCAATGCGCACCCAATGCGGCTGGATCTAGATTGGATTCATTGTAAACGGGCCAAAGAACTTGGCGTTAAGCTCGTGATTAATCCTGATGCTCATAGCACCGAAGACTTGGAATACTATGAATACGGGGTTTCGGTTGCCAGACGGGGATGGCTCGAAAAAGACGAGATTTTTAACACCCTTACCACCAATGAAGTCGAAGCATATTTATCCGATCGAAGAAAAGCCTTCACCAAAAAGAAGTAAGCTTTTGCTTCCAAAGTATTAGGGAACGCCTTGGGTTGCTTCTCCACCAGCCCGGGTTCCCAATGCTCGCCATACTATGGGATCAATACTATTGGGAATGGATTTCACCGATCCATCCATGAAAACTGCATTAACAACACCAGAGTGATAACTGCGGGAAGTTACATTGGCAAAGGTAATTGCAGTTGGACTAAGGCCTTCACGCATGGAATTGAAATCAATGTCATATTCTGTTCCGCCATTGGTGTAAGCAAATTTAGTATTGGGAGAAAAGTTTGTAGTAAACCCTGATTGATGAACTCTGGCATCAACCCATTCGGTATGGCCTGAATCAGATTTAAAAGAGCCCCCATAATTAACTACTTGGGAAGGCGTTGTAGGCATAGCAGTAGCAGCAGCAGACGGATTTCCGCCATCGCGAAGGTAAGGCGTGTAAGCTTTTACTTCAGAAAAAGCAATGGTCTGGCTGGTACCATCCATGATTTCATTAATACGAACATTACGACCAACAATAAAAGCCCCATCGCCACCAACGCCTTGGGTAGTAGAAGGATCAAAAATTTTCCAAGAGCCCATATTTGCGCCATAATTTAATGGAAAATGAGTTAAAGCTCCATCTGGCCTAGGAATAGCTTTGGGTTCACTAGGGCAAATAAACATCGGGATTTTTTGCTGGGTTACATTGGGTTGGACGTCGTAAGCTCTGGTAAAATCAATGAGCCTTTGAAGGTTTTCTTGTTCAATAAAAGGAAGGAGCCTTGAATGAACAGACCAAGATTTGGAAGCCCTAATATTGGGAGCGGTAACAATCGGGTAGGAACCAGCCGTAGGGAAAAATTGAAACGTTGATTCGTGATTATGCAGGGCCAAGCCAATCTGCTTTAAATTATTGGAACACGAAAGCCTTGCAGCAGCTTCACGAACTTTTTGAACCGCAGGTAGTAAAAAGCCAATAAGAATGGCAATGATGGCGATAACGACAAGAAGTTCGATAAGGGTAAAAGCTTTTTTAAGAAAGTTTTTGCGCATGAACAAACTCCTCAGAGAACCCCTTGTTGATACTGAGTCTCAAGATCAACCTAAAACTAATTTAGTACTCTATTGTCCAACTGTCAACCATTTTTCTGTTTTTCTTGATCCCTAACTTTTCCCCTTTCTGAGTTTCTGTTTTTTTAACCATAATTTCTGCTAGAATCACCTTCTTAAGATTTTCCCTATTTTTCTGTTACAAGGGCTCTTTATGTCTTCGGGTAAGAACTTCTTTATCACCACCGCAATCGATTACCCCAACAGCAGGCCCCACATTGGCACAGCCTTCGAAAAAATTGGTGCCGATGTCCAGGCTCGCTTCCAGCGGATGCAGGGCAAAAATGTTTTCTTTCTCATGGGTAATGACGAAAACACCATCAAAGTCGCTCGCAGAGCTGCCGAACTTAATCTCGATCCCAATGCCTATTGCGACGAAATGGCAAACCAATTCAAAGAAGTTTGGCGTGCCTTGGATATAAGTTTTGATGATTTCATTCAAACCAGCGAACCCCGACATCACCAATGCTGTAAAGCCTTCACTCAGAAAGTTTTTGACAACGGCTACATTTACAAAGGTGGCTACGAGGGTTGGTACTGCGAAGGATGCGAAGCATTCAAAACTGAAAAAGAACTCGATGAAAAGAAGATCTGCCCCAGCCACAAAACTCCTGCAGTCAAACGCATGGAGCCCTGTTATTTCTTTGCTCTTTCCAAATTCCGCGACCAACTTCTTGCCTTCTATGAACAGAACCCAGATTTTATCCAACCTGAAAGCAGACGCAATGAAGTACTTGCTCTAGTTCAAACCGAGCTTAAAGATGTAAACATCACACGCTCTGGCCAAACATGGGGCATACCCCTTCCTTTCGATCCAGAATTCACCATTTATGTCTGGTTTGATGCCCTACTAAATTACATCACTGCAATTGGTTATGGCGAAGACGAAGTAAAGTTTAACCAATATTGGCCCGCAGACTTGCATGTGATTGGCAAAGATATAACCCGTTTTCATTGTGCCTTATGGCCCGCAATGTGCTTTGCTGCAGGTATTGCACCTCCTAAAAAAGTCTTCGGCCATGGCTTCGTTTATGTCAAAAATGAAGAAACAGGAGATGTCCAGAAAATCAGTAAATCCCTAGGCAATGTGGTTGAACCGATGGATATCATCACCAAGTTCAGCGCAGAAGCTTTTCGCTATTATTTTCTTAGGGAATGCCCCTTCCCCGCTGATGGGGAATTCAGCCTGCAACGATTTGTGGATATATACAATTCGGATCTTGCAAATAATTTGGGCAATCTGTACAGCAGAGTTGTAGGCTTGATTGGCAAGAATTACGAGGGCGAACTTACCAACATTGGTGCTTCTGATGAGCCACCCTTGTTTGTTGAAGAAAACTTAAAATCAATTGTAGACCAAGTTCAGAACTTGGTTGAAACTTGCCATTACAGCCAGGCACTGCAAAAGATCTGGTCTTTGATTTTAGATCCTGCGAACCAATATGCAGAAAAAACAGCACCTTGGACACTTGTAAAAACAGACAAAGAAAAAACTAAGATAGTGCTAGTACAATTAATCGAAGCGGTAAGAATTGCAGCAGTGCTACTAAAACCCTTTTTACCAAAGCTTGCTGAAAAATTGTACACCAGCTTTAACTTCCCAGCGCCGTGGGCGTCTATCAATTATGCAGAAGCGTTAAAGCCAATAAATAGTTACTCAAGCATTAAAATCCTTGCAGAGCTAGAGAATGGCAAGGTAAAACCCTTGCTTCCGAGAATTCAAAAGCCAGCTTAGTTCCCTTATTTGCTTGAAAGTAGGCCCTTTTCTAACCAACTGGAAAAATTTTCCTAATTGTAGCGAACCTTTTGCACAGCAGCAGCGTAGAAAGCACAGGTAGTGTGAGTCAGTCATCAAATATTTCAGAAAGATCTGACGAAGAGCTATTTAAGCTTTTTCGTGCGGGAAACGCCTCCGCTTTTGATGCTTTGGTTCATCGTTACGAAGGAGAGCTTTTTGGTTACCTGAACAGGTATCTGCGCAGCCGAGACCTTGCTGAAGATACTTTTCAAAATACCTTCATGACGATTTATCAAAAAGCTGAGAACTTTGAAGAAGGTAAAAAGTTTAAGCCTTGGTTGTATGCAATAGCAACGAATCAGGCGATAGACGCTTCAAGGAAAAGGAAAAGGCGTCAGGCGGTTAGCTTGGAAAGTGAATGGGACAGTGGCGAAAGCAGCGCAAAGGCTGGCAACCTACGCGACGCTTTGGAAGGCCATAACGAGAAACCCGACAACCTGGCAATCTTGGGTGAAAAAAAAATCCAAGTTCGCAAAGCGATAGACATGCTTCCTGAGAATTTACGCCAAGTATTATTACTGGCATACTTTCACGAGTTTAAATATCAGGAAATTAGCGAGGTTCTTGGGATTCCATTAGGGACAGTAAAATCCCGGTTACATGCAGCGCTGGAAAAATTCCAGCAATCTTGGGAACGAATGCAGGATGTGGTTTCATGACGAACGAAAACGGTGACAATATGGACCAGATTTTGCGTTATGCAATGAATATTCATGAGTCGGCCGAAGTGGCGGAGATAAAGCGCCGTCTTCTTTCAGAGCCAGAGGCTCAAGCGCATTTGGAAGTGATGCGCAAGAACCTCGCTCTACTAAACGAAGACAGGGCCTTAGATCCGCCATCTTTTAATCTTGCAAAGAAAACCATCTTGCGTGTCCAGGGTGTGAAAACCCAGACCATGCGTTTCAATCAAAAAAAACAGCCCATCCATCATGGTGGAAATTACAAAAGCTCCATTAGAAGGTTTGATCTTCTGGTAGCTGCAGGACTTTTGATCATTATCAGTGGGGTTCTTGCACCATGGCTTCATCAAGCCCGTACGCAAGCAGAGAAACTAGCCTGCGCCAACAATATGCGCGAATTTCACAAATCCTTCCAGCACTATGCCTCTTTGCAACCTGATGGAAAATTCCCCTTCGTTGAGCCTAATGGGCCGCGCAGTTTTGCAGGCGTTTACATCCCTACTCTGAGGCAACATGGCTTGCTGGGTGATTACCATTCTGTTTCGTGTCCCACCAACCAACGCAAACTTCCCACCGAAACCAATCTTGATCAACTTGCATCAATGTATCAAAATAAATCCAACCAAGGTTATCAACGCCTTACTAAAGACGCTGGCGGGGATTATGCTTATTCACTTGGCTACAATAACGAAGGATCTCTTACCGGCCTTACTAATAAATCCGCAGGTGATTCACCGATCTTGGCAGATAAAATAAACCCGTCCACTTTTAACATGGCAATGAATCATGGCGGCTCGGGTAATAACGTCCTCTTTGTAGGCGGCCATGTTCGCTGGTTGCCTGCTCGAAAACAAAACAGCATTGGCGACGATATTTTTTTGAACGAAGACCATAAAATCCTCGCAGGCAGACATCTTCAAGATCATGTGCTTGCACCCAGCCATTCCCGACCCTATGGCGATTCTGGTTTCCCGGATTAATCTTTCTATTTTCTCGCAAAACTCTTTGCATTAAATAACCATCTCTTTTAAGATAAACTTCTTCAAATGATTCAATCATTGAAGGCTATATTTTAAAAAGTATGATGGTCATGCTTTTTACTTTAGCCCCTGATTATTAATGCCCTCCTAGAAATTATAAAACCATGCGAAAAAATATCTCTGTGTTTGCTATTTGCTTTTTCATAACTACGATCAATCCAGCCCAAATATTAGCAGCAGATGCTTCCAAAAGGCCGATTGTTCCTGGGTTCGAACGGTTCTCTCAAGGCAAGGAAATAGACCAAGCCCAATTGGGCTTACTGTTACTTGGCGAATTAAATTGCACCAGTTGCCATGCCCCAACTGCTACCACCAAAGGATTAATCCAAGCAAAGCAAGCCCCCTTGCTTGACAAGGTAGCGGGAAGAATCAAGCCAGAATATTTTGAAAGCTTTATTGCGAAAACGCATGAGATAAAACCTGGTTCAACCATGCCGCAATTGTCCTTGGGAAATACCGATCAAGAAAAACAAGCTACTGCAAAAGCCTTGGCGCATTATCTGGCCCAACAAGCCGGGGCTACCGAAAAACTGATATTCGATCCCAAACAAGTTGCGTTGGGGAAAACTCTTTTTGCACAATCGGGCTGCGTATCCTGCCATGCTGGAAGAGATCAAGCTGCGAAAGAAACTCTTAATGTTAATAATTCAGTTCCTCTGGGTGCGCTTGAAAACAAATACACAGTTGGCTCGCTTACCAACTTCCTAGAAAACCCACATCAAGTTCGCCCTTCAGGAAGAATGCCTGCGGTGCTTAAAGATAAAAAAGAGGCTCATGCAGTTGCGTGTTATTTGCTTCAAAGTGCAAAAACCTCTCCCAAATCTGCAGGTGTTTTGAAATTCGAATATTTTGAAGGCTCTTGGACTAAGCTTCCTGATTTCACCAAGCTTAAAGCAAACGCAAAAGGTATCGCATCCGATTTCGATGTTGAAGTTGCACAAAAAGCCAACAACAACGCACTCCGCTTTGAAGGCTGGTTCAAATTACAAAGCGCAGGCAAGTACACCCTTCATCTGGGAAGTGATGATGGTTCAAAAATCTGGATCGATGGCAAACTCATCATCGATAACGATGGCATTCATCCACACACCGTAATCAGCAAAACAGTTGAACTATACAAAGGTGAACACAAAGTTGAAGTGGGTATTTTTGATGGGGGAGGCGAGTACTCCTTAACCGTTGAAATTGAAAGCAATAATCTACCTAGACAGCCTTTATCAGGTATTTGTGCGCTCGATGAAAAAACCGCTGAAGGAACGACTACGGTTGTAAATGTTGCCCCTGCCCCTGCCCCGGGCCAGCCAGAAGTTTTCAAATTGGATGCAGCACTAGCAACCAAAGGTAGAGCCCTCTTTGCTTCTGTTGGGTGTGCGAATTGCCACGGCTTGAATGAAAATAACAAGCGAATCCCCGCATTGATTAAAGGTCCGGAATTATTAAAGTTGCGCCCAGAAACCGGCTGCCTTTCCGAAAATCCTCAAGGCAAGTCACCCGACTTCGCTCTTGATGCAAAACAAAAAACTGCTATCGCTTTGGCCCTCAAAAACTTGGCCAGCATGCCCCCTTCACCAGATAGCAAAGCCTTGATCAATCAAACGTTTCTCTCTTTGAATTGCTACGCTTGTCACCAGCGTGACAAAATCGGTGGCCCAGAAGATTCTCGTAATGCTTCCTTTGTTAGCACCCAACCCGAAATGGGAGATGAAGGCCGGCTTCCTCCTGCTCTCACAGGCGTTGGCGCCAAGCTTAATACCGACTGGCTTAAACAAGTTCTTGAACAAGGAACTAAAGTAAGACCTTACATGCTTGCAAGAATGCCCAAGTACGGCGGCAATAATGTTAATCCTCTAATCAAACCCTTGGGTGAAGTTGATACCATTGAACCGGTTGAAGCTATCCAGTTTGCTGATACGCTCTCTAAGGTTAAAACTTCGGGCAGACTTTTAGTTGGCTCAAAAGCCTTGGGTTGCATTAAATGCCATACATTTAACAACCAAAAGGCTGAAGGCATTCAAGCCCTTGATCTCACAAGTATGCCCCAACGATTAAAGCGCGATTGGTTTCAACGCTATATGCTAGACCCCCAACCTTTCAGGCCCGGGACCAGAATGCCCGCACCTTGGCCCATGGGTAAAACCTTCTTTGATGATATCCTCGAAGGCAGCACTAAAAAACAAATCGAAGGTATTTATGTATATCTTAGTCAAGGATCCAAGGCTTCACCCCCCGAAGGCCTATCCCGCGAATCTATCGTACTAGTTCCAGAAAAAGAACCGATCATCTATCGCAACTTTATTGAAGGTGCTGGTGCCCGAGCCATTGGAGTGGGTTACCCCGAAAAAGTGAATCTGGCTTTTGATGCAAACTCATTAAGAGTTGCAATGATTTGGCAGGGAGCATTTATTGATGCAGCCAGGCATTGGCGCGATCGCGGAGTTGGTTATCAGCCCCCACTGGGCGATAATGTAATTTCCCTCCCCGCAGGGCCTACCTTTGCAACTTTGGCAAGCGAGAAAGAAAATTGGCCAGCGATAACTGCCAAAGAACAAGCAGGAACCTTCATCAGCTATACAACCGATGCTTTGGGAAGGCCATCTTTCCAATACAAGTATGCCGATGTCATGATCACTGATTTCCCCACTCCTACAAAAAACAAAGAGGGAGGGTTCTCAAGAGCGTTTACGCTTGAAAGCAAAACCCCACCAGCCATGCTTTACTTGAGAGCTGCTGTAGGCACCAAAATCGAAGAGCAAAAAGAAGGTTGGTTCTTGGTCGATGGGGAATACAAATTCCGCTTGGTAGGAACCAAGAAGCCTATCGTGCGAGAATCAAATGGCAAAAAAGAAATACTTGTTCCTATCGTTTTCGAAAACGGTGTGTGTAAACTTGTTCAGGAATACTCTTGGTAACGTACTTCAACAACAAAAGCTTCAGGACTCTTAAAATGAAAAATACTTTGCTACTTTCCAGCCTTTTTACAGGCCTAATTCTTGCATCTTTCTCCAAAGCTGCTGATCCTATCCCCACTGAAGATGACTACTACAAAATAGTCAAATTCGAAATCCCCAAAGATGTCGTACTTGAAGCAGGCGCAATCGAACTTACCGCAGACAACAAACTCTTTGTCAGTTCCCGCAGAGGGGAAATCTGGTCTATCGAAAACCCCTTCGCCAAGGATCTCGCCAAAGATGCAAAATGGACTCGCTATGCACATGGCCTTCACGAAGTCCTTGGGCTTGCATCCAAAGATGGTTGGATCTATGCCACCCAGCGTGGCGAACTTACCAAGCTCAAAGATTCCAATGGCGATGGCAAAGCGGACATCTTTCAAACCGTTTCCGATGCTTGGGAAATCAATGGCGATTACCATGAATACGCCTTCGGTTCTAAGTTCGATAAAGATGGCAATGTCTGGATCGTTCTTTGCTTAACAGGTTCATTTAACAGCAGTAGCAAATATCGTGGTTGGTGCGTTCGTGTTAATGCAGATGGAACTTTCACCCCAACCTGCAGCGGTATCCGCTCGCCTGGAAGCATTGGTTTTAATGCAGCAGGGGATTGCTTCTACACCGATAACCAGGGTCCATGGAATGGCACCAGCAGCCTTAAGCATCTTTTACCTGGCTCCTTCCAAGGGCACCCCGATGGCAATAAATGGTTTGACCTTAAAGAAGCAAAGCTAGCTGGACCCAAACCTGAAACGCCCAAAAGCGGCTCACGTATGATGATTGAAGCAGAGCGCATTCCCCAACTGATGCCTCCTGCTATTTACTTCCCCTATAAGAAAATGGGGCAATCCGCTTCAGGTATCGACTTCGACAAATCCGAAGGCAAGTTTGGCCCTTTCCAAAACCAGCTCTTCGTTGCGGACCAAACCAATAGCACCGTCATGCGCGTTCATCTCGAGAAAGTTCATGGCAGATACCAAGGCGCATGCTTCCCTTTCAGAAAGGGCTTTGGCTCTGGTAATGTTCCAGTAATGGCATCAAAAAACGGACACCTCTTTGTAGGTGGCACCAATCGCGGTTGGGGTTCGCATGGCAACAAGCCTTTCGCACTCGAGCGTTTGGATTGGACCGGAAAAGTACCATTCGAAATCCACGAAATGCGTGCTAAAAACGATGGCTTTGAACTCACCTTCACCCATCCTGTAGATCCTAAAACCGCTGCTGATGTTGCTTCTTACAAAATGAGCACCTACTGCTATATTTACCAATCAGCTTATGGCAGCCCTGAGGTTGATTTTACTTACCCAAAAATCACTTCTGCGGTGGTCGCTCCAGATAATAAAAGTGTTCGAATCGTGATTGATAAGCCTGTTGCAGGGCATATTCACGATCTCACCGTGGCAGGGGTTCGATCAAAAGATGGGTTACCTTTGCTTCACCCAGAAGCTTATTACACTTTGAACTACATACCTGAAAAAGGTAAGTAAGTGCCTGTTTGAATAAATGTGACTGCTGAATATTTACAAGATCTACTTATTTCAACCAAGTAGATCTTTTTTTATGGCACCGCAAGTAAGCATTAATTCCTTTTGCATTCTTGACAAGGCAACCTCTGGGCCTTAGGGTTACATCATATTTGATTATTTCAATCATAGGTAAGTTCGGAGAATAGGCCCATGTCCACTGATTCAATTTCCCCCAGCACTCTGCCATCAAAACCTAGAGATATTACTGTTTATAGCCATTCCATGCTGTTCTATTGGTGGCCTGTTTGGTTCGTAGGTTACATTCTCGCAGCACTTACCCTTTGGGATCACCACCTCATGATGGTTGTTCCTATTCATGCGGAAGCAAAATCCGTTAAATTAATAGATGGTAAAGAACGAAATGTGGTCATTGTCCCAGATGGTGAAAGCCTTTTAAAGGATGAAAAAGGATCGTTGATCCAACCCAATCTTTATGTAGCACAAAGCAAAAACTATGGCGTAATCTTCTGCCTAACGCTTCTACTTACAATTTTCATCACCAGTGTATCGCTGCGCGGAATGTGGTCTATTCTAGTCATTGTTGTGATTGTCATGGGAGTCACCATTCTAATGCTGGCGGGTTACTGGGAAAAAATCACCAGTGCGTTCTCCCTTCTTGACATACGCATTAATCTGGGCGGATATCTATTCACATCCACTGGCTTACTTATAATCTGGCTAATTGCGTTTATGTTTTTTGATCGCCAGATTTATGTGACCTTCAGCCCTGGGCAATTGCGAGTGAGGACCGAAATTGGGGACGGCGAAAAAGTTTACGATGCCACCGGCCTTACTTTCGAAAAGCAGCGCAGTGATATATTCAGGCATGGCATCTTAGGGCTTTGGTTCTTAAATATCGGTACAGGAGACCTCATTATAAAAACATCAGGTGCGCAAAACCACACATTTGATCTTCCCAATGTAATTGGGGTAGAATCCAAGATCAAGGCCATCGAGCAATTGATGCAATCTAAAGATGTAAATCTGATGTAAGTTCGAAATGAATTAAGTTAAAAGAAAAAGCCCGGCATGAAGCCGGGTTTTTTCTTTTGTAACACTATGAATCAAACGATCACTCGATCAATTCTTTTACAGGCTGAACAAAGTAAGGCCCGCCTGTCTTCTTATCTGCGGTCAACTTTTCTGCGTGTTCTTCTGCATCCTTCTTCTTCGGGTAATCAAACACTGCCACCCGTTGATTGGAATTACTGAAAACTCCCCATACAAGCTTCATGCGAACAGATTTGGATGCACGAGTCTTGCGGGGTTTCTTTTCTTTGGCTTCCTTTTTAGGCTTCTTTAGAGACTTCTTTTTCTTCTTCTTAGGGCGATCCTCATCGTCGCCATCTTCATCGTCTTCAGATTCAGGGAAGTCATCATCGGAAGGCTCATCATCACCTTCATCGCCATCGCCTTCATCATCACCATCGTCATCATCATCGTCGTCGTCATCGTCATCGTCGTCATCATCTTCCTCATCTTCGAGGAGTTCTTCTTCTTCTTTAGCTTTAGCTTTTTTGCGATTTTCAGCGGCATCATTAGCAGCGCGTAAATCTTTACGATTGGGAAGGCGGCGAGCCATGAATAATACCCCCATACCAAGAAAACATAATGAATGTTGCATAACAATTTAGCAACAGGTTAAGATGTCAAACTAGCAATTATGAGCAATTCATTCAAGTTAGAGTCGGGGAATATTCGCAATTTTTAGCGATATAGGTCGAATTAATGCTTAAACCGAGCAGAATATTTCAAATAGGAACCTATTTTAGCAGGTAAGGCAAAGGGCAAAGAAAACTACTTTTTATCGTCTTTGCGACCGCCATCTTCCCCTAAAACCTTTTCTAAAGTGCGAATTGCATCCGCAACGCCTTCCATGCGGGGATGAATTTTAAGCGTATTTCTAAACGCTTTAAGAGCAGAACGGTGCTTTTTCATTTTCATGTAACTTTGCGCCATTCCCACCAGAGCGCCAAAATGCCAAGGGTTTAAGTCTAATACCTTCTGGCAATCAGCAATGGAATCTTCGTATTGTTTCATGCGAAAATAAACAATCGCTCTTTGATTGAGCGCTTCTGCAAATTCCGGGGCCTTTTCAATCAAAGCCGTCATACTTTCCAAGGCTTTTTCGCGATCTCGCACTCGGGTCGCTTTTTGCAATGCCGTATTATTTTCTTCGCTATCAGCCCTAAACCAAAGATTCCAAAGGCTGGCGGTTGCCATATCTGCAACATCGCTGTCACCGTCATGCAATAACCTAGCCATGATAGGATTGGCTTCCATGGTACCTAAAAGCCCCAGCGCAAAAAGCGAGGCTTTTCGTGCTTCAGCAGATTTATTATCTAAAAGCCTAATTAAAGTGCCTTCAGTGTACCTTGCAAGCACGAGTTTTTTGAAACGCTTAGTTGCTTTGAAATGGCGCGCACGCCATTCAGAGAAATCCTCCCCCTCGCGGGGACTAGGCAGTTCGATAAAGTATTGAACGAGAAGGGCCGAAGGCATCGGACACCTCATTTTTTAATTGTTAAAATACTGCCACTTTTGGCACAAACACTTCCACACTTATTAAGTAGCAGATCTTTTGATTAAAAATCAAATAGATCAACACCTTAGTATTCTATGATTACTTCCACTATTCAGCAAAGAGATTCAATCCCAAATAGTAAAAAACAAAAATGATTTAATTACCATCTTGCCACCGCAGTTGATTTCTATCTAACTTCCCATCCTCAAGAAAACAAAAAGATTCTCTCAGCGTGTGAGATTGCGAATCTTTTCATTTCCTGATTTTTTTATATCTCCCGCTTGCATATCTTTGATTATCACCTCAACAGCTTTTTGTAATTGAACATCAATTCCTTTTTTCAAATCATCAGGCATTGGCTCAACAAAAATATCCGGTGCAACTCCCACCGTATCCATATCTACACCAAGATTGGTATAAACCCCAATCCTCGGAATTCTAAATGTTGATCCATCAATCAGCTTTGCACTACCAGTACCAATCACCATGCCACCCGTAGGCTGACCAACAAGCTTGCCTAAGCCAAGTGTTTTAAACGCATTGGGAAAAATTTCCGCATCACTATAAGATCTGTTGTTAATCAGAAGAATCACGGGCTTAGTCCACTTGCGATCATAGCTTCTTAAAACTGCGCCTTTATCTCCCTCGCGGTGTAGAAACTTCGTGTGATCCTGCGCGCCAAGATAATTTAAAACCTGATCATGCGTAAACCCACCACCATTAAAACGAACATCTAACACTAATGCATCTTTATCAAAATTATCTGAATAAAGTGAGCGAACAAACTTATCAAGGCCTGGATCATCCATGCTTGGAATATGAATGTACCCAACCTTACCATTACTCATTTCAGAAACTTTTTGGGCATTCAAATTAACCCAGCGATCGTAAAGAAGTGGCGCCATCCGATCACGAAGGATCGGTGTAATTTCAACAGTTCGACGATTTTTGATCTTGGGGTCAGGTGAAGTTTCCGGGCCAACAGATACAACCACAATTTCATCATTCTTGCCATTAAGGAGCTGGCTGACTTCAACCATAGGGCTTAGTTCAACTCCATTGATTGAGAA
>DBCB01000102.1:23118-33784 GCA_002303765.1 Planctomycetaceae bacterium UBA969
CCCGCTTTAAGATCTAATCCTCGCTTATCTGCGGGCCCACGCTTGATGACTTCTCTTATCTTAAGCCCTTTGCCTTTAAAAGTTTCATCGAAGAGCAACCCCAATTCAGGGGTTTGTTCTTCAGGAAAACTTGAAGTAAATTGCAATCCAAGGTGAGAGGCATTTAATTCGCCCAGCATTAAAAACACCAAAGCCTGAAAATCCTCTTTCATAGGGGCATGACTTACCATGGGCCTATATCGCTGGCGCACTAAATTCCAATCTGCACCATGAAACTTGGCATCATAAAAATTATCCGCAAGCAATCGCCAGCATTGATCAAACACCTCAAGGTTTTCTTCCCCTGATTTGATCATCATCTTAATGCGAAAAGAAACAGATCCTAAATCCGCACCCGGTATTGCTGAAGAAGCTTTAGCAGTGCGAAGGCTGCCATTACCATCCCTAAAATAAATAAGATCGGTTGTTTTCTTCGACCAATAAATACCCTGGGGTTTTACCGTACCCGTAGAAAGTTTTGTCACCAGTCCACCCGTTACTGAAGCAACCCAAAGTTCATCCCCCGACCGGAAGGCAATCTTGGAGCCACCAGGAGAAATAGCTGCATCCGTGGTGTTCATTGAACCAACAGCACTAACTCTAGTATGAATTTCCTCAAAGTCGATTGCACCGGAATCCAAGTTGTTTTTTCCCTTTGCAACAGGCTTTTGCATTTCCATAACAAAAAGGCCTGGGGTATTTCTTCGCTCGCTTACAAATGCGATTCGTTTGCCATCCGTGCTCCAAGTCGGGGAATAATTTGAGGTGGCATATCGTGTGATGTTTTTTGGCGGGTTCTCTTTTGTGGGGCCAGCAGCGGGAATAATAAACAACTCACTAGCAAAAGATCCATCTCTTCGGGAGTAAACAATCCACTTCCCATCCGGCGACCAGGAATACTCAGTAATCATGGAAAGGGATACGACTTCTTTTTGTTCAGAGCCATCAAGATTCATGCTCCATAATCTTCCCGCCCGAAGGAAGTAGATTTTTTTGCCATCAGGTGAAAAAGTCAGGCTTGATTCAGGCTTCTCATCATTGGTAATTTGTTTCACTTTAAACTGATGCGCTTCAATGAATTTAGGGTGTTCAGTATCAGCAGATTCCAGAACAAAAACTTCAATTCTCCCGGTACGATCAGAAAGAAACGCTACCTTTGAAGAATCAGGCGCCCAAACAGCACCAAAATCATCCGCAGGGTTATCTGTCAATCTGATGGGTTTAGCTACGCCAGAAACCCCCATGCGGTAAAGTTCGCCATGAACGCCGAAAATCACTAAAGATTCTTCTTTATTAAATGCAAATTCGGAAGCGTTTTGAGTGAACGTGACCAAGCGATCAACATTGGTTTTATCATCAATCAAAGCCTTGACGACTATTTTTCTGGGCATTCCTAAGTTGGAGGTATCTATAAAATAAATATCTGCACCACATTCATAAACAATGGCAGAACCAGTGGAATTAATGCGGGCCTTACGAACCCCTTCAGAGGTATGGTTCGTAATTTTAACGGGTTTGGCGCCCGGTTTGTTATCTATCCGAACAATATTGGGCGGGTTACCAAAAACCTCGCTTACATAATAAACTGCATTACCACTTTGGCTCCACATCGGGGAAGAATCCTGCCCATTAAAATCCGTAAGTTTTTTATTGCCCGTACCATCAATCCCACCAATCCATATTTCGTCATTTGAAGACCCCCTATATCCTTTTCGATACCATGCGCCTGGCCCACGGGTGAAAGCTATCAAATTTCCTGCAGGATGAATCGCACCATCCTTGGCTTCATCAAAGGTGATGCGAACCGGTTGCCCGCCATCAATCGAAACCGTGTATAGGTTTGAAAGCCCTGGATAACCCAACCCCCTGTTAGAAGAAAACAGCACCGATCTAGAATCAGGCGCCCAACCACAAACAATATCGTTGGCAGAATCAGATGTAAGCCTTTTAGCTTTTCCACCTTGAGCGGGAATAATAAAGCAATCATAACTGCCATGCCTATTGGAACTAAATGCAATGAATTTCCCATCGGGGCTGAAAGCAGGCTGAAAATCATGTGCGGTATGAATGGTAAGTGGCCTAGCATTACCACCCGTGGCATCAACGGCCCAAATATCTCCTAGATAACTAAAAACAACTGTTTTAGCATCGGGTGAAATATCAGGAGTACGAGGAAAAAGAATAGGCTCCTGCCCAAAGGCCAAACTAGGAATTAATAACAGACAAAAAAAAATATAACGAAGCATAGAAAACCTCTAAGGCAGGGGCTGCTTTTCAGAAACATTCACGATTTCTTCAAATTAAAGGAAGAACGACCAAATAGCTATTTAAACATTGTAGAAAGCTAGGGAAAGAACTTCGATTATAACGATGGCAGCGATCAAAACTAATTAAAGGGGCGAAAGCCTAGGTTGCTGGGGTTTGTGCATTTGCTTTTGGAACACGGAAAGCCAGAAGCATTAGCAGGCAAGCCCCACCGACCAACCAGCAATCAGCGAGGTTGAAAACTGGCCAATCGAAAAAGTAATTCCAATGGAGAAAATCTCTTACACCATTGAAGACGAGCCTGTCATAAAAATTGCCTAGGGTCCCGCCTAAAATAAAACCCAACGCAATAGTAAGTGCCAAGTCGCTCATAGAACCTTTTTGGGTACTCCAAAAAATAATCGCCATCGCAGCAGCGCAACTGATCACAGCAAAAAGCCCATTGGCAAGGCTTTGATGGTTGCCAAGAAATCCAAAAAGAGCCCCTTGGTTCACATAGGGGATGGGATTTCCACGGGGATCTTTCTTCATCTGCCTAGTTTCCAAGTCGTATTGGAATTGGGCCACAAGATGAAAACCACCACTTTGTTGGGATTGAAATAAACTCTGAACATGATTGGTTGCGGGGTCACTAAGCATATCAAAAATGATGTACTTAGAGGATTGGTCTGCTGCGAGACTGCAAACCGCAAGAATCCAGAAAAGAATCCGATTTAAGGTTTCCGACATTTATCTATGATCCTTAAGCTCATTATTGTTTCAAAGCCACAATCCGTTGTGATACTGTATTACCTGAAATGTCGAATTTACCCAAGTGCAACTCGCCTTGAGAAGTTGTACAGTATAACATTTCGCTTGCCAAAACCATCAGTATTTTTAATCTTGCCAATGGTTATTTGTTTAGAAAGGTAATTATGGTTTCTTTGGACGAAAACATGCTCGTAAAAAAAATCCAGAAAGGAGACCAACTCGCATGGAGCGATTTGGTTTTACGGTATGAAGGACGACTGACCAATTATGCACAAGGCAAAATCAAGGACCATGCATCTTGCCAAGATCTAGTACAAGAATCCTTTTTGGGGTTCCTTGCCAACATAAATAATTTTGACGCTTCGAGAAGCATCCAAAGCTACCTATTTGGTATCCTTTCCAATAAGATTACGGATCTTCTCAGAAGCTATGGCAGGTTGAGAACAGTAGAAACCCCTGTTGATAGCTCGGGAAATCAAAAATCTAGTCCTTATATCGATCCAGCAATGGGCGCCTCCACTTGGTACCGGGGCGATGAAAAGAAAAAACTCGAAAATGATGCGCTCATCAAAGGCCTTAGGCTTTTAATCAATCAACTTGTCCAAAGAAAAGATTACCTCAAACTCAAATCAATTGAACTGATCTTTGTGAATGGACTTAGCAACTTAGAAGCTGCAAACATTCTTGGGATCGATAATAAGACCGTTGCATCACATCGCCATTATGCCAACAATTTTATCATTGATAATTTGAAAAAGATGAATCTTTCCCCGTCTGTATTCCCTCACCTTTCCGAACAGGATCAAGATTAATGACTATAACGAAAGCGACTCTTGATGCATTCATTGATGACCACCTAAATGAACAAGATTCAATCCGTGTGGAAAAAGCGGTCAGAGAATCTCAAGAATTAAATACACTGCTTAAAAGTATTATCGCAAGTCGTGATATGGGCGATCATTCCATTGGAGCAATCTGGAGGCGCGAACACCTAAGCTGCCCAACTAGGGAAGAATTAAGCAGCTACAAAGAGGAAGCACTTGATCCCCAAAGAATTGATTACATCAAATTTCACCTTGAAACCGTGGGTTGTAAAGCTTGCAAAGCAAACTTATCTGATTTAATTTGCACCAAGAATTCTCTAACTAATCCCGATGCAAATGAAAAGCATCAGCAATTCCTCGAAAACAGCAAGATTCTGCTTCCGAAAAAGGTATGACCCTTCACTTCACAAACCATACCGCCCTAGATTCTTTAATGGCTCTTATCTTTCATTATTAAATTCTTTTGGATTGTGATAGATTCTATTTTAATCAAAGGAATGCTAGAATAGTATTCAAGTTAAACAACGCCTGACACGGATCAGCCTCAAAGATTTATACAGGGGAAAGCCATGCTCTTACGAACCTTTTTAATATGCCTTGCTTTGTTTTCATCTACAACCGCTTTTGCCCAAACCCCGAAAACAACTCCCCTTTATGAAGAACGCAAAATTCACGACCCCAATGGCATCGGAAAGTTTTTCAAAGGTCGCGAAATCGCTCATGTAATGGGTTATCAAGCCGCTGGTTGGCTCGAAAGACCCGAACGCGAAAAAGAAGAAAACACAACCAAACTCATCGAATCCCTAAAACTTAAACCCCATATGATTGTCGCTGATGTCGGCGCAGGTAGTGGTTATCTCTCTTTCCGCATGGCGCCCCTCCTTCCCAAAGGAAAAGTTCTCGCTGTGGATATCCAGAAGGAAATGATCAAAATCATCAATGCCAAATCAAAACAGAAAACCCTACAGAATGTTGAAACCATTCTCAGCACAGAAAAAGATCCTAAACTGCCTGAAAATAGCGTCGACATGATTATCATGGTTGATGTCTACCATGAATTCGCTTTCCCTTTTGAAATGACTCAAGCCATGTGCAAATCCTTGCGCAAAGGTGGCACCATGGTATTTGTCGAATTCCGCGGCGAAGACCCTGAAGTGCCCATTAAACTGGTTCATAAAATGGCTGAAAAACAAGTTATACTCGAAATGAAGGGCCATGATCTCAAGCACAAAGAAACCATTGGAGTTTTACCCTGGCAACATATCATTATCTTTGAGAAAACTGATTCTCAACCCACTGACACCAAATAAATCGGGATCCACAATATGTCTTCTTCTGAAACTGCGATTGATTGCGGACCTTGGACAAAAAAACATCTCCTAGGCATCGAGGAACTCTCTGTCGCTGAATTGGAAACCATCTTCAAAGCTTCAGAATTCTTTGTCGAGGCAAGCCGTAACCCTGAAAAGAAACACACTTTCCTCAAAGGTAAGGTTATTGCAAATCTATTCTTCGAATCTTCCACCAGAACCCGCGTCAGCTTCGGCTTGGCCGCCCGTAGACTAGGCGCTGAAACTATCGATTTCTCGCCCGCTGGCTCTAGCGTCAGCAAAGGCGAAAGCTTCATCGATACCGCAAAGAACATTTTAGCTTTAGGCGTCCATGGCTTTATTATCAGGCATTCAGTTCCCGGTACTCCTCATCTGCTTGCCCAACAAGTAGATGCTTCAATCGTCAATGCAGGTGATGGTGCGCATGAACACCCCACACAGGGCCTGCTCGATGCGTTCACTATTCTCCAAGAAAAGAAAAAGATCAAAGGCCTGACGGTTGGATTGGTTGGAGATATCACTCACAGCAGAGTTGCCCGGAGTAACATCCACACCCTAACAAAATTAGGGGCCAAGGTTATTGTGTGCGGCCCACCTACCCTTATACCCAAAGAGATCGAGGAACTCGGCGTTCGTTCTAGCTACGACCTTGATAAGATTCTTCCCGAATGCGATGTTGTTAATGTTTTGCGAATACAATTTGAGCGACAACGCAGCGGACTTTTCCCTTCCATCCAAGAATACTTCAGACTCTTTGGCATGACTATGGATCGCGTGAAAAAATGTAGGCCTGATATGCTTCTGCTCGCTCCTGGCCCCATCAACAGGGGTATCGAACTCACCCCAGAAGTTGCAGATATGCCAAATAGCGCCATCTTGAAGCAAGTCACCAACGGCCTCGCAGTCCGAATGGCAGTACTTTACCTCGCTCTTTCAGCAAAGGTTTGATATGCCTGGAATTTCTCTTACTCAGGCAAAGCCTCCTTTCATACTGGCAATCGATGTAGGAACTTCTTCGGTTCGTGCATTGCTTTATGATGCTTCCTGCAGAATCATAGAGCCCGAAACTTATTTCGGCAGAGCACAGGTCGCATTACAAACAGATGCCACGGGCATGGCTGTGTTTGAACCACTCGCAGTTCCCAAGGCGGTTGTTAATGTTGTTGATTCTCTTTTGGAAAAACTGCAAGGCAAAGTAGACACCATCCAAGCAGTAGCAATCGACACGTTTGTTTCCAGCATGATCGGCTTAGATAAAAACTTTTCGCCCCTCACTCCTCTTTACACTTATGCAGATACCCGTTGCGCAAAAGATGCACAATATCTTCGCGACAATTACAATGAATCGGATATTCATGATCGCAATGGTTGCATGATTCATAGCAGCTATCTGCCTGCAAGGTTGCGTTGGGAAAAACGAACCAATCCCGATCGATTCAACTCTGTGTCGCATTGGTGGAGCCTTGGGTCATTTTTAAGCCAGCAGTTTCTAGGGTGCTCGGATGTCAGCGTTTCCACCGCATCTTGGACTGGGTTGCTCGATCGTAAAAAACTGCAGTGGGATCATGTCTGGATGCAGGAGTTAGGCTTAAAACAAGAGCAATTCCCACTTATTTCAGATTTCGGCCCAGGCCTGCCTAACCTTAAATCCGAGTGGAAGAAACGCTGGCCCTCTCTAGCCAACGCTCTCTGGTTTCTTGCTATAGGCGATGGCGCTGCCGCCAATGTGGGCAGTGGCTGCACCAATGATCGCAATATCGCCCTAACCATCGGGACTACCGCAGCTATGCGAATTGTTCCCTCTATAATTCCAGAAAAAATACCCCTCGGGCTCTGGAACTATAGAGTGGATGCTAAGCGGCCTTTAGTAGGTGGCGCACTTACCGAAGGGGGCAATGTTCATGAATGGCTCCTCAAGAGCCTCAGGCTTCCCGAACCTGCCGAATGTGAAAAACTTCTTTATCAAATGAAACCCGCTGCTCATGGGCTATCCATGCTTCCATTCTTTGCGGGGGAACGAGCACCAGGCTGGCGCGATGATGCTTCTGCAACTCTTCATGGCATCAGGCTGAACACCAAACCCATTGACATTTTTCAAGCGGGCCTTGAAGCGGTTGCCCTTCGACTTGGGCAGATCTATCGAAGGCTATCGCCATTAGCTAATCCCGATCATCGAATTCTTGCGAGCGGGGGTTTTCTTAACTCGCCTGCCTGGGCTCAAATCATTGCCAATGTTTTGGGTAAACCCATTACAGCATGCTTAGAACCCGAAGCCACTAGCAGAGGCATCGCCTGGCTGGCCTTGGAATCAATGGGGAAGCTCGATCTCTCCATATCCCAATCACCCGAGCTAGGCTGTACTTATGAACCCAATCCTGATGCTCACCTAGTTTATCAAGAGGCTCTTTTGGCCCAAGAAGATCTGTATAAAAAGTTATTAGGATGATTCATCTTACCGACTTCCCTCTTTGCCCTATACTTTCTATTTACCCAATTTGCTGATTGAAGGGTTATTATCATGGGTTTCTTTTCTGGTAGAGTTTCTTTTGCTCGCTTTAAAGTCAAAGGGAAAGCACCCAATGGCTTCGGCCCAGAACATCTTGAAAGGCTTGAAGAACGAGCAATTGGCAAAGAACACACCGCATCCCGCGATGGCATAGAAACCGGTTGGAGTGCGGGTGGCCACCTCCTCGATGTACGGTTCGATCTCGCTAAGAATATCGTAGAAGACACCCTGCATTTTGCCTTGCGCATTGATGCCAACAAACCCCCTTCAGATCTTTTGAAATCCTACACCCAGATGGAACTCGATGCCATCGCTGCTGAAAGCCCAACTGGCAAAGTAAGCCAGAAACAAAAGCGCGAAGCACGCATGGCTGCAATGGATAAACTCAATGAAGAAGCTGCAGATGGGCGCTACTTGCGCAGGAAAGCATACTCTCTGCTTTGGGATGGGCAATCCAACGAACTTTTAGTGGGCACCACTTCCGTTTCTGTTCTCGATAGGCTCATACAACTTTTCGAACAAACCTTTGGCCAAAAAATCGAGGCGCTCAGCTCTGGCATTCTCGCTCATAAACTTGCAGAACCCAGAGGCCAATCCAGAGCTGTTGATGATGCTCAACATTCCACCTTTTTAAAAGGTGGTGCAGGCAACTCTCCACAATGGGTCGTTGATGAGAACAGCAGAGACTTCTTAGGTAACGAATTCCTTGTATGGCTTTGGAACTTGCAGGACGAAGGGCACGACACCATCAAACTCGAAGATGGTTCTGAAGTCGCATTCATGCTCGCACGAACTTTGGCACTCGAATGCCCCAAAGGCCAATCAGGCAAAGAATCAATTTCCAGCGATGCACCTACCAAGCTACCTGAAGCAATGCGTGCTTTGCAGAGTGGGAAACTTCCCCGTAAGACAGGGATAACCCTTGTAAGGCATGATCAATCCTACGACCTTGCTCTTAGCGCAGAGCTTCTAGCTGTTAATGGCGCAAAAATGCCATTGGCAGAGGCATTGGAAGATCGCGCCCGGCTTGAAGAACGAGTTGGCCAAATCAGGCATCTTCTAGAAACCATGGATCTTTTATTCGATGCTTTTGGAAAAGTTCGACTTGCTGAAACTTGGAATAAAGACTTAAGTCGCATTCGTAAATGGCTTAAAGGAAATGACGGCGAGGATTAAGCAACACGATTCAAAGTACACTCATTGCACGCATCGTTTTTGTTTGGCATTTCAGAAGCTAAAAGTTGTGCTATTATTATCACTAACTTTAAAACCACTGATCTCAAGGCAATAAACCTGATGCGTGATATTCCACTTCGAAAAGGTTTCACCCTGATCGAACTTCTTGTGGTGATAGCCATCATCGCGATGCTTATCGGTTTATTACTTCCTGCAGTTCAAAAAAGCCGTGATGCCGCTTCTCGAATAAACTGCCAGGGCCACCTCAAACAAATAGGGTTGGCTACTCTCAATTACCACGACACCGCAAAAGCATTTCCTCCAGGATACACTTCATCCTTTGATTCGAATGGTAATGACCTAGGGCCCGGTTGGGGCTGGAACGCCTATCTTCTCCCTTACATGGAAGAACAGGCACTGTTTTCCAAAATCAATTTCTCGCTTCCCATCGAAGCCCCGGCAAATGGCATAATACGAACTACTTCCTTGAAACTTCTTCTCTGCCCTGCGGTTAATGCCCCGAAATCTTTCCCTGTTGGCCCCAGATCCACCTTGGGAATTTTAACATCGACCCTTTGCGACCTACCCTCTTCCAGTTACACAGGAAACTTTGGTGTCACCGAGCCTGGAGTTGATGGCGAAGGCATCTTTTATCGCAACTCTAAACTTTCTTTAACGGATATCACCGATGGCACAAGCCATACTCTCCTTGCAGGCGAACGCTCTTCAAAATATTCCGAAACAACTTGGGTTGGTTCCGTTACAGGAAGTAAGTTTTCTACTCCAACTGGCTCTCCACTTGCTTTTGAATTAAACGAACCTTCAAACTTCGTTCTCAGCCATGTGGGGGAAATGATTAATGGCGCAGCATCCCCTCTCGAAATAAACAACTTCAGCAGCAATCATTTTGGGGTTGTTAATTACCTATTTGCTGATGGCCATGTAAAATCTCTCTCCTCTTCCGTAAATTACAACAGTTTAAAAGCTCTTGCCACCCGTGATGAGGGCGAAGCACTTTCAGGAGATTATTAATGCCAAAGAACTTTGCAACTATCGTGCTGTTATCAATTTTAATTGGTTGTGGATCGGTTGGTGAAGGTCCAAAGGTTCAGGTAAAGGTGGAAGAGGTTCCGCCCCCGGCTATTAAAACCGCCCAGGCCAAAGTTCCAGGTATGCTATTTACCGAAGCATTTCTGAAAAAAGATGGCACCTATGAAATCCGAGGGAAAACCAAGACAGGGAAAGTCCGGGAAGTCGAAGTTAAAGCCGATGGCACCTTTGTCGATTTGGAATAACCAATGTGCGTAAAAAAAGCGGTAAAGCCCTAGGAATGCTTTACCGCTTGGATATCTTGGTGCTAAACACCAATGACCCTGACGGGATTCGAACCCGTGTCGCAGCCGTGAAAGGGCTGTGTCCTAGGCCACTAGACGACAGGGCCCCGCCGTTTGGCAATACATCAAAAGTAGTGGATAACAGGGTATTTCGTCAAGCGAACCGTGGCCTTCTTGTGAAAAAAACAGGGTAGTGGGGAGGTTAGAACCGTTTCCAAATGCTTCATTTCCCCAATGATTCCATCCAAACCGCGTAAAAACGCCAACGCAGGGAATTCCTTAGTTTTACTGGAGGAAAGGAAACTTGAGGGGCCGGCCTATTCCTTCAGCCGGTAGCCGACCCCGCGGACGGTCTCAACCAAGGCGTCGTCTTCTAGCTTGCGGCGCAGGGTTTTGATATGCACATCGATGGTGCGTTCGAGGACGATCGCACCATCGCCT
>DBCB01000326.1:0-12886 GCA_002303765.1 Planctomycetaceae bacterium UBA969
GAAAGATCGGAGGCGGTTGCAGAAATAGAAGTTTTGCCTAATAATTGAACTTCTAATTGCTGGGTCGAATTCCATAAAGTTGCAAGGATCAAGAATATTGACATTGGATTGCCTTTGAAGTTCGCGTTGTGGAATTACAGCATCTGAAGAAAATTACTATAATCTTTGAAGTCTGTTTTGATCGTTAATTATCCAAGAATCGGAATAATTCATTGAATATTCATCAAACTTGCAAATGATCGTATCCTTGAAAGGAAATGGAATGCAAGAAATTGAATTGATTGTTAGACAAACGCACTCATTACACCTAAGATTTTACACAATAAGGCTTTTGCTTTAATTACGGAGATATTCCATTGAGTCTGGTAGTACAGAAATTTGGTGGTTCAAGTGTTGCCAATGCCCAAAGAGTGATGGCTGCAGCACGCAAAGCCATCCGCGCAAAACATGCAGGCAATCAAGTTATCGTTGTCGTTAGCGCTAGGGGTGATACCACTGATGAGCTGATTGCGCTTGCCAAAGAAATTACTGAAACCCCACCCGCTCGCGAAATGGATATGCTTTTATCCACTGGCGAGCAGATTTCGATTTCATTGATGGCGATGGCGATCCAATCTTGGGGGGGGGGAGCCATAAGCCTTACCGGGGCCCAAGTCGGAATCGTTACCGATAGCACCCATACCAAGGCAAGAATTAAAAGTATTTCAACCGCCAGAATGCGCAAAGCCTTAGAAGATGGCCATATAGTCATTGTTGCTGGTTTTCAGGGTATTGATGAAGATGATAATATTACAACCCTAGGTCGAGGCGGTTCTGATACTACTGCTGTGGCACTTGCTGCGGTCATGAAGCATGATCCCTCGGGCCCAAAATTGGAAGTTGCTTGCGATATATTTACGGATGTGGATGGGGTTTACACAACCGATCCAAGAGTTGTCCCTGATGCCCGAAAGATTGAAGCGATCAGCTATGATGAAATGCTGGAGCTTGCAAGTGCAGGTGCAGGGGTGATGCATTCGCGAAGTATAGAGTTTGCAAGAAAGTTTGATGTACCATTGCAGGTGCGATCTTCTTTCAGTGATAGCGAAGGCACTTGGATTGTTCCCGAAACCGAGTGGATGACAAAAATTCCTGTATGTGGCGCCGCTTTGGTGCGGGATGAAGCTCGAATATCACTGGAAGGTGTGCCTGATCAGCCTGGAATAAGCCATCGAATATTCGAGGCCGTTTCTGCCCGAAATATTGTTGTGGATATGATTGCCCAGAGCGTTGGCAGCAATGGGAAAGCTAATGTTGGGTTTACAGTACCATCCCATGACTTGACCGCCACGCTTGAAGCATTGCAACCTTTGGTCCAAGAATTGGGTGCCAGGTTGGTTCATGATGCTCAGGTAAGCAAGGTTTCGATTGTTGGCACTGGAATGAAAACCAACACGGGTATCGCAGAAAAAATGTTTGCAGCACTAGCAACTGAAAAAATCAGCATGAAGATGATCACCACGGGTGAAATTAAGATTTCAGTATTGGTAGACAAAGCGGATGCGGAGAAAGCCTTACGGGCAGTGCATAGCGCGTTTTCGCTTGAAAAGCCAAGGTATGGTGCGGGTGCCTCAATAGAGGATGTCAATCATTCTAAAATTGCGGCTCGGCAAAGCAGTCAGAGTTCGGGCGATCTTGTTGAGATAACCCAACAACTTGCAAGTATGGAAGAAATCTTGGTAAGTGAAATTCATCAAACGGTGGATCAAGGAAGAATCACGCTGTTTGGTTTGCCCGATAAGCCAGAGAATAGCCTGGCAATTTTTCAGGCTGTTGCCAGCGGCGGTATTGTTGTCGATATGATAGTGCAGAATTTGTGTGGTGGAAAAGTTGATCTTTCGTTTAGTGTGCCACGCGAAAAATTGCAACCGGCCCTAACCCTTGCAATTGAGGCTGCCAGATCGATTGATGTTGATATTCAGGCTTCAGCAGATAGTGAAATTGCAACCCTTTATGTGCTTGGCGTGGGCATGCGAACGCACACCGGTGTTGCGCGAAGGATTTTTGGTTCGTTGGCATCTGCAGGGATCAACATTCTGATGATCAATACGAGTGAAACTTGTATAAGTGTGGTGGTGCAGAAAAATCAGGGCAAGCTTGCCGAAGAGAAACTGAAAAAGGTGTTCGATATAGATTAGGGTTGGTAGCAATAAAATTGATGAGTTCTAAAAGAAGAAAGCCAGACAAAAGTGTCTGGCTTTCTTTGTGGATATGGGGAAAGTTGTTAGTAAACTTCGCCAGGGGCGCCCGCCTTGGAGTTACCAGTGGCCTTGAGGTTTCCGCCGTAACGGAAGTGCCAGCCTTCAGCAACCCTGATGCGATGAAGTTCGTTCATGGTGAGGCCGTATCGTGAAAACCAAGGCTTACCTTTGGCTTTAACAATATCGTGGATTTGAAGAACGCGGTCAGCACAAACAGTGTTGGCAAAGTTCTTACGTGCATCTTCGGTTTCTTGCAGGAAGTATTCTTTCCAGAATGCTCTGCCGCCTAAAATTCCACTTGCTCCGGCCGTCATTGCCATTTCAACCTGTTGCTTGTAGGCAGGGAAATCAACGCCTGCGCTAAGGAGAACCCATGGCCTCTCGCTGACAGCATCAAGAGCCTTGAGGTTTTTCTCAAGCTGGGCATCGGATTCATTTCCGAGGTGGCCTGGGAATTCAGCTTTGTAAATATCGCAGAACCTGCTGAGTTGATGAGCGCTTTCAATTACGGTTTCAGCCTTGCGATTAATGAAACTCTTGCTGTCTTTCTTTTCGTCGCCGAATGGGAAAGCAACCGTTTCTAAAAGAAGAAGGATGTCATGCTTTTTGCAATCTTCGTAAACTTGTTGAATGAATTCGAATTGGTGCTCAGCACTATTGGGTTCGGTGGGTTCGTATTGAGCAAGAAGCTTAACTGCATCAGCCCCGATACCCTTGATTTTTTCCACACTCCAACCTGGTTCAAAACCACCTAAAGGTGCATTGACCTTGTTTTTGCCGCCACCTGATTGTTCTACTCGAACCAAGATGCCAACCGTTTTGGGGATGTTAAAAGAGGCAACGCTGTTCCAAACACCGTAGTATCCATCAACAAGAACGCCACTGGCATTTTTGGAAAGAGCCTCAGCAAGAATAATTTTAGCTTCTACAATTTCGTCGAAGGTGGGTTCGCGATCCTGGCCTTTTTTCTTGAGGCTGTCGCGGATCATGGTGATCATGGAGCTGTTTTGGTCGGTAGCAACCATGGTCAGGGTGCCGTTGTCATTGCTAATTCGCTGAAGACCACGAAGTTTTCCTGGTGTTAATCCTAGGCCAAGAAGCCGGGTTACAGAAATTGGGGAATTTGGGTTCGACATCTCTAAAATCCTCACTTTTAAAACGGGTTATAAAATCCAGCTTTGGAAATTCTATTTGTATTTGTTGTCAGTGCAAGCATTAATCATTCAAATATGATGCTAATTCATGACTTCTTCAAAACCCCTTAAAGATTTCGTTAATTATCTGTTTGCTTCCCCAAGGGATACTCTTTATATATAGTCTGAGAGGTTGTTTATTGTCCTTAGTGAACAAATGGAGTTTTTATTATGTCGATGTTTATTGGCGAATCTTTGGTAGGTGATGGTAATGAAATTGCACACATTGATCTATTGATCGGCTCAAAAGATGGTCCAGTTGGCGTGGCTTTTGCCAATGCAATTGCAACCCAATCTGCAGGCCATAACAGTTTGCTTGCAGTTGTTGCACCAAATTTAATCTGCAAACCCGCAACTGTAATGATTACTAAAGTCACCATCAAAGGCTTGAAGCAAGCTGTTCAGATGTTTGGCCCCGCACAAGCTGCAGTTGCTCGTGCTGTTGCAGATAGCGTTGCTGAAGGCGTTATCAGCAATCATGATGCCGAAAACTTGGTTTGCGTTTGTGGTGTGTTCATTCATCCCCAAGCAGCAGATGACAGCAAGATTTTTGAATACAACTATGCTGCTACCAAAGATGCTTTGAAAAAAGCCCTTAAGAGTGAGCCAAAAGTTGAAACCATCACTGCTCAAAAAGACAAGGTAAAGCATCCTTTCTCCCCTAAGTAATATTTTAGGGTTAAAGGTTCAAAACATGGGGGCTAACTGCCCCCATGACTTATTTATAGGCTTAAAATAAGGCGATTTTGTTATGGAAAAGAAAACCATTCTAATCCAATTCGACCCTGATGCTCATGCAAGTGTCTTCGATCGGGTCGTTGCTATAGATTCCAATGTGAATGAACTATTCAGTTATGCGAATGTGCAACCCGATCAGGTAAGGGATCTTGTTCATGGCGCAATATTTACCCGCGGTCCCAAAGATTTGAAAAATACGGCCCTGTTCATTGGGGGCGGTAATGTTGAGAAAAGTGAAGCATTGCTTGCTAAGGCTCTTGGTGCTATGGTCCCCGAATATGGATTGCGGGTATCAGTGCTATTTGATGCCAATGGTTGCAATACAACCGCAGCAGCAGCGGTTCGAATAGCAGCAAAAAACCTTGATCTGAAAGATAAAAAAGTACTGATTCTTGCAGGCACGGGCCCTGTCGGTCAAAGAGCAGCGCTGCTGTTGGCCAAGCTTGGGGCTAAGGTTTTTTTATCGTCGCGTACTATTGAAAAAGCACAATCAGCAATTGTTTCATTAGGAAAGAAAATAGGGGAATGCCCTGCCCCGGTTGCAATTCAGGTTGCTAATGAAATTGAATTAAAAAACGCATTAGAGGGGGTGGAATTAGTCATCTCTACAGGAGCCGCTGGCGTTTGTCTTCTTCCTGAAAAAATTAGGCAGGCCGTTAGCAGCCTGAAGATGGTTGTTGATTTAAACGCTGTTCCGCCTATGGGTATCGAGGGAACCAGCGTGATGGACAAGGGCGCGGTTCGTGAGGGTGTTATTTGCTATGGCGCAATTGGCGTGGGAGATTTGAAGATGAAAATTCACCGCGCAGCAATAGCAGCATTGTTTACCCGAAATGATCAGGTCATGGATGCGCTGGAAGTCTATGAAATTGCCCTGGATTTTTAACGAAGAGCCTCTTCGATTCTTTCCCGGATAATTGTTTCAAGCAAGGGGTGTGGCCCGAGGTGGCCTGCAAGTTTAAACTGCACTTCGGGGTACTTTTTAGTTAACAGTTCGAGAGATTCGATCAGGTCTTTTCGAACATGGATCCCTGCTGATAAAAAATAAGGCACCATGATCACTAACTGTGCGCCTTTTGCAACGCAGGTGTCTCCCCCAGTCTCAATTTCTGGTTCAGCTAGTTCTAAATAAGATGGCTCAACGATTTGAAGCTCGCTAGAAACAAGCCTTTTTGCAAGATGAACTAAATCCTCGTTGGCTTCCTTGTTCCTGCTGCCGTGCGCTATTAGCAAAAGAGCTTTAATCATAGTGAATCCTGTTGTTAGTTTCTGTTTGAAATATCTTTTCTAGCTTGTTTGATCCAAGCTTGAATATCATTGTCATCAATGGCTGACGGTACATATTGAATATAAGATTCAAGGTTGATGAGAGCTTTGCCAGGGTGGCCTGCTTGTAATAGTGCCACTCCTAAATCTCGCATATGTGAAGGGTCATTAGGTGCGATTTGTCTGAGCCTGTTCAAAATACGAATTGATCTTGGGACATCATTTTTTCGAAAATAAATTAGTTTTAGGTTGGTTAGCATGCGGATGATGACCGAAGCCATGGGCAATGGCGAAAAATGATTTTCAGAAAGGGCGATTTGTTCGCCTGTTGCTTTGAATGAAAGGCTTTCACAATCGCTTTGTGAAAGAATTTTTCCCTCATTGAAAACATCGAAATAAACAGAATGATTTCCTTCGCACGCCATTGTTACAAAGTGCCCCGGAAGTCCGACACCAAAAAGCCTAAGGCCAAGCTTTTTTCCGATACAAATTGCGAGTACTGAAAGAGAAATAGGGATACCCAATCTGCGATCAATCACAAGGTTTAAGTAGCTGTTTTGGGGGTCATAATAATCGTTTTTATTGCCATGAAAACCTAGGTCATGTGATAAATACCGGGCAAAGGCTCGAACCCGAACTTCAAGGTCGGTGCCACCAGGAAGTTTACATCCATGTGAAAAAGCTGCAATTTCAGACTTGTAGGCTGAAATATCCAAGTTAGGATATTCATCCAAGGCAAGACTGAGCGCTAGGGTCTCTAAACAAATACTGGCATTTGGGTTTTCTGCCAGTAATAAAAGATCGCTATCTAGATTCATGAAGCTATTATAGATGATAGAGCAGCATGGAAAGTAATTTTTAGGTTATTATGGAACTAACTGTTAATAATGTTTATGGGTTGATCTTGCGAAGCAAGCTGATGAAGCTTGATGAGGCGAAAATCGTATTGGATCGATGGAAAGAAGAATCCAAAACTGCACAATCTGATGTGACAAAATTTGCTAACTGGCTTGTGAGCCGAAAGTATGTGACCGAATACCAAGCTAAGCTTTTGATCAAAGGCCATGCGGATGGGTATTTTATAAATAGTTACAAGATTTCTGAAAAGCTTGGAACAGGCCGCATGGGCGGTGTTTACAAAGCAGAGCATGAAACTGGACAAATCGTTGCTTTAAAAGTGCTGCCCCCATCTAAGTCGCGTGAAAAAAATTTCCTGATGCGCTTTCATCGTGAAGCTCAGATGAATATGAAATTGATTCACCCAAATATTGTTCGAACTTTTGAAACGGGAGTTTACAACGGTGTTCACTACATGGTTATGGATTACCTTGAGGGTGAAACACTCGATCAATTTTTGAAGCGGAGTGGTAAAATTCCTCCTGATGAAGCCTGCCATATTGTTTATCAGGCACTTCGGGGGCTGGATTGTATTTATCAACATGGGCTTGTACATCGAGATTTAAAGCCAGCAAACATGATGCTTGCAGGTCCAGTTCTTAATTCTAAGGTGATGGATAAAACTTTAAAAATTCTTGATATGGGTTTGGGTAAACTCACCAAGAATAAAGAACCCCTGCATCAGGTTGTGACCGCATTGAACCTGACCGATGAAGGGGCGATTTTGGGCACTCCTGATTACATGGCCCCCGAGCAAGCTCGGGATGCACGAAATATTGATATTCGTGCAGATATTTACGGCCTAGGGTGTGTTCTGTATCACTTGTTGACGGGTCAACCACCTTTCCCAGATACCAATATTATTAACCAAATTATCAGGCATCAGACCGAAACGCCAAAGCCTGCAAGTCAATTTAATTCTAAGGTTCCTGAGGGTTTGAATAAAATCATTAATACAATGCTTGCAAAGGAGCCATCAGATCGTTACCAGACTCCCGAAAAATGTGCTCAAGCACTTGCGATTTTCTTAAATTCTGGGCCTTTTGTCTCACCTTCTGCTCCCGATTCCGAAAACAAGCTAAAAAAATATCTCACTTGGCTTGAAACTTCGAAAACTGCGCTCAAAGAAAAGATTAAAAATAAAAAAGAAGAGGGAATACTCTATGACCCTCCCTCAGATAATAACGATGGCCAAGATTCTGAAAGCGATCCGAGTATTGAGGATGATCATTCAGTTACTTTTGTATCAAGTATTCCCAAAGAATCCGATGATTTTGCTTTTGATAATCCGGAGCCCGTTTATAAAAAAAACATCAGGAAATCAAAGCCAGCCTCGGTTGGAGCTTTTAACTTATCTCCATTCACTCGAAATGAATTGCTATTTCTGGGAACAGGAATCGGGTTGGGCGCCCTCGCTACCCTAATCGGTTGCATCGTTGCTTTGGCCATCTTTTCATCTTCAAAAAAAGAACATGAAACTTCACCCGCAAATCAAATGGGCGGAGATGGTAAAAAATGATATTTCGCGCCAAGCATTACCAAACCGAACAGATGGTTGATGTTTGTTGTGACGATGGCAAAATTGTTTCTGTAGAAAAAGCAGGAAACTTTGTGCCAGATCACCAGGCGGCTTATATTGCCCCTGCGTTTTTTGATTTGCAAATCAATGGTGCTATGGGCGTGGCTTTTAGTGATATCAACCTTGATGAAAGTGGAATCAGAAAGGTTCTTTCGGTTTGCAAACTGCACGGTATTGAGGCAATTTGCCCGACAATTATAACAAACGCACACGCTGTTCTGATTCATGGCTTTAATACCCTTCGAAAAGCTTGTGAAAGTGATCCTGTGATTGCCCGTGCCATGCCCTGCTTTCATCTGGAAGGCCCTTATATAAGTAACGAAGATGGTCCGCGGGGCGCGCATCAGAAGCAACATGTTCGCAATCCGATTTACGATGAATTTAAGGAGTATCAGGGGGCATCTGGCAATCGAATAAAATTACTGACACTGGCGCCAGAGCTTCCGGGTGCAATTGATTTTATTCGGAAAATGACCAGTGAAGGTGTTGTCGTTGCGATTGGACATACTGCAGCAAGCCCCATGATTATTCGAGAGGCCATTGCAGCGGGTGCCCGCCTTTCCACGCATTTGGGGAATGGGTCTCATGCCATGTGGCCTAGGCATGAAAATTATTTTTGGGAGCAACTCGGTTGCGATTCGTTGTCTGCAAGTATTATTACTGATGGGCATCACCTACCCGAGGCGCTGGTAAAAACGATAGTCCGAGTCAAGCCATTAGAAAAACAAATAATTACATGCGATGCCAGTGGGCTTGCCGGGCTTCCCCCTGGAAAGTACTCGATGTGGGATCAAGAGATTGAAATATTATCAAACGGAAAAGTCGTGGTGCCTGGAACCCCTTTTCTGGCGGGCTCAGGCTCTTTTACTGATGATTGTGTGGCTCATTTAATTTCTCTTGGGGTTGTTTCAAGAAGTCAGGCAATCGAAATGGCAACAAATGCGCCCAGAAGGTTGCTTCAGTTACCAGAGATTAAAATTGAGGCAGGCAGCATGGCGAATCTGATCTTGTTTGATTCAAACAAGGATTTGTCTTTCCGGATTAATCGTGTGATTATTGAAGGTGTTACTCTTAACCAAAGTTAAATAAAAGGGGCTTATTAATGTTTAGTGCCCCTCTCTGCTATTAGAAAAGCCATTAAATTGCAAATTCAAATTCGCTATGTAGAATAAAAGGTTTTGAACTAATTCGTATCACGGTGATGCTAGTTGATAGGGAGTGATATAAGTCCTTGTTTGAGGGTGATGATGGCGGGTTTGCTCCGCTCCTAAAAAACTGAAGAAATGGAGAAGTTTCTTTGTTGTATTGGTTAAAGCGCTGGCATAGGATAAATCGAATGCATTAATTATGATTTTATCAGAATTTAATTAGGTTGAAGTTATCAATGAGCCAAGCAATCTCCAAAGCTAAAATTCATGTCGAAAGAATGATGCACCGTAATAGTATCGCAGTTGCTGGTGAATCAATTGCTAGTTATGCGCTATTGAAATTGATTCCAGCAATTGGCGGCGGCGGGGCTTCGATCGGCATTAATATGGCCATGGTTTTGGATGTTTCAGGTTCAATGTATGAAGAAGATGGTACAGGTAAAAGCCGTATTAGTAGAGTTCAAGAAGCAGCTTGTTCTGCGTTGAATTTCTTAAGACCAAATGATTCGATTACCATCGTTGCCTTTGCAAATAATGCGGAATTAGTTTTGCCTACGACTTTGGTTTCTCAAAAAGATAAAATTATTGATGTCATCATGCGCATTGATATGTTCAATGTGGATGCAGGCGGCACTTCGATGGATCAAGGTATCGAATTAGCACTTGCTGAACTTCAGAAAAGCACGGGTACCGGAAATATCTCGCATTTGGTTGTTCTTACTGATGGCGAAACTTCAGGCGAGCAGTTGTGCAAAGAATACGCTAAAGCTTCTGCCGAAAAGAAAATCAATTTTAGTGTGATTGGTGTTGGTACCGAGTGGAATTCAGGTCTTATCAAAGATCTTGCATCCCTATCAAATGGAAAATGGCATTACATTGATGTTAATCAGGTTGATTCTGCTCAGAAAGTTTTTGCTAGCGAGTTTCAAAGCCTTGCAGCAGTTGGTTTTCGGGATGTGCAAATTCATTTTCGCCTAATGAAAGATATTAAAATCAGACGGGTGCGCATGGTTGTTCCCGAAATCAAAGATTTGCCTTTGGTGGAAGTTGAAGATCGGCATTCTGTTGTCCAACTTGGCACCTTGGAAAAAGATAAGACTTCCCGTTACATTCTTGACCTTAGCCTTCCCAAAAGACCCGATGGAAAGTTTAAACTTCTTGATGTTGAAATAACTTTTGATACGGGATCAGGTGTCAAAGAATCAAGTGGTTTGATCCCCATTGAAATGTCATATACCGCTGCAGGTAATGGCTATATTAACGCTGAAGTTGCGAAGCATATTGATGAAGTTCAGATTTTTGAATTAAACAAGAACCTGCAAAATGCCATTTCAACTGGTAATACCCAAGAAGCCACCCGAGTTGCTCAAAGTATTGAGAAAAAAGGCGAAGTCATGGGTGCTAGGGCAGCAAAGAAAACAATGCTTGCCAAGCAGGTGCTTGCTGAAATTAATCAAGGTGGTAAAGTTTCGAAAAAGACTCAGTTGGCAGTGGATGATGCGGCCCGTGCTGCTGATGAGTAATGTGTTTATCTGGCGTTATTAACAGGCAAGATGCCGCTTTGGAATAGGAATTTAGTATTCAGTTTTAAGAAGAGTTTAAGAGAGGTATTTCGATGATCGTATGTCCTTTTTGCCATTTTGAAAATGAAGACGGTGCCCTTTTTTGTGAGCAGTGTAAGTCTGATCTTACAGGTGTGGATTCTGCTCCTGCAGTTCCTGTTGCTTCTGAGGTCCCGCCTCTTCCTGTTGCCGAAATTATCGAGGAAGCTATCCCTTTTGCCATGGCGGATGCAATTGAGATTGCTGAAGAAGTTCCTTCTTTCCCAATGGCTGAGATGGCTGTAGAAGAGATGCCACCCTTGCCTGTTGCTGAAGCGATGCCGGAACCTATTGTTGAAGAAGTTGCCCCGACCCCAATTGCTGAAGCGATACCGACCCCAATTGCTGCAGAAGTTGCCCCAGTTCCAATTGCTGCGGCCCCTGTTGCCTCGCCTGTTTCGGATGACCCTTATTTTGTGTCGGATTCTGCGAATCCTCGCTTGTATGTGGTACGTGGCCAGAAACCCAAGGTCGAATTCCCAATTCTTGGTGGCCTTAACTTTATCGGTAGAGCAGATGATAAACCTGTTGATATCGACCTTGAAGATCAAGAGAACCCCGAACGAGTTTGGGCAAGTAGGCAGCACGCTGTTATTGAGTTTGAAGATAACAAAATAACAATCGAAGATCTTAATAGTTCGAACGGTACTTTCTTAAATAGAAATAAGATTTACCCCGGTCAGAAGATGCCACTAAAGGCTAATGACATGGTGCAAATTGGTAATATTCAAATGAAGGTTATGCTTTAATAGTGCGCCTTCAAAGTTGATGTCTTGGCGCAGTTCGATAAATAACGGCTGCGCTTTTTTTTTGAATCTCTAACTTGGATTGTGTGAGTAATAGTAATCATGATGATGACTTGCCCCAAGTGTTCCAGAGTTAATCCACAAGAAGCTGTTTATTGCTATTTTGATGGTTTTGTTTTAGGCGGTGCTGCTGCTGGAACGGGCCCTCTTGCAATCAATAGCCTTAGATTCCCAAGTCCATTTGTTTTTATGAGTGGTCGTTCCTGCCTTAATTTTGACGACCTTGCCATTGCCTGTCATGAAGAATCTAAACCCGCTGCTGACATGTTGAAACAAGGGTTTCTTGAATCTTTTCTTGCAAGCATTGGTCGTATCGATTTGTCGATGGCTGCAAAGGAAGCTGCGAAATTCCCTGATTCCTCTCGTGGTTTAGATGAACTCTTGGGGAAGTTTCCTTCTTCGGTGTTATCTGAAGCAAGGCTTAATCTTTCTTCTCAGGAAATCAATCTTGGGGTTCTAAGTAGAACAGCCAAGCGGGATATTAAAATTACGATTGAAAACGGGGGTATGCGCCTTCTTTTTGGTTCCATCACTTCGGATAGTACCTGGCTTGCTATCGGGGAAACTGGGAATGCTTCGGTTAAGAATTTTCAAACCACTGGTGAATTAACTGTTCCTCTTCGGGTTGTTCCTGAAAAATTACGCGCATCGGATAAGCCGCTTGTTGCCAAATTAAAAATTGATTCTTCCGGTGGAAGTTCGGTGGTGTTAATTCGGGCTGAAGTGCCTGTCACCCCATTTCAACTTATGCCGCTCTCTGGTGCTCTCAACCCAAGGCAAATAGCTTCTAAAGCTAAAGCCAATGCTAAAGAATCTGCCATTCTTTTTGAAAACGGCTCAGTTGCCAAGTGGTACGAAAGCAATGGCTGGTCTTATCCTGTGCAAGGGCCAAGCGCATCAGGAGTTGGAGCTATTCAGCAGTTTTTTGAGGCCTTAGGTCTTACACCTCCGCCCAAAACTTTTATTAATCAAACGTTGGTCAATCTTGAAGGTGCTCCAGGGCAGGAACTCGCATTTGAGTTGACTGTTGGGACTGAAGATAAGAGGCCTGTTTTCGCTCATGGTTTTGCAGATCAATCCTGGATTACTGCGAAAAACCCCAAGTTGACAGGTAGCAGTGCGATTCTTGGATTTGTTATTCCTCAAATTCCTGATAGGCCCGGTGAATTGTTAGCTTCAAAAATTGCAGTCACTTCCAATGGGAATCAGAAGTTTCTAGTGCAGGTAAATGTTCAAGTTTCTGGAAAGTATGTCGCTCCAAGGTCAGAGCCAGCGCCTGAGTTAGTTTTTACTAAGCAGCCAGTTTTTGTTCCTGGTGCCCCGCCCCCAACCGATATTCCTGAAGCTGATGATACCATTAAGGTTGATCCGACATTGAGGAAAGGTGCAAAGGGGCTTAAATCTTCGATTCCCTTGAT
>DBCB01000326.1:12935-13092 GCA_002303765.1 Planctomycetaceae bacterium UBA969
TTGGTTTCTTTGATGGTTATATTGTTGATAGCGGATGCAGTCGGTGTTGGGGTGGGTGGCAAAACTGAAGGTGGATCAGCGGTAGCTAAAAATGAAAGCGCACAAAGTTCCTTTGGTTATTCGTTCGACCTTGATAAAAAAGCGGAATTGATGCTGG
>DBCB01000305.1:0-19700 GCA_002303765.1 Planctomycetaceae bacterium UBA969
CCCTAAGCCTGAAGTAAAAAAAGAAGCTCCTAAGTCTGAACCTAAAAAAGCTGCACCAGTAAGTTCTTCCACCCCTCCTGCTGGATTTGTGAACCTTTTCAATGGCAAAGATTTTGGCAATTGGTGGGGATTTGGTACTTCCGATCCACGCAAGTTCAAAGCACTTCCACCTGCTGAACAAGCTAAGATCAAAGAAGCCAACATGAAAGATATTCAGGCTCATTGGAAAGTTGAAGGCAATGAAATCGTTAACGATGGTAAGGGCCTTTATCTTACCACCGAAAAAGAATTCGCAGATTATGAACTTCACCTTGAATACAAAATGCTGCCCAAGGGCGATAGCGGTATCTACCTTAAGTACACTCCCCAAGTGCAGATCTGGGATTTTCTCGATAAAGAAAAATTCAAGATTGGTGCAGACAAGGGTTCTGGCGGCCTTTGGAATAACTCCCCTGGCACCCCAGGCAAAGATCCGCTTGTTCTTGCTGACAAACCTTTTGGCGAATGGAATAAGTTCCGCATTATCCAAGTGGGCGCTCGTACTACGATTTACCTCAACGATAAGCTTGTTGTAGATAACGCAATCCTTGAAAACTTTTTCGATCGCAAGATGCCACTCCTTTATAAGGGTGCAATTCAGTTGCAAACCCATGGCAGCGAAATTCGCTGGAAGAATATTTTCATCAAGGAACTTTCTCCTGAAGAAGCCAACAAGCATCTTGCAAGCAAAGGCAACACCGGATTCGAATCTATATTCGATGGCAAAACCCTCAAGGGCTGGACTGGGTCCAGCGATAACTACGAAGTTGTTGATGACTTCATCCAGTGCAAAAAAGGCAAGGGTGGTGTTCTTTACACTGAAAAGAAATACAGCGACTTTGTCGTTCGACTTGAATTCATGGTTCCCCCAGGTGGTAACAATGGCCTTGCCATTCGCTACCCAGGTGGCAACAAGGATTCCGCCTACATTGGCATGACCGAACTTCAAGTGCTTGATAACGAAGATGCCAAATACGCAAAGCTTGACCCACGCCAGTATCATGGCAGTTCTTACGGCATGGCTGCTGCACACCGTGGCTACCTTCGTGCTCCCAATACTTGGAATTATCAGGAAGTAACGGTCAAAGGTTCTACCATCAAGGTTGAACTTAATGGCAATATCATCCTTGATACCGATCTTTCGAAGATCACCGATTACATGGCAAAAAGCCCACATCCTGGCAAGGATTTGAAGGAAGGCCACTTTGGCTTTGCTGGCCATAGCGACCCTGTAAGATTCCGTAACTTGCAGATTAAGCCGATTGTTGCCAAGTAAATTTGATCCGTTTAATCCGAAGCCGTCATGCGTAACATCGCCTGACGGCTTTTTTTATTTCTATTTTCCTAACTATTCACTCATATCCTTTTTTTGCAGGTTATAATCATTTCAAGCGTTGTACTTTAACTTTTATGGGTTTCTTAGATATGCCTTTGTTAAAAGTCCATCAATCTAACTCCCGAAACGCATTCACTCTCATCGAACTTCTCGTTGTTATTGCAATCATTAGCATTTTGATTGGCTTGCTTCTTCCTGCAGTGCAAAAAGTTCGAGAATCTGCAGCCATATTGCAATGCATGTCTAATGGCAGACAATTATCCTTGGCGATGGCGAACTTTCATACAGTGAATAGCAAATTGCCCAGTTACCACGGTACTTTTCCTGCAATTGACATGGCAACCGGCGGTACCAATGTGCAAAACTCTAATGTCTTTGGTAGTTGGATTGTTCACTTATTGCCTTACATCGAACTAGATAATCTGTACAAACAGATTGATGCAGATGTTTCTGCAAACAATAACAACGGCTCTTCCTCGATAAATTCCAACCCATGTGGTAAGTCCATTTGGGTACCTGCGAGTTATACTGATAGGCCGATGCCCCCTACTGGTGCAATGGTGAAAACACTTGACCCCGGCACCAATCAGTGGAACCCGGCTTGTGCGGTTCAAGATATCACCGCTGCGTCCTCCATTGGAATCTGGAATCCTAAGATTCGTACTAAAACAATTTCACTTCTTCGCTGCCCTTCCGATTCTAGTCTTCCATTGAATTCTCTTTCTTCCGAGGGGTGGGCCACCACCAACTACCTCGCCAATTGGAATATTCTTGGTGCTTCTCAAGGTGATGCAACTGCTCCCTTTGGACTTTGGAGCAAAAACAACCTCGGGTTCTTTTCTCCACCTGTTTCCTTCACCACAGTTTCTGATGGCCTTTCCAACACCATCCTCGCTGCAGAAGGCTTTGCACTTTGCGATGGCAGAAGCCGTGTTGCTTTTTATGCCGCCAATCGACACAACCTTGGAATAACTGAAGGCGGCCGTATTGTTGTTCCCGAACAAGTTATGGAAATCCCCAAAGGCGATTATGATGGCCCCAGTGGTGTGCCCAATACCATGATGTTTCAGGTCAAACCCTTTGCTGGTTCCTCTGATCTGAATCCCGATAATCAAGATTGTTGCCATCGATGGCGGGCTCAAACCCCACACCATACCATGAATATTTTCATGGCAGATGGCAGCTCCCGCAAATTAACCAAAGATACTTCCATTTATGTCTGGGCTCTTCTTCTCCTACCCTCAGATGGCAAAGTTACTCCCGATTTTTAATCTCACTTCTAAATCACTCACCCTTTTTTACTTTCTTTTTCTCTTTTTGTTTTCCATCAACTCCCGACCCTCTTCCCTCCGGGAAAAGGGCCCTTTGCTTCGCTAGCCTTAGTTCTAACCTTCACAGCTTTTATTTAATGTCTTCAAGCCATCTCACTGCGCTGGATGGGTCACTTTATTTGTACTTCTAGGTTTTGCACCTAAGGAGAAGTTGAACGAGATTTTTCTTCACTGGCAACGCAAATTAACGATGTGTTTTGATTCCTTGGCTATTCTTTTGCTTCTAGTGCCCTGTTACCCTGATCATTTAAATATTAGGAGCCAGGCCTTTTCAAATTGCATTCCTCTGGTTTTTCCTTTAGTTTTGACTCTCATAGGAGTTCCTACCCATGCCTTCTTTTCTTCCAAGACTTTTGCTTGCCGTAATCTTCTTACCTTTTTCTTTGTTAATAGCGCAGGAAAAACAACCTCTTTCACCTCTTCAATCAATCCAAGGGCCAGATTGGATCATGGAAACCAAGAGCGCACCTTGGCAGGCACGCGACTCCCAAGGCGAGTTTGTGCACCGTGATAAACTTTGGATCTTGGGAGGTTGGTTTAACTCTAAAGAAGCACCACCCAGAGATCTTTGGTCTTCTCCAGATGGTAAAAATTGGACCCTGAACCATAAAGATCTTCCGATTCTTCATACCGATCTGCCCATGTCCATCTCCTTTAAAGACCAGATGTGGATGATGGGTGGTTGGCACAATGGCAGGCTGCCTGGCCATTCCGCAAGCAATCAGGTCTGGGCTTCCTCTGATGGTTCTGATTGGAAGCAGATTACTCCGAAGGCGCAATGGTCACCAAGGCTTGCTTCTGCAATTGTTGAGTTTAAAGGAAAGCTTTGGATTCTCGGAGGTACAGAAAATTACTACTTCGGTGATAAGAATAGCCTTAAGAATGATGTCTGGTCTTCCGCAGATGGCAAGGATTGGAAGCTTGAATCTAAGAACGCTCCGTGGGCACCCAGAGCCTATCATCAAGCTGCAGTTCTCAATGATAAAATCTATGTCTTTGGCGGGGGAAATTATGTTCCAGAATACTTTGCATACAACGATGTCTGGTCTTCCACAGATGGAGTTAACTGGGTTCAGGAGTCTGAAAAAGCCCCTTGGAGTGAAAGGCTGTGGTTTTCTTCAGTTGTCTATAGAGATCATATCTGGGTTATGGGTGGCTGGTCGAATAAGCCCTCAAAAAACTGGGCTGATTCATGGGTGACTAAGGATGGTAAAAACTGGGCTAGATTCGATGCCAAATCCAGTTGGAAGGAAAGGCATGAGCACTCTGCTTTTGTTTTCAAAGATAAACTCTGGATCGCAGGCGGTATGATCCCTCCACTATGTAACGAAGTCTGGTCTCTTTCATTACCCCCGGATTTCTTCAGCAAGAAATGAGCATTCCTTTCTTGCTTAAATGAAGTGTTAAAGATAGGCTATAAGTTGTAAAACCTGCCTGAGGTTCAACCTTCATGTTTAAGATTTTCGAAAACCAAAGTAGATTGAATCGTAGAGAGTTGCTACAAGTGGGCGGCCTTGGAGCCATGGGGCTGACCTTGCCCATGTTGCTGGAAGCGCAATTAAGGGGTTCTAGCAATCCGATTCGTGGGAACACTTTTGGCAAAGCCAAGAATGTGATATTTCTTTGGTTGCAGGGTGGGCCACCCCAGCACGAAACCTTTGATCCAAAACCTGATGCCCCTGTTGATATCCGGGGCGAGTTCAAGCCCATTAATACCAATGTGCCTGGCATACAAATTTGTGAACTGTTGCCTCGCATTGCCACCATTTGCGATAAGCTTGCAATCGTTCGATCGATATGCACCCATAGTGATTTGCATGATGCGAGTGGTTATTGGGTATTGACGGGCAACAAGTACGGTGGAACGCAATCCAGGCAGATTGCTCCAACTGACTGGCCCTATATCGGGTCTATCGTAAAACTTTTAAAGCCCAGTGAAAAGTTGCCCGCTTACTCTTCGGTTTGGCTGCCTGATGTGATGCGCTTGAACGATAATGTGCAACCTGCGGGGCAGACCGCAGGCTGGATGGGAAAGCGTTGGGAGCCTGAAAGAGTAATTTGCGATCCTAGTGGTAGTCAATTCAAGATGGAGGGGTTTACTCTTCCTGCGGATGTGCCTCCTTTAAGATTGAACCAGAGGGAATCTCTTCTTTCCCAAGTCGAGAGACATTTCCACAAGATTGAAAAACAAGGTGTGATGAAGGATTACGAAAGTCATGTGCAGAATGCCTTTGGTTTGTTGAGAGGAGGCAAGGCGCTGGATGCTTTTGATATTTCTAAGGAATCAAAAAAGACACGCGAGCGCTATGGTAAAGGCAAATGGGGGCAGAGTGTTCTTTTGGCGCGCAGGTTGATAGAAGCTGGTTCAAGGTTGGTTCATGTCAACTGGCCCCGCGAAGGCGGCGATAGTGCGGTTGATAATCCCCTTTGGGATACGCATGCCCAAAACTCCGATCGGGTGCAGGATGTGCTTTGCCCGCAGCTTGATGTTTCTTTAACCGCACTTATCGAAGATCTTTCTGAACGGGGATTACTCGCAGAAACCTTGGTGGTTGCCATTGGCGAGTTTGGGAGAACCCCCCGCATTAACGCTGCAGCAGGAAGGGATCATTGGGGCCATGTATTTAGTTATGTAATGGCGGGTGCTGGAATTCGCACGGCTCAGGTTTATGGCTCTAGCGATAAAGATGGGGCGCATCCGAAAACAGGAATGCACGAACCTCAGGATCTTACTGCAACTATTTTTCATCTGCTGGGCATACCTTACGATTCCATCTATCCCAACATTGCAAACACTGGAAGAAATGTTCATCTAAGCAATGGTGAACCTCTCGATGCAATCCTTGGTGAAAAACCAGCCACGATGTTGCGAACCCAATCCACTGGGAATATCGCATTCGTTCCCGAATTCAGCGATGCATTGTTACTAAATACCCGCTTTGCAGATACGCATAAAAAATCGCAGCAGGCTGCTTCTGAAGTGGTACCGTTGCAGCTTGCAGGCAGTGGTAAGCGGCTTAAAGGTTGGCAGGGTTTCCCTTTGGGCGATGCATCCAAAGGATTTGACATGGGGGTGATTCTCCAGCAAACTCCTCTGGCAAAAGACACCAGCAAAAATCAGGCTGTGATCGGTATCATGCCTGCTAAGGGAAAGAAGATAAAAGTTGCGCAAGGGGATAAGGTATTTCTGGCGCAAGAGATCCGAAACTTCAGGGCAGGGCATTACACTCTTACGATTGATGCAATGGTTGGCGGTTCTTCCAAAGAGCATTTTGATCATTACTTCAAACCCAATTTTACTTGTAAGTTGGTGATTTATCGTAATGCTGATGTGACTAAAAATACTCTGCTTATGAAACCCGCGGAATTAATGGAGTTCAAGCCCGAGTATGCGGAAGGTCCTGATTTTAAGATGCAGAAATTTGTGCTCGCTAAGCTGATGGATAGTCGGGTGCCTAATGCGAACTTCAGCGTGGGCTTGGGGTTTGGTATTGCGGTGGTGATTGAGAAAACATCGCCCGGCATTTTAGAGCTACCTGAAAACTTCAATGCTTTCATCAGAGTAAGTGAAACCAGTCTAGTCTTCACCCCCCGTGTTCGCAATGATGATGTTCAGGTTTAACTAGTCTCGCTTTATAAAATATTAGTTTTAGCTTGATGTTTTTCTTTGATACAAGAAGATGAAACAATGGTAATTCCTATCCCAACTTTGTTGAAAGAGTTGCAATGAGCTCGTTATTAATTCTTTTGCTGTTGAACTGCCCAGGCCAAACAAGCACACCAGTTATGGATGAGGCAAAACAACTTCGTGATCATGTGAAGGCAAACTACACAAAGTACGAATATCAAATCCCGATGCGCGATGGGATCAAAATATTCACCGCGGTTTATGTGCCTAAGGATGATTCTAAAACCTATCCTTTCATGCTTAATCGAACGCCTTATAGCGTTGCACCCTATGGGATTGATAATTACCGTGAAAAACTTGGGCCCTCCACCTACTTCCAGAAATCGGGCTATATCTTTGTGTATCAGGATGTAAGAGGCCGCTGGATGTCGGAAGGTACTTTTCAAAATGTCAGGCCCCATAATCCCAAAAAAGGCCCCAAAGATTTTGATGAAAGTACAGATACTTTCGATTCTATCGAGTGGCTTTTGAAAAATGTCAAAGGGCATAATGACAGGGTTGGTCAGTCCGGTATTTCCTACCCCGGGTTTAATACTGCTGCGGGTATGATCGATGCCCACCCTGCACTTAAAGCCTGCAGCCCACAAGCGCCTGTGATTGATTGGTTCGTTGGTGATGATTTTCATCACAATGGTTGTTTGTTTTTGCCCCACGCATTTAACTTCATGTCGGGGTTTGGCAAGGAACGCCCTGAACCCACACGCAAAGGCGCAAGAGTTTCACACGATCACGAAACACCCGATGGCTATCAGTTTTTTCTCGACATGGGCCCACTAGCAAACGCTGATAAGAAGTTTCTTAAAGGAGGAGTTTCTTTCTGGAATGAAATGATGAAGCGGGGCACTTATGATGACATGTGGCAAGCAATGAACCTACGGCCTCATCTTAAAAACATCAAGCCTGCGGTGATGACGGTGGGAGGTTGGTTCGATGCGGAAAACCTTTTTGGTGCACTCGAATGCTATAACTCCACGGAAAAACAAAGCCCCGGATGCGATAATACTTTGGTGATGGGCCCTTGGGATCATGGCGGTTGGTCGCGGGGTGCTGGCGATTCGCTGGGCAATGCCCGCTTCAATTCCAAAACTGCTGAATACTTCCGTGAGAATATAGAGCTCCCCTTCTTTGAATTTCATCTCAAAGATTTTCGTTCGTTAAAGCAGCCCGAGGCCCATGTGTTTGAAACAGGCACCAATGTTTGGCGCAAGTATGATGCTTGGCCACCTAAAGACTCTAAACCTTTGTCGTTATTCTTCCAAGAAAAAGGAACCCTTACTTCCAAACCAACCCTCAGTGAAGGATTTGATTCTTATATTTCAGACCCTTCCAAGCCTGTGCCTTACATGGAGCGCATCACCACCAAGATGGATTATGAATACATGGTTGCTGATCAACGCCAAGCTGCTAGAAGGCCAGATGTGCTGGTTTATCAGACCCCCGAACTAAAGAGTGATCTAACCCTTGCAGGGCCTGTAAAAGTGGACTTATGGGTTAGCACCACCGGAACAGATGCAGATTGGGTGGTGAAAGTGATTGATGTTTTTCCGAATGATTATCCAGATTTTGAACCTAATCCCGCGGGGGTTCGTATGGGCAATTACCAGATGTTGATTCGAGGCGAACCTTTCAGGGGCAAGTTCCGAAACAGCTTTTCCAAGCCCGAACCCTTCGAGCCCAACAAGCCAACCAAGGTGAGTTTTACCATGCCTGATATTTGTCATACTTTCAGGCCGGGCCATAAACTTATGGTGCAGGTGCATTCTACTTGGTTTCCTTTGGTGGATCGTAATCCTCAAAAGTTCTGCGACATCTACAGCGCACTTGAATCAGATTTTTCCATACAAACTCACAAAATTCATCGAAGTCCAGAGATGCAAAGTGGTATCACTGTTAGGGTGAAATAAACATTCAAAGAAATCATTTTGAATTGCAGATTCCAGAGCAGGTATTAAAACGAAAGGGTTCGACCACGACTTCGGGCGTACCCAAAGAGGTTCGTAATCTGCTTGACCTTGGTCTTATCGAAACCGTCAATCTTGCAGAATGGCTGGTGGTAGATCAAGAATCACTGGCTCGAAATCTGTTTCAAAAAGAAAACTGGGGATTCCTTCTAAAGCCTTTGGAAGAATCTTTTGGTTTGTTGAAAATCAAAACCGCGCCTAAGAAGATGGAAATATTAGGGATGGTGCTAGCTCAGGGGTTTCCCACCAAGGCGCAATTTGAGATTGCCCTTCGAAGGCTTAAACAGCATCGCTCAGATATTGTTCGCTCTTGGGTTTGTTTCATGATTGGCAAACGAAGCGAGCTTTCACTTCAGGAAAGTTTGAAGCGTATCCAGCCGTTAGCTGCAGATGGGAACATGAGCGTAAGAGAAGCAGCATGGCTTGCAATCCGACCAAGAATTAGCACGCAGCTTGAAGAATCCTTGCTATTATTAATGGGCTTTAGTTTGCATAGGGATGCGAACATCAGGCGTTTTGCAAGCGAGATAACAAGGCCCCGGGGAGTTTGGTGCAATCATATTCCAGCATTGAAAGAAAATCCCGAACTCGGATTACTTTTACTCGAGCCTTTGCGCTGCGATGATTCGATGTATGTGCGAAACTCGGTGGGCAATTGGCTTAATGATGCAAGTAAAACTAAACCTGGTTGGGTTCAAGATCTATGTAAGCGCTGGGAAAAAGAATCTCCTACGAAGGAGACTGCTTACATCATTCGAAGAGGTTTAAGAACGCTGCGAAAAAACTCTGATTAGAAAGAAACCTTTTGGGTTACTTCTCTTCTTCAAACTTTTCGAGCAGAATGGAAAATTGCATGCTGTTGATATTAACATGCTGCTTGACAACTCCAACCCCTTGGGCAAACCAGTAAGTTGTACTAACGATTATGCCCGCACCAACCACTTCTGCATCCATTACCACCTTCACAGTTTTGAATTTACCTGCAGGAACCTCGATTTCTTCCTCATCTGATTTGCATGAAACAGAGAGTTTTTCCTCGCCAACTTTGGATTCGACTTTCCAAGTGGATCCTTTTTTGATGGGAAATTTAAGCATGCAAATGGGAGGCGATACCTCTATGCCATTATATCTGTTGCGAAAAATGCCTTTGTCATTAATGCTTAGATGTTCTGAAGCAACAACTTTTCCCTTTGCGGTTGTTTCTAATCTGGAAAGGGATACACCATCGATCTTTTCAATCTTTGCTATTTGGTTGATTAACTTTGAACCTTTGGCAGCCGTATCGGATTCAATCTGATATGTCCACTTGTTACCCGTCTTAAGCGGATAATAGGATTTAGAATCTTGTTTCTTTTCTTGTGCTGTTGCAACTGGCTGGCATGATAAAGCTAAACCAAAAACGAAGAGAAGCAATCCAGAAAATTTAGACATGATGACTTTCAATAAAGTTAATTGTATCTTGGTGCTCGCCAATATTTGAAAAGCTTAGCAAACCATAAATGTGCAGTCATCTAAAAACTCAAGTTCGGGGGATTTTCGATCTTATTGTGTGTCTATTATTTTTTAAATCAATGTTATGGTATTATAATACCATAGCAATAAGGGAGGCAGCAAGAATGAAACGCATCGTTCGCAATGAAAAGCTTACTTCAGACGAATCGGCCAAATTGAATATTATTCGGAATCGGGTGGCTAACGAATTGCCCAGCTTGATTGAAAGCCATCAACAAAGAATGTCGTCCAAAAATCATCTACAAGAATTGATGATTGAACTGAAATCTGCACGCGAGGCCAAAGGCCTTAGTCTTTCAGACTTAACAGAACTTACCGGGATGGATCAATCAGCATTATCAAAACTGGAAACAGGCCAGCGCCCCAATCCCACCATGGAAACCTTATTGCGATATGCAGATGCGGTGGGTAAACGGTTGGTGGTTTCTCTTGCAGATGCGTTTCCCACTTCTTAATCACTTGGTGCTTTTCCCAGTGTCAAAGTTTCTTTGATGGTGATACCACCAGTTTTTGCGCTTCTCATTGATTGTGCCAGCGCCATGATTCGAACACTGGCATCCTTGATCCCCACACCGTTCCCATGGATGTTCGAGATTAAATTGCGGTTTGCATCATCCTGGCCAAGATTGGGTTTGTATGCAAGATAGGCGGAAAGACTATTTGCTGTGGTTAAGCCGGGCCGTTCGCCTACGAGAAGAATTGCAATTTCCGGTTCGACTAGATTTCCAATTTCGTTAAGAATCCCTACGCGTGCTTGATGAACAAGGAAAGGCCTGCCAAGAGTCCAACCCTGATTACGGGCAAGTTCCCAAAGGGAGTCGAGAAGTGGCGGGCCCTGATATTTTAAAGCCGCGGGGGATAATCCATCTGCAAGAATGATTTGTAGTTGCGGTTGGAAGGGGCATTGTTGCTGGATGCGATTGCGATCAGGGGGATTTAATTGCCTGCCGAGGTCGGGTTTTAGTAAATATTCATGTCTGTTATTTGCTTTGGAAGATACTTCAAACAGCCCCATTTGGTCGATTCGCTCGCTTCGGAAATCGCGTTCAAGGTCGATCGATTCGAAAACAGCATCGCGGGCGAAGGCATGATCCGCACGAAGTAAAAGCCAATCCTTGGTAGAAAGGGCTGTGCCTTTCCTAGGTGCAAATACTCTTGCTGGAGTTAAGGATTTACAAATCGTTTGTAATGTAGCTTCATGGTTCATAATTATTTTAAGCAAACCTTAGTCGGCCTCTCGGCGTAGGAATTGGTCTGCCCATTTCTTGAGCCGTTTGAATCCATTCTTGAATTACTTTTTCAGCATTGGCTACTGCCTCAGTATAAGAAGCGCCGTCAGCCATGCACCCAGGAAGTTCGGGGACTTCTACAATAAATGCCTGATCTTCTTCGCTCCAAAATAAAATCAACTCGTATTTACTCATTTGTTGACTCCCCTATTCCGTATTTTAGAATTATATTTCGTACTTGTTTGACCTGATAAGGTTTTGCCATCGATCCTTTTGGTTGAATATTCAAAATCTCTTCGACATTATCTTTGGTAAAAATGTGATGATCGCCCTTGATTCGTTCAAAAAATCCAAGTTTAAGAAGCAAGTTGACTATATCTGCAAATCGAATGTTGGCATCAGATCTACCAGTTAAAATAGTCTGAAGTATTTTGTCGTGTCTTCCCAAAGATATATAGCCCCACTAATCATGTTTTGAATACAAGTAATAAAATCATAGCTAATTAGTGTTCCATATGCAAATACAGCCTTTTTAATTGCGCTATTTTTAGGATTAGCTAGTCAATTATTTCTCCTGCATTTGTTGCAGGGAAATAGGGGGGCCTTTAAAGCGGTGCCTTGCTACTGTAAACCAGAATGCAATGAGAAAAATGGTGAGTGCAAGCACAGCATAACCAGCTTTTTCATTGGGAGGTTGGATGCCAATGCAAACAATCCCAAAAGAAGCGAATGTGCTTAATAATGCCATTGGTTTAAACCAGATTCCAAGATGCCAAGGGCCCATGTTTTTCCAACTTTTGCCATACACAAAAAACCCTGCAAGGATAGGCAGCATGTAGGAAAGATAAAGCAGGATGGTGGCTGCCGCTGCGATGGTGTCATAAAGATGCGAATAAAGGGTAAACAGGATTGCTGTGATAGAAACTAAAAAGATAGCGTTGGTTGGTACTTGAGTTTTAGGCGAAACCTGCTTGAAGAAGTTGGAAAAAGGTAGGCCACCATCTCTTGCAAAGGCAAAAGCCATGCGCGATGCCGCAGTTATTACCGACATTCCACAAAGGTATTGTGAAAGAACAATTGCGATGAATGCAGGTGCTTGTAAAAGTTTTGGTAGGGATTGTTCTACGATGGTGATAAATGCCCGGTCACCCTGCATTGCAATATGTTTGGGGTCATCAATTACCAGGATTGCAACTGCAAGTAGTATGTAGCCTGCGATGCCAGAAATTAAAACCGCTTGCATGATTGCTTTGGGTACTGCGGATGCAGCGTTTACTGTTTCTTCTGCTGCATGTGCGGAGCCATCAAACCCGATGATGGTGTAGGCTGGAAGCAGCATAGCCAAGAAAAACAGCCAAGCGATGGATTCGCTTGCGGGCCATACTTGTTTATCGCCCTCGGGAAGGCCGCTAAAGTTTTCGAATTGGAAAAGTCTTTCGGGATGCACAGGCCCGCCGAAAATCAGCATCAAAACAACCAATGCAACGGTTACAATAAGAATCCAGTAGCCACTGAAGATAGTCATGGGGTTGACAATTCGCATGCCAAAAAGATTGATAGCAAGTTGGGAAAAAGTTATGACAGAAACAGCAATCACTTGGGCGAAGTCTCCTAGATCTGTGCTGCCGTAAATACTGCTTTCAATGAAGTTCCAAGTGCCCACATTGATTGCAGCAAGGATGGTAACTATGCCCGCAAGGTTGAACCAAGCGGTAACCCATCCCCATCCCCGGCCACCTAAAAGTGAGCCCCAGTGGTAGAGGCCGCCTGCGGTGGGAAAAGCAGATGCGATTTGGGCCATGGCTGCTGCTACTGCGAATGAAAATAAGCAAGCAACGGGCCAGCCTATGCCAATAGCTGCGGGGCCAGCTGCGCAATACCCGACATGAAAAGAGGTGATGCCACCTGCAAGAATACAAATGATGGACAAGGAAAGCGCATAGTTGGAAAACGCACTAAAGCCCCGGAAAAGCTCTTGCTCGTAACCCATCTTGGCAAGATCTTTTTGGTCTTCGGTGGCATGGTTGTCATTGGGGTTCATCAAGCATCCTTGGTGTTTTCGAGAAGTGGAAGAATATTTTTCATAACTGTAAAAGCTCGGTCTTTGCCACAAAGCGAAGAGCCTTTCATAATTCCATTATGTTCAAGCCATGTTTGGAATTCAGGTGCAGCTTTAAGATCAAGCAATGACTTTACCATGGCTGCATCGTGATAGCTTGTAGTTTGATAACTAAGCATCACATCATCGCCTGCTGGAACCCCCATGATGTAATTAACCCCCGCGTTGGCGAGTAAAAGAAGCAGGTTATCAAGCGAGTTGTGATCCGCTTCTGCATGGTTGGTAAAGCAAACATCAACCCCCATTGGAAGGCCTAGCAATTTTCCCATGAAGTGATCTTCAAGCCCTGCACGAATGATCTGTCTTTCATCAAAAAGATATTCGGGCCCGATGAAACCAACCACACTGTTTACAAGAAAAGGGTCGAAGGTTCGAGCCAAGCCATAGGCCCGTGCCTCGAGGGTAAGTTGATCAATACCATGATGGGCATTTGCAGAAAGCGAACTTCCTTGCCCGGTTTCAAAATACATGGCTTGGTTGCCCAACCAATTAACATTTCTGGATGTGTGATGTTCCAGCACTTGCTCTTTGCCTTCCTTAAGCAATGCAAGAGAGATGCCAAAGCTTTCATTAGTTTTTTGAGTACCACCTATGGATTGAAATAAAAGATCGACAGGAGCGTTTTTCTTCATGGCTGCCAACTGGGTAGTGATGTGTGCTAGGCAGCATCCTTGGGTTGGAATATTCAGCGAGGTGATTACATGATCGATGGATTTCAAAATTGCGGAAACGGAATCAATGGAATCTACCGCAGGGTTGACGCCTATTACTGCATCGCCCGCCCCCATGAGCAAGCCATCAATGCAGGATGCTGCAATGCCAGCGGTGTTATCGGTGGGGTGGTTCGGTTGGATGCGAACGCCTAGGGTTCCTGCAACGCCGGTGGTGTTTCTGCAGCGAGCGATGTTTTTAATCTTAGCTGCAATTGCAATCAACTCTTTGTTGGCAAGCAGCTTGGTGACTGCTGCGACCATTTCCGGGGTAAGCCCCTGTTGAAGCTTTTTAACTTCTGCTCCCTGGGGCAAATCCTGCAATAAGTATTCTCGTAGTTCGCCAACGGTAAGTGATGCAATGGGTTTAAACGCAACGGAGTTATGGGTGTCGAATATTACTTTAGAGACATCATCAGAATCGGGATCGAGAATTGGGTGCGCAAGGAATTCGCTTAGGGGTAGATCTGCAAGGGCCATTTTTGCAGCGATGCGTTCTCTTTCATTTTTCGCAGCAATGCCTGCAAGTAAATCTCCGGATTTGGGTTCATTGGCCTTGGCTAAAAGTGCTTTAAGATCTGCGAAGTTATATTGTTCGCCACGAATTACATGAGAATAAGCCATCGATGAAATCCAGGTCTGATTTTAATTAAGCACAAGGTTGAATTGTAATGAGATAAGTGGCTTAAAGCGAAGGCCTTTATGAATGGAATTATTTTATGCCTTTTAAAGCGAAGGGGCCTTTGGGGGCAATGCCTAATGGTGAACCACGGGTTATCCCGATTTAGGGTAAGTATTTAAGCTTAAAAAGGATCGTGTTTTAAAGGATTGATCTTGTTGTAACAGCTATAAGCCTATGTTTTGGAATAGGTTGTGGCGAATGATGTTCAAAGCTATATTTTGGGAAAAATAATCGTTTAGCGGACCATTTCTGTGCTATAGGGGTTTAAGATTATAGTTAATCGTAAATCATGCTTGGTATTTTGCCCAATTGGAATGGGATGAATGATGTTAAACCTGCCAAAAATAATTCGCTCGAAATTGATGATCGTGGCATTGGGATTTGCAATTATTGAAATTGCAACTGCCGCTGTTCCGGAAGTTAAAAAAGTATCTCCTGGCAAAAATAAAAAAGCGCCTGATAAAAATGTTGTATTGTCTGCAGACCCGGATGCTTCCAAGGTTGAATATTTTGAAAAGAATGTCAGGCCGATTTTGGTGAATCATTGTTATGCCTGCCATAGTGCAGATACCAAACCTTCAGGTGATTTGCGGGTGGACGATCGCAAGGGCCTTATTGTTGGCGGGAAGAATGGGCCAGCAATCGTTGCGGGGAAACCTGATCAGGGGTTATTGCTTAAAAGGGTCTCGAGTGGTGCGAATAAGCAGATGCCTTTGCAGGGTGAAAAATTAAACGATACACAAATCAACATCTTGAAGAAATGGATCGAAGATGGGGCGGTATGGCCTGCGGTCAAGTTACCTTTTGCATTGGGCCAAAGCAGGCCCACCTATGAAAAATTAAAGAAAGAACATTGGGCCTGGCAACCGATAGCAAACCCCAAGGTTCCAGAAGTAAAAGATGCCTTATGGTCTAAGTCGAGCGTGGACAGGTTTGTATTTTCGAAGATGGATGCAGCGGGGTTGCAACCTGTTGCTGATGCTGATCGGGTTAGCTTGATAAGAAGATTGACTTTTGATTTGACCGGTTTGCCCCCCACGCCTGCCGAAATCCAAAGCTTTGTCAATGATACCAACCCCAATGCGTTGGAAAATCTGGTGGATAGGCTTCTCGCAGCAAAGGCCTTTGGCGAAAGTTGGGGCAGGCACTGGCTTGATGTTGCAAGGTATGGTGAATCCACAGGCCCAAGCAGAAATATTCCGTATCCCTATGCTTGGAGGTACCGCGATTATGTCATCGATAGTTTCAATGCGGATCTGCCTTTTAATCAATTCATCAAAGAGCAGGTCGCTGGCGATCTTCTTTCCCCTAAAAATGTTGAAGATTCAAACCGCCTGAAGATTGCAACGGGTTTTCTTGCCTTGGGAGTCAAGGATGTAAACCAGCGCTTCAAAACACGATTCATCATGGATAATGTGGATGAGCAGATTGATGTGGTTACTCGTTCCGTTCTTGGTCTTACTGTAAGTTGTGCTCGATGCCATGATCATAAATTTGATCCCATTCCACAAACCGATTACTACTCATTGGCGGGGATATTCACCAGTACCGATAATGCCTCTGGGTTGAGAAATCTGATGGGTGGGGGCGGACTGGCTTATTATGTTCCTGATAATTTGGTCAAGCTTAAGGGCGCTGTTTCTCAGGTGCCCGAAGAAAAGCGTATCAAGCTTCAGTCAGAAATTGAAGATGCTAAGAAGGCGTGGGAGGAAATCAAAGGCACTCCCAAAGGCTTGAAACCTGATGCCAATGGCGAACCAGAACAGAAAAAATTCCGCTTAAAGTTGGAAAAACTACAATCAGATTTATCCGCAATGATGGATTCCGCCCAGGAGTCACAGTCTGCGCATGGCGTGCGGGATTCTAATGTGATTGCGGATACCGAGGTTCGCATCCGTGGTGAAGCGGAAAAACTTGGCCCAGTTTGGCCCCGTGGGTATCTTACTGCTTTTCATGTACCTGATGCCAAGCCTGTCAACAAGCAGCAAAGTGGCAGGTTGGAACTTGCACAATGGTTGATTAGCGAACAAAATCCGCTTGCATCGAGGGTGATTGTGAACCGGGTTTGGGCTCATCTTTTTGGCAGGGGCATTGTTTCTACGGTTGACAACTTTGGCGTTTCGGGTGACAAACCCTCGAATCCAGAACTCCTCGATTATTTATCCCGCCAATTCATGCAAGATGGGTGGAGTATCAAAAAGCTTGTCCGCACCCTCGTGCTTACCAAGGCTTATCAATTATCCTCGCAATCAACCGAAAAACATCATCAGGTTGACCCTGCAAATTCGTTGGTTTGGCACCATTCGCCTCGCAGTTTAACTGCGGAAGAGTTTCGCGATGCCATGCTTGCCACAGGTGGGCAGCTTAATTCGAATAGGATTTCAGGTTCACCTACAAACAATTTTAAAATGAAAGAGATTCGCGACAATGGTGGCGAAGCGAAACAGATTCACGATTCAGCAGCGAAGAGTTCTTATCGAAGTATTTACCTGCCACTTTTGCGCGGCCTTACTCCGAAAGATCTTGAAGCCTTCGACCCCGTGGATCAAACCTTGGTGACGGGTAACCGCGATTCCACTACGGTGCCAGGCCAGGCTTTGTTTGTACTTAATTCTTCATTTGTAAGAAGGCAATCTTTAGTGCTTGCAGAAAAGCTTTTGCAGAACTCAAATAGTTCTGATGATGAAAAAATTAAGCAGGCGTATCAACTTATGCTTGGTCGTATTCCGAATGAAAAAGAATTGGAGAGGGGTAACACCTTTTTGGCAGATTATGAATCTGCTGCAAGAGAGTTGAAGTACCCACCAAAACCAAATATGAAGAAGACTGTTCAAGCCAAGCAGAACGCCAAGAAAAAAAATGCCCCTCCCGCAAACCCTGACCAGATCGAACAAGAGGGCGAATTATCAAACGATGAAGAAGTCTTGCCAAAAGATGGTAAAACTGCTGCTTGGCTCGCTTTGGTGCAGGCTTTGTATGCTTCTGCGGAGTTCAGGTTTATTAAATAATTCAAACGAATGCTTTGTAATAAAAGGATGATGCCATGATAGAAGTTTCTCGTAGGCAGGTTTTAAAATCAGCAAGTGGCGGCTTTGGCATGCTTGCCCTCGCAGGCTTGATAGGTCAGCAAGCTAAAGGCGCAGTAAAAGATTCCGCAAAGCCTTTGGCGCCCAAAGAGCCCCACTTCACTCCTAAGGCAAAGCGCCTTATCTTCGTGCATATGAATGGCTCGATGTCGCATCATGATACTTTCGATTACAAGCCCCAATTGATCAAAGATGATGGAAAATCTGGCCCAGGGGGTGGAACGCTCACTGCTTCAAAATTCAAGTTTTCCCAACATGGCCAAACGGGCTCGTGGTTTTCAGAGCTGTTGCCCAACATGGCCACCCATGCGGATAAGATTTGCTGGCTCAGAGGCTTGTACACCGATACCCCCGCACATCCCCAAGCCGTTGTCCAATTGCATACCGGGAGTGCCAATGCTGCTCTTACCCGCCCTAGCATGGGTGCTTGGCTTCTTTATGGCCTTGGTAGCGAAAACCAAGATTTGCCAGGCTACATCACCATCAATCCACCGCCAAACTTTGGTGGTTCGGTTAATTTCGGAAGTGCGTTTCTACCTGCTCACTTTCAAGGAACCAGAATTGATGACAAAGGCAATCTTCCCAACCTTAGGCCTTCTTCCGATACTTTGTTGCAACGTAAACAACTTGATTTGATTCAAGCCATGAACCGTGATTTGGCTTCTTCTGCCGGTGCTCCTGATTCTTTGGAAGGCATCATCCAGAACTATGAACTCGGTTTTAAAATGCAGCACAAAGTGCCCGAGCTCCTTGATATCTCCAGGGAATCTCAACGCACCAAGGATGCCTATGGCGTAGATAGAAACGCCACTTCTAGCTTTGCCCGCCAATGTATCATGGCACGCAGATTAAGCGAAGCAGGGGTTCGTTTTGTTGAGATTTGTCAACCAGGTTGGGATCATCATAATAATCTTCACAAGGGCTTGATAGATCGCTGTGGCTCCATCGATCAACCCGTTGCTGCCCTGCTTGCAGACCTTGATCAACGGGGCCTTCTTGAAGAAACTTTAGTTTTATTCGGCAGCGAATTCGGCAGGCTTCCCACCGAACAAGGCAAGGATGGCCGTGACCACAACATTACTGGCTACCCAATGTTCATGGTGGGTGCGGGTGTCAAAAAAGGCTTTAGTTATGGCGTCACGGATGAATACGGTATCAAAGCTGTTGAAGGTAGAATGCACAACAACGATTTTCATGCCACCCTCTTGGCCTTGATGGGCCTTGACCATACCCAGCTTACTTATAGATACGCAGGCCGTGATTTCAGGTTGACCGATGTGGCGGGGAAGGTGGCTCAGGAAATCTTTTCTTAAGTATCTTTTAGCCTAGCGAGAAGTGATTGCAACAAATGCAAATCACATTTGGTGATCAACCCACTTGCTTTAGCGCTGTTTTTAATTCCTGAAGCAGCACTTCCACATTTCCATGGGTGTTGTAGCCATGGATTGCAATTCTCAATCGCCCAGCATTGCCCATCACATGAATGTTTTTTGATTTTAGATGAGCATGAATAACATCAGCTTTGGGATGTCGAAACGCCAAGATGCCCGCAACATGTTCTGGATTCGTGGGTGTGATCAGTTCGATGGGCAATTTTGCCAACTCTTCGAGGCAATGCAAAACCAAAGGTCGTGTTGCAGCATCGATTTTTTCAACTCCGATGGATTGGATGTATTGCAGCCCAGCGCGGATCGCATAAATGGCTGGGTAGTTCGGCATGCCCACTGCAAAGCTTGCTGCGCCTGGTTTACTTTTAGCTTCGGTAAAGCGGTTAGCGCCAAAGGGCTCTTCAAGATTGAACCAACCACCTGCGGGAACAGTAAGAGAATTGTTTTTAGCAGAAGGTACTCCAACTAAGCCGCCACCATGGCTTGCAAGAATCCATTTGTGGGTGCTGCTGATTATCAAATCAACACCCTGAAGTTGCATGGGGATTCTGCCCAACGCTTGGGTAACATCCACTGCCAAAAGGCTGGGTGAATGCTTTCGTACGATCTCTACAAGATT
>DBCB01000305.1:19797-24009 GCA_002303765.1 Planctomycetaceae bacterium UBA969
ACAAGATCTTCGAATTGCAAGATGCCATTTCGACTCCGCCAAACTTTTACGGTTGCAGGGCATCCTTCCTGCAGCCAAGGGGTTGCGCCTGCTGGAAAATCAAGATCATTGATCACAACTTCATCGCCCGCCTTCAAATGCAAAGCCATTGCTGCAAGGTTGTAGGCTTCAGAAGAGCAGGAGCATAAACCGATTTCGTTAGGTGTTAGATTATAGAAAGAAGCGACGAGTTCACGGGTGGCATTCCATTGAGCTTCGTGTAGCAATCTGCCATCCATTCCAAGAAGTTTATCTTGGAAATATTGAAGCAGTGCATCCTTTACAGAAAGTGGCGGGATACCCTCTGCAGCAGAGTTAAAGTAGATCCTGTTTCCGAGTGAAGGAAAATCTTTGATCCTGCTGGCTTCGTCTAGCATTTGAGTTGGCCTATTTTAAATGTTGGCAAGCATGGGGTAGTATTCATCATCTTCGTTCTTGCCACCAAAGCCTTTGCCTACCGCTTTTTCGGAAGTAACAAACTCGATCGACTTGATCCACTTGACCATCTTGAAACCAAGTTGGTTTTCAGCACGCAACCGGAGTGGCGCACCATAAATAAGTGGGAGTTTCTCGTAATTCATTTCGAATGCAAGAAGGGTGAGATCATGTTGAGCATTGTAAAGAGTGAGTGTGTCGTAATATTCTCCGCCATGCAATCCTTCGCCGTAGGAATGAAAGACAACCGTTTTGACATCCTTGTGTGGTTTCACCATTTCGATGATTTTGTGAACGGGTATCCCGCCCCAGTGGGCGATCCCCGACCATCCCTGAATGCAATGATGCATGGTGACTTGATCTTGTTTTGCAATCTTCGCCATATCTTCAAGTGAAAGTTCGATCGGGTTTTCGACCAGCCCGAATACTTTCAAGCGGTAGTCCTTGAAGTTGTTTGCAGAAAGGTTTTTCCATTCATCGCAGATTGGAAGGTTGCCATTGGGCCAGAAATAGGGAGAGATGTTTTCTTTTTTATACTGGACCACGGATTCCATCTTGTTGACGAAAAGCCTCTTGAAGAACCCAAGGATGGTACGAGATGTAAGTTGTAACCATCGTGGATTTGTCCAAGAGAACCAGTTTGCGAACAGGCAGAATGCTGCTGTCAGGGCAATTGCAGATAGCCCGACTATCATGCCCATCGGGTTGGTATCATCAGTACCAAAAACGATGTGGTTCATGTTCTGGGCAAAGCCAGTGATGATTACCATGGTCACATGGGGGACCAGAAATCCAAGGTAACCTAATAATGCTAGGAAGTGAATGGAACGGGCGCACTGCCTGCCGCCAAATAAATAGGGGTACCATTTGAAGCGGTTATCTATTGCGGGAGACATCGCCAAGCCTGTTAGGAAGGTGATTGGTGCGATTGCAAAGACCACGCCAAAGTACGAAAGTTGCTGCAGTGGGTTGTACTTGTAAAAGCCGTTAGGTTCGACAGGAAGGTGAAAGGTTGCATAGTGCACTTGTACCGACCAGGCATCGAGGAAGATCTGGAAATCCACGGGCACCAGCCGTTTCCATTGATTCGTGAAGAACAATAACCCCACAAAGATAAGGCCGTTGCCGAACCAGAAGAATGCGCTAAGGAAATGCCAGATGCGGGCGATGCCGACGGTATGCCTGAAACCGGGAAGCCCGATCCAGGGCGATAGATATCTGCTATCTTGCTTGGCAGTCCAGACGGAATCTTTAGGCACCACGATTGGGGTGAATCGGATCCATTCGGAACCGAGGGTGCAATGATCGTTCCAGTAAAGCCTTGGGTGATCTACAAGAATAGAGAGCCCGCTTCGCACCAGAAGCACCATCAAGAAAAAGTTGACAAAGTGATTGATGCGCAGCCATACAGGAAAGCCGATCGGGTCGTTAAACGATTCGGGAATAACCTTGGGGCTTTCGGGTAGGGAAGGTAGGCCCATAAGAAAGTATTGGGCCCACGCCATCGCAACGGGGGTTAACGCTAGCACCGTAAAAGCAACTAGGTAGGGCCATTTGATATAAATGCCAATCCGGTGATCTTTTGGGTTGAGGAAACTATCGGTTTTGGGATTTTCTGCCATGGCTGATCCTTTAATAATAAAAGAACGAGCCTAAATCATATACGATTTTAGATGTGATATCCAGCGATTATTAAAACATAAGTTTGCAGGCAGCTATTACCATAACCAGCCCGAGAAATCGTAAAAGGATTCTCGGGGGAAGTTTTCGAGTTCCTAATTGGCTGCCTAGAAACCCAGCGAAGGCAACGATGGGAACCCAAAGGAAAATTGCCTCGGGTATAAAATGGGTGGAAGCGATGCATCCCATCAGGCCTGCGATGGAATTCACCAGAATAAAAGCTGCGCTGATTCCAGATGTGGTGCGGGTGTTGGCCCAGCCCGAAAAAAGTATGATGGGCGATAGAAATATCCCCCCACCTGTTCCCGTCAGGCCCGAAAGTCCGCCTATCATCCCACCTATTATCATCCCTTTGTATTTACTAAAGCGGTTCGGATACCAAGGTTTTGAATCATCATTATGCAAGAACAACCTCAATGCTCCCAATAAAAGAATTACCACCAAGCCTAATTTAAACCAGCTTAATGGTAAGGATGCATACGATGCCAAAAAAGCTGATGGCACTGATGCGATTGCAAAAGGCCAGAATAATTTCCATTGGAAGTATCCCTCCTTTCGAAACTGATAAGTCACTAGGCTAGCCACAAAAATATTGAGGATAAATGCTGTCGGTTTGATGATGCTGGGGGCGACCCCCATAAGAACCATTGCTGCAATGTATGCGGATGCGCCAGCATGGCCTACCGAAGAATACAGCAACGCAGCTAGAAAAAATAATAACCCCAGCAGCAAGATGTGTGATAAATCCAAGACAATATCTTTCTAACTTATTACGATTTCAAAACATTGATATAACTAAGATACTCTAATCAATTACTTTCGCTTGCACAAACTTTAAGGTAAACTTGGTGGATCATACCCTTTGAGGAATTCGTTATGTGGTCATCCAGCCTTTCATTACTTCTTCTTTGCTCATGCTATGGCTATCAAGATAAACCTGATATTTTAGAGCGATTACCTCGCGAAAATCTTTTGCTCTTTAGAAATGCCATGGGCAAACCCACTCCCGTCACCACCACGGAAGATTGGCAAAAGCGCAAAGCGGAGATCATCCGGGGTATGGAATCCGTGATGGGGAAACTGCCCGGAAAGGAAAAACGCATCGCTTTAGAAGTTAAAGTCGAAGAAGAATTTGATGGTGGCACCTACGTGCGAAAATTAATCTCCTATGCCAGCGAGCCCAACTCCCGGGTGACAGCTTATCTTTGCATCCCTAAGGATGTGCTTTCAGGAAAAAGAAAAGCAAGCGCGGTGCTTTGCCTGCATGGTACTAATAATCAAATAGGCCATGGCACCGTCGTAGGCATAGGCAATGTTGCCAATCGTGGTTATGCGATGGAATTAACCCAACGGGGCTATATTACCTTATCGCCTAGTTATCCGCTGCTTGCAAAGTATCAGCCTGATATTAAAGCTTTGGGTTGGGAAAGTGGCACGCTAAAAGCAGTCTGGGATAATATCCGTGGTCTTGATTATCTGGAAACTCTGCCTTACCTTGCGCACAATAACTTTGGCGCAGTGGGCCAATCTCTTGGTGGGCATAACTCCGTCTACACCGCTGTTTTTGATGAACGCATCAAAGTGATTGTCTCTAGTTGTGGGTTAGATTCTTATCTCGATTACATGGGTGGTAACCCCAAGGTCTGGGAGTTGGAGAAAGGCTGGTGCCAAACGAGATACATGCCTAAGCTCGCATCCTATAAAGGAAGGCTCGAACAAATCCCGTTTGATTTTCACGAAATGATTGGCGCACTTGCACCCCGAAATACTCTTATCATCTCGCCTACCATGGATAGCAATTTTAAAGCAGATAGTGTGGATAGAGTTGCTGCATCTGCAGGCAAGATTTTTTCGCTCTATAAGAAGCCCGAGAATTTGAAGGTGCTTCACCCAGAAGGCGGACACGACTTCAACCCGGAAATGCGAGAAGCAGCATTCAAACTCTTTGATAAAGTTCTCGATGGCAAATAACACTAGGCCCCGTCACTTTTTCCTTTTACTTTTTTTACTCTTTTACTTTCTTTTTTTCTTTTATTTCCCCCAACTCCCAACCCTCTT
>DBCB01000049.1:0-165 GCA_002303765.1 Planctomycetaceae bacterium UBA969
ATAAAAAATTTGTTCCCAAGGGCCGAAATCCAACTTGCCTTGAGTGATTGCAACCACGACCTCACGGCCCATGATCTGCCTTTTCATATGGGCATCTGCATTGTCTTCGCCCGTGCGGTTGTGGTGGTAGATTTGCGCTGAAGGATTGAAAGGAGCCAAAGCTTC
>DBCB01000049.1:195-15550 GCA_002303765.1 Planctomycetaceae bacterium UBA969
AGCCATTTTTTGTAATCGTGATGCAAGCCCGGTTCATCGTCATTAATGAAAACCGAGGCAGTGATATGCATGGCATTACAAAGCATAAGTCCTTCCTTTACGCCGCTTTTTTTGACAATATCTTCAACTTGAGAGGTTATATTTAAAAATCCCATTCTTTCGGGAAGATTAAAAGTAAGATGTTCCGTGGTGGATTTCATGCTAATGCTCCTGATAACCAAGTTATTTTGCATCTCTGCAGTTGCAGATGGTATTATTATCATTGAAGATTTTTTATCGGCCAATGATAAAGGGAAGAAGAAGGTTAAAAGCTAGATGTATCATTTTGAAGGTAATTTTCTGGGTAAGGATAGGTTGCGCCTTTATTGGCAGGGTTGGCAACCTGAATGCCCTATCAAGTGCATTATTTGGTGTGTGCATGGATTAGCAGACCATTCTGGAAGATATGAACACATTGCAAGCAAACTAGAAAACAAAGGGTTTGCTGTTTATGGTTTTGATAGGCGAGGCTGTGGAAAATCAGAAGGCCCTAGAGGGCATGCTGCTTCCTACGAAACCTTGATTGATGACCTTCGGCTTTTTCAAGGCGAGCTTGAAAAGATGCACCCCGATATTCCGATCGTGCTTTTGGGCAATAGCCTTGGCGGCCAACTGGCCTTGGCTTATTCCATGAACTACCCTCAAAGCATTCATGCCTGTATCGCCCTTGCGCCCTGGCTTTCACTTCCGTTTAAGTTGCCTTGGTGGCTCGAGAATTCTGCAGCATTGATGAACATGATTGCTTCATCGATTGCGTTTGATAACAAGTTGAATTATGAAGATCTTTCGCGTGACCGCGATTTCATCGAGTCTTTTAAGAGCGATACTCTCATTCATCGCAAAGTTTCTGTCGGTCTCTATTTGCAATGCTCTAAAGCTGCTCAAAGGCTTTTGAAAAACCCCCAAGTTTTGCAAACCCCTACTCTGTTAGTGCATGGCACTGGCGATAAAGTTACTTCTCATCTGGGATCTCGACAATTTGCAGATGCTGCTCCAACAGATCTTTTAACCTATGTCGAAATCCCAGATGGCAGGCACGTTTTATTGCAGGATGACTGCAAGGCGGAAGTTTGGCTGACCATCGATACTTGGCTTAGCCAACTTAATTTCTAACCATGAAATCTAAATAGTTAGACTCCGGGTAATATTGGCCCTGACGAGTTGTTTTGTGGCGGAATGATTGCGCCCGGCGGCAATCCAATCGGCCCTGGCGGTAAAGCTCCTGGAGGCAAAGCTCCCGCTGGAAAAGCAGCAGGCATTGCGGTTGGTGCATTCAAGGGCACAATCTGACCTGAAATGCCAAGCCTTGCAAATACATGTTTTACTTCCCGCATTTTTACAACCCCAGATCCTGCTTCAAAATAAGTGATTTTTGATCCGAAGCTGCTTTGGCGTAGTAGCCCGTTGAAGTCGTCTTCTGTTCTGAATGGCTTTCCATTCACCTGGATAATCACATCCCCATTTTTGAACCCGTAACGATCTGCTGCCAATCCGGGAGTAATGGAAGAAATTTTGTACCCGCCTTGCTGGAAGGCATTGGGTGCGGTGGGCGGTGCGTAAGAATAAGCGGGCCTTGCAGTTCCGGGGCCACTCTTGAAATTTGCGGGTGCAGATACGATTTGTGCTTCTGACCAGCCTGCTGAAAAACCCAGCACAGCTAGACTACCCAAAATTTGTAACGGCTTAAGAATTTGTTTTACCATGAGATTGTTCCTTAAAAAGCGAGCCAATGTTTCTATATAGATTATTCGCAGGAGCGATGAAGTTATGGAATCTAACCTGAAAGAAAAAAAGAAAAGTTTTGAAAATCAGTGTCAAAAGGTAGGGGATTAAAGGTTTAAAGGGGACTGGGAAACCTCCGTAATCACTTCGCTATCTCAAGTCCTTTAAATATTCATGCTTTTTCACTCGCTGGGAATCTAAGATTTTTTACTGTGACTCTATCTTGGTTCGCTATAAACTTTTCATGTTGTCTAATTTACCTAACCCTAAAAGGAGTTTGATCCATGTATGATATGAAGCAGCTAGATAAACTTAAGAAAATGCCACAACTTGTTCCTGAGGCTTATGCCTCTTATAGGCAATTCAGCAAGCAAGTCATGCAGGAAGGTGCGATCTCGGTCAAGAATAAGGAACTTATCGCACTTGCAGTTGCAATGACCACACAATGCACTTATTGCCTGGAAATCCACAAGGAAAAAGCCAAGCACGCTGGTGTTACCGAACAGGAAATCGCTGAAACCATCATGATTGCCTCGCTGCTTCGAATGGGCGCAGCCATAACCCATGGCGCACATTGCCTTGATTAATCAGCAACAAGATTAATAATTCAGCCTGTGTATTTTGATTCTGCATCCGTGCAACTATCATTGATACAGAGGCTGAATTTTTCTTTTACATTAATCAACGGATGGTTTTGATGATTTCTGATGCGGATGTGATAATCATTGGTGCTGGCCTCGCTGGTTTAAGTTGCGCTCGTATTCTGCAAAAACAGGGCATTCATTATTTGTTGTTGGATGGTGCAGAAAAAGTTGGTGGCAGAATAAGAACCGATGTTGTCGAGGGGTTTCAGCTTGATCGTGGATTCCAAGTTTTGCAAACAGCTTATCCCGATGCGAAGCAAATTCTTTCTTATCCAAATCTTAAGTTGAAAAGCTTTTTTCCAGGCGCAATGATTCGCTATCAGGATAAATTTCACAGGCTTGCAGATCCATTTCGAGATCTATACACCGCAGCCAAGGGTTTGTTTTCTCCGATAGGTTCCTTGAAAGATAAATTGCTGGTGGGCATATTGCGCACTCAGGTAGCTTTTGAAACAATTGAAAAACTTTTGCAAAAGCCCGAAGTTACAACTCTGCAAAGGCTGAAGACTTTTGGGTTTTCTGATGCCATCATCGATCGATTCTTCAAGCCTCTTTACTCTGGAATATTTCTTGAAAATGAACTTTCAACTTCCAGCAGGGCCTTCGATTTTAATTTTCGAATGATGGCGCTTGGTGATATTTGCCTACCTGCTGAAGGCATGGAGGCGATTCCACGCCAGCTTTTAACCATGCTTGATCCTGCTCGAATTAGGCTTAATTCCAAAGTTGCTTCTTTAAGCGAAAACAAAGTGATACTTGCATCGGGCGAATCTTTAACTGCGCCTAAAATAGTACTCGCTGTGGATCAACTCCAGGCATGCAAATTATTAGAAGTTACTGTAGTTCCAAAAATGAAGACTGTTATCACACTCTATTTTACTGCTTCCACTCCCCCCACCTCTTCACCCATTCTTTTTCTGAATGCCGAATCTTCAGGCCCGGTGATGAATATGTGTGTGCCTACTAATGTTTGTAAAAGTTATGCCCCAGAGGGTAAATCTCTTATCTCATGTTCGGTGCTAAAACATGATTTCGTTTCTGAAGAAATGCTTGTCCAAAAAGTACTCGAGCAAATGAAACAATGGTTCGGCAACCAAGTTGATGCATGGAAACATCTTCGTACCTATAAAATCAATAATGCCTTGCCTGCTCAAGAACCTCCCCTTCAGGATGTTTCATCAAAGCCAATGCAAATTGGGAGAGGTTTATATCAGTGTGGCGATTATGGTGGTATTGCATCAATTCAAACTGCATTGCAATCGGGTAGGGTGGTAGGCGAAGCCTTGGCTCAAGCTATTTAAGCAGGGTAACTTAATTAGGGTACTAGTGCGATCACCCGGGCGGGCGAGCCGGTTGCTCCTTCGATGGGTAATGGTCCTATAAACAAGTGAGCGCCAACTGCAGGCAATTTATCAAGGTTGGTTAAATTCTCGAGGTGGATTCTTTGCCCATGAAGCAAAACCTTGTTACAGCTAAAGTTGGAATCTTTGCCCGGCTCGATTCCTGCAGTATCAATTCCCAATCCTGATATGTTTCTGTGTACGATTAGAAATCGAGTCGCCTCTAAGCTGAATCCTGGGAAATGCAAACCATTGGAATCATCTTTGCCGAAATACTTTTCAGTTGAAAAATACCTGCTCCAGCCTGTGTGTAAAAGTAGGATGCAACCTACTGGGGCAATGCCATGGGCCTTTTCCCATTGCTGCAAATGATCCAAGGTTAATTCGAAGTCTGCATTCGCTTCGCATTCTTTTGCGACATCGATAACTACGCAGGGTCTGAAAAGGGTAGATGGTAGAAGTTTATCGAGGGTGGTTTCGTGATCATGAAAGTGTGCTGCCACCCCTACATGGGTGCCTGTATGTTCCCCCATGGTAAATCCCCCAAGATTAAAACCATCTTTTTCAAGATGATTCAGAGGGAACAAAACTACCGCAGGATCCCCAGGCCAAACAGGAATGGCTAAGTTGATAGGGTGGGTAAGATCAATGATGCTTTCGTAATGGAAACTTGGCATGAGGAATCCCTCTGTTTTTGTAAAAACTGCCCTTGCAATCATTGTATAGAAAGATATATGCGTCTCTAAGTTGGTGCTAGTAAACCAGCGGGCCTTAATAGGGCCGATTAATAAAAGCAGGTTCTTTTGTGTGCTGAGTCTAGCGGGAAGTTCAGCAACGCTTCTTATTGGGAGCGTAGATTAAAATTGATCGGGTCCACTCGGTTGGGTCAGCCGTGCCGATAATTTCTCACAAAAGAACCTTTTTTTATTCCTTCTCAACATCCAAACTACAATCGATTCGTAAGTAAACCTGATCTATTCCTTCGGTCCTTGCTTAGTTGCAATCGGGACATAACCAACTTCAAATCCTTTGGGTGGCGTTACCACCAAAGCTGGGTCAATATCCGCCAGCTTTCCAATGGTGGGGGCAGGCAGGTATTCTTTTTCTTTTGTCCATGATTTGTGTAGTTTTTCAACCCGCAACTGCATTGCTTCCCGCTCTTTATCGGTTAAATCTGCATTGAGTATCGCGGGTTGATCCGCAAATCGATACCAATGATAGGTGACCACGCTACCATCCCCTAGGTGAGCTTGGAATGGTCCCGCGACGGGTCCTGGCTTCTTCCAAGAACTTTGCGCTTCTTCAGGCGTGATGTATGGCTCAGCGGGCTTCGCATTCGACCGCTTGAATTCTATCTTTGTTAACCCCGTTTCCTCAGGTACATCCTTTGCCTGCACAACAACCCACTCCGCTTTCTTATCTCCACTCTTCACCAGATGAAAATATTCAGGCAGCGTCACTAATTGGGAACCATTCTTCGAATCTGTTTTTGTAACCATCTTTTGATTCCAACGATATCCGTAGGTGTGTTCATCAAGTGCCACGGGGCTCGCGAAGGAATTCCACGCCAGAGTTGTCTTTTTCTCTTTGGGGGTATCAGGCGTATAGATCCTCCAGGTTGATCCGCCATTGCTTTTGAAGGTATGAACGCTTGCACCCTTAACATCGATTGTGCCACTTGCATTTGGGCCCCCCGCAAACCAACCCTTAACCGAATCCCAAAGCGCGCTTTTGTTATATGCAGTCACACGATGCACTACCGCTGAATCTCCTTTGGCATCCCTCGGGAAAGAGGTAGGCGCAATTCGTGCGTAGGTTTCGCCTTTGGAATCCACCGCCTGATAACTAGGCACATACTGAGTTTCCATCTGCACTGCTTTGTTTGGGCTAGATGGCTTTGAATCTAAAAACATGCCAGCCAATGCCGTGTTTTCAGCAGTTGCACGAGACCAGAAATAAGGGGTGAAGAATGCCACTGGGCCTTTGAAGTTTCCTGAGTTTAAAAACAGGGTCCATGATTGATCCCCTGTGGGTACATTCTTTCCTGCGGTGGTTGGTTTAACATCGGTTAATGGCAATGGTAGATATCCGTAGCCAAGAAGTTCGCCACAAGTGCCTTGTTTTAAATTCACGCCATCGGGTGGCCAGACCAACCAGGGGCTGAGTTGTGCCACGCCATATTTGCCATTGGGCTTGGTCCAATCTCTGCCTTTGCCTGCGCCTGGCCCGTTGGCCCATTCCATAAAGTTGAGTGCGACGCCGCCCATGATGAACTTGGGTGTTTCGGTTGCGAACCGTGTATCTCTCCACCAGCCTAGGCCGCCTTCGATATCGGAGTAAAGTTTGGTGGGTTTTGGTTCGGGGTATTGGGCAAACATCCAGGTGCCGAACAGGCCGGTTTGAAATCGGTTTCCGGGGTATTTGCTTAGCAAAGGCCAAGCTGCAACATACATGGAGAACCCTGCGTTATAGGATTCGGGAACTTTCTCGTGTGGAACAAGAAGGTATCCTGCCATCTCGCCTTCCTGGATTTTTGCCTGCGCATAAACTTGGGTTGAGCCAAGCAAAAAGCCGATTAGGGGAAAGATGGTAGCAAGCAAAGTTAGGGATCGATTTTTCAACATGATGAAAGTGCCTATATGGGTGATGTTTCTGGATGGTTCCAAGATAATTAGGATAGGGGGAACGCATTTGCCAGATGATAATTATATGCGTTGGATTTTATTGATCCAAAGGTAAAGCGGGATAAAAGGCAACCATAACCCAGGCCGTTGACCTGGGCTTATAGAGCCGGCCCTTCAGGCCGGAAGATCCTCGGCCCTGAAGGGGCCGTTCTATCAGCCTAGGGTGCAACCCTAGGAAAATAAAGAACGCATATTTTGTCTCTTTTATAATTTAATGATTATTCTAATTATCTTTTTATAGTTATAATTTTTTGTTAAAGCTTGGCTGGGAGATTTTGAAGTTAACCGTATTTTTTAAGGAGCCTATGCCGCAATCATTAGCGAAAGTTTACATCCATGTGATCTTCTCAACTAAGAACCGCGAACCGGTGTTGGCAGATGCCTGGCGGGACGAATTGTTTAATGTCTTGGGCGGGTCTGCAAACAATTTTGGGTGCCAGTCGTTAATCGTTGGTGGTGTAGCAGATCATATCCACATGCTGTTTCAATTAGGTCGGACGATCGCAATTGCTGAAGCTATTGGTAAGATCAAATGTACCGCATCGGCGTGGGTTAATCAGAAGCGAAAATTACCGTTTCATTGGCAGGGTGGTTATGCGGCATTTTCCGTGAGCCAATCGAATGTCGAGGCAGTGCGGGAATATATTCGAGGGCAGGATGAACATCATTCAAAGCAAGCGTTTCAGGATGAATTGCGGGAATGGTTGCGGCGTTATGAAATCGAATGGGATGAACGATATGTTTGGGATTAAAAACCATACCCAGACCGTTGGCCTGGGCTTGTAGAACCGGCCCTTCAGGCCGGAAGACCATCCGCCCTGAAGGAGGCGTTCTACCTGCCTAGAATGCAACCCTAGGGAAATAAACAACGCCATGCATCATGTTCATTAGCTTTGATGGTTTTGTCCTATTAGGAAATTATTTTGATTCATTGGAGAGGTAAAGTGAAAGAGCGGGATAGGGGAGTCGGACCCCTCTCACAGCCTTGGGAAGGCTGGGCACAACCGATATACCAATCCCGCATATTATCAATTTTATAAATGCAGGCCATCGCAATCAAGGTCATTAAAGAATCAAGGGTGGAAGCAGGTTGATTCAAAGCGAAAAGGTGCGGTATTTCTGTAGCAACATCTGAAAAATACGGAGTATATGGCGCTTGACTAAAATTCATTCGAATGCGAAAATCATTTTAGTAAATCAGCGTTTCCCTCCTGCCATGCAATCCTTGTTGTTTCTTTTGGCATCAATACGAATCAGGCTTTCATCTTTTAATCCAATCCAAATGTGAAAGGTAGTAGCTATCACCATGCAAAAATACTTGAAAAAATTCGTACTCAGCAGTTGCTTGGTAACAGCCATGGGAATGGTCTCGTTTACTCTGGCTCAAGATCAGGCCCCGGTCCGCGCCCAAATTCTCGGTGGAAGCGGTGGTGGATTCCAGCCCGGTGCTGTAATGGGTAATTATCTTTACCTTCCTGCATATCAAATTCTTAGTTCATTGCAGGTGCAAAAAGAAGTGAACCTTACGGAAGAGCAAGTTGGGAAGCTCAAGGAAATTGGCAAGAAGTTTCAGCAGAATGCTTGGAAGCAGCAGCCGCAGGTTGATTGGACCAAGCTGAATGAAGCAGAGCGCAAAACCAAGACCGAAGAAATCCGCAAAGAATATGACAAATGGGCTGCAGAATCGAAGAAGCTAACCGAGGCAGCACGCAAGGAAATCGATGCATTGTTGACACCTGAACAACTAACGAAAATTCAAGATATCGAATTAAGGCAGCAAAGTGCCCCGATGCTTTTGTATGGATATAACAATCTTTCTGAGAAACTGAATCTGACGGAAGAGCAAAAGAAGAAGCTGAGCCAGAACAAGGAAGAGATGCAGAGGAAGCTTGCGGAAATTCAAAAGGAAATGTCTGCGATTCAGGATAAAGCCAACCGGGCAGCATTGGAAGTCCTCACCCTTCAGCAGATTATAGAACTGAAGAAGTTGAAGCAGGAAGGATTTCGCACCTTGGCGAATCCGGTGCAGCTTAAGAAAAAAGATTGAGGATCAGGGTTTGGGCGTAGTGGGTTCGAAGCGCATTGCGGCAGAATTCATGCAATAGCGTAGGCCCGTGGGTTTGGGGCCATCCTCAAAAACATGGCCCAGATGGGCATCGCATTTAGCACAAAGCACTTCAGTGCGGACGCTGAAAAAAGAGCTGTCTTTTTCCAAGGAGACATTATTTTGCGCAATAGGTTGAAAAAAGCTGGGCCAACCGGTGCCCGATTCGTACTTGGTGGAAGATTCAAATAAGGGAAGATCGCAGCATACGCAATTGTAGACGCCTTCTTTTTTGTTATCCCAAGTAGCGCCTGTGAAAGCGCGTTCGGTTCCTTTTTTGCGTGCGACTTTAAATTGCTCTGGTGTTAAAAGGGTCATCCACTCGGCATCTGTTTTTTTAATCTTATCGGTCATGGGTTCTCCCTTTGGAATATTCGCAATCGACATGTCGCGCTTGCAACCAGCGCAAGCAAGGGCCAGCACAATGATAACACCAAAGTACTTCATAAAATAATTGTAGTCATATTTTACTGATATAGACAAATATTACTGCCCTTGTTTGGAGCGCAACATCCATTCATCGAGAAGTTTGCCAATGCCTTGGTAGGTAAAATCGATGTTTGCGATCTCATTTCCAATTTCGACAGCTTTGGTGAAATCGTTTTCTGAGGCATAGCTAAGTGCAAGGCTGAAAAGGATTTCTTTACGGGAGGCATCCTCGGTTTCAGGAAGGGACTTCAATGCATCTTCGAGATTTCTGCGAGCAAGTGTGGCATTGCCCTTGATGGAAAAACACTTGCCCAAAGAGATCAGTGCTTTCCAAGAAAGTCTGGGGTCTTTTCGCGATTGTTGGAGCTCAGAAATTGCTGCATCGATTTCGCCTAGTTCGACAAGCATTTGTCCTAGTTCTAGTTTGGAAGCCATATTGGCAGGATCAGCTTCGACGCGAAGTCTTAGAAGTTCGGAGTCACGTCTGCGTTGTTCGGTTTTCAGGCAATCTTCAGCAATTTTAGCAAAGGCCCAAGTTTTATCCACAGAGGTGATATGTTTGAGTTCATCGATGCGTTTGCCAAGAATAATTTTTTCGAGGTGTGCAACTTCGAGCAGGAGTTTTTTATCGCCCTCGGATTGCACGATGCCGATGCGCAAAATATGTTCCGCTTCTTCGAGGCGGTTTGTTTTTTTTAGGAGGTTGGTAAGCTCTATGTAGTAGGGTGCCCAGTGGGGTTTTTCCTGAAGAAGGGTTCTGACTCTTTGTTCTTCAGCGAGTGCGGTAACTTCCTTGGGAGCCGAGGTTATAACCACATCCTTGTTGTCGGTCATGCGTTTCATGGTTTCAGAAGCGCCAAGTTCCTTGGCTCGATCTTTTGCTTCTTGATCGGAAGGATTAAGGCGGAGGATTTTTTCCCAGAGAATGCGGGCAGAGCGAAAATCTTGTTGTCTTTCAAGAAACTCTGCAAGGTCTTGGAGTATTTCTAAATCATTGGGCGAGATTTTTAAAGCGGATTGGAAGAGCCAGCTTGCGGTATCTGTAAAACCAAGGCCATCTGCAGCCCGGCCCATGACACGCATTGCTGCACTATCCCAAGGGTTATCGCTTAGGCCTTCTTCGCCTGCTTCCAAGGCTTTTGCAAACTGTGAAGATTTTAGCCAACCCTGCACTCTGGATTTTGTGGACCTACCCAAGCCAAACCCACTTGGAGGCTTATTGTCAAGTTTTTTCATCTGGGCATCGCGGAGTTTTTTTCTGCAGGCAAGATTGCCTGGGTCTCGTTCGCAGCAATCGATGTAGAGTTGGATTCCTGCCTCGAAGTCGCCATGAAGTATTCGATTTGCAGCGGTGGCAGCCATTTGGGCGATGGTTTCTTTCAAGCCAAAACTTGAATCTTCTTTATCCTCGGTTGGAGATTCGGGTTGGGCATCAAAGCGAACTTCGGCCCACCCAAAGGAACCTTTATCTGCTTCTTCCTTGATTTTATTCGTGGAATCTTCGAGGCTTGGGATCCATGCCATTGGTTTGGCGAGAGAATCTTGGATTTCTAAAATAAGGCCACGAAGAAAAGGATCTTTCTGTCCGAGAAGTTCTTTGAAGATTTGGGAATCGTTAGGGAATTCGAGGTCTCGTTTAGAGAAGAGCAACCCATGTTCTAGGGCTTTTTCTTTCAGGAATTTAGGCCCCATAATCCTTATAGCGGTCAGGGAAGTAAAGAGCAGTAACAGTGGGAATCGATCTGCGAGGGGGCCGTAAATGCCTTCCTTAACTCTGCCCGGGTGTTGATAATCGTGGTTGGAAATTTCGAGAATATTTCGGTGAGCGAGGCTGGGCACCCAGATGTTATCGTAATCAAGGAGGATCAAAACGCCTCGTTCATCCGAGGCATTGCTGCCCAGCATGATGTGGTCGGGTTCGATGCAGCAGTGAGAGAGCCCAGCACGGTACATTTTTTTGTCGATGCGTAGAATTAGCCGAGCCAGTTTGTCAAGGATTCTAGGAACCCCAGCAGCTCGATTGATGAATTCTCTAAAAGGCACGCCTTCGATCCAATCCATTAGAAGAACCGGATTGGTTTCGCCATGGATAGTGGTGCCTTGGGGAATGAACTTGCAAGGAACGATAAAGGAGAGATCGTTGTTTTTTTTGATATCAGCAAGAAGTTGATAGCGCTGTTCAAGGACTGGATCATTCCAGTGGTAGCATTTGAGGGCCATTTTTTTATGGGAGGACTTATCACGCATTTGGTAGATACGCGAGCTTTTGCCTTCGCAAACAATGAGCTTTCCATTGGAGTCTAAGCAAGGCTCCAAGGTGTGAAGATCTTCAGACTGAAAAAAAGCAGTGCCCTTCTTAAGAGCACTTTCCAGTTCTTTGTAAAAGCTGCTACTAATGCTCAATCCCTTAAAAATACTCGACTCTAGCAATATAGATTAAGTATAAGCTCAAATAAATAAAGAATCAATGATTCTGTTCTTTATTGATTTTACCTAAAGGGTTTAACTTGTTGGATTTAACGCTTGGGAGGCGAAAACAGTGGGGTTAGTAATCGGATAAGACTTCGCCATCGTTACGGCTTGCAAGCCTGCGGAAAGTTTCTTCGGAAATATTGACAGCAACGCTTCGAACACCCCCATCACAAAAAGCGAACTGAATGATGCCAAAATGGTAGCTACCAAAGCGCCAATCGGTGTCGTCAACAGTGGTTGCGATTCTGTGTTGTGGGCTGGAAACTCTGGAAATAGACAGGTAGATATCACCATTGTAGATGGAAGAATCCCAAGTTCCCACGCCCCATTTGGAAATGGGAACATGCTTTTCGCCAGCTAAAAGTGTGTTGGAAAGGCCATCGCGAATCATGTTAAAGTTATAGCCTCTACCACTTGCAGAGGGGAAAGCGCCATCGTTATTAAAAAAGGTTGCAGCGCCCACGCTGGCGGCTTTGGATTCGGTGCCCATGTTGACAGCGTAATCGCTGAGGGCACCTGGTACATGCTGACCTTTGGAGATTGTATCAACATCGCCTGAAATGCTAACACCAGCGGCTGCGGGAGAACGCCTTTCAGGGCAGAACATCACCTTGACCCCAGTTTCGCGAGCAATTTGATTTTGCTGGTAGTAGGTTTTGGAAGTGTCCCACTTGCGATAAAGGTTTTCTTGTTCGAGGTTTGGAAGGATAAGTACGGCCCAACTTGCTCCTTGATCGCTGACTCTGGTCGCGGGCAGGGTATCGAAGGTGCTGTGGTAAAGCCACATGGATAAACCGACTTGTTTTAGGCTATTTGCGCAGGAGATACGATTAACAGCGCCCCTGGCTTTCTGAACTGCTGGCAGCATAAGCCCGATTAAAACAGAAATAATGCTCATAACCACTAAAAGTTCAATCAGGGTAAAAGCTGATTTTTGAGTATGGTATTTAGTCTTGATCAACATTGCGAGTATTCCTGACAGAAAGGTACATAGTATTATACCACGGAAAATTAAGGGGTGATCATTTTGAAAGGTATTATCATAATAACTTTACCTTCTTGTTGCTGCCCATCCTTATCCAGAGTGGGTTCTTCCCCAAAAGCCTTTGCAGGAAGCATGAGCCTTAATTCTTCAAACTTGGTCTTTGGTGCATCGAAGATTAAGGTTTCTTCGATCATTTTGCCTGCGAAAACTGTTTTGGTAGGTTCATCAAGCTTGATAGCTCCTGGGTTTGCAGGGGGTTTCCATGCGGACAATTCAGAACCATCAGCTTCGTAAAGCTTTACGCCATTGCCATAGGATTGCCAGTTGGAAAAGTCGAAGGGTTTTTCGTAACCTGCGTTGAAAACTCTTATTAGCACGGTGATTTTTGCATCTTTGGTAAACTTCTTGACCTTGCTTTGGGTGTACTCAATTTTGCGATATCGGACTTCGCCAACCACTGCGCGGATGTCATTTCTTTGAATACCGTACTGGGATGAATTAACTGGTTGATCAGGTTTTTCGGGCAGGAATGGTCGTTCTCCCGGAGCAACCAGTACGAATTTATCCGTGATTGAAATAGCTTTGGGCTTATTTCTGTATTCACGAAACCAATCTGGGGAATTGATAATGATTAAGATGGTGGGAAGGCTGATGAGTAATGCGATTGCAGGGAAGGTGAAACGCTTTACGATGCTGCCTTCCTGAATTGCAGAGTAAATTGCCAAGCCTATTCCAGCAATGCCTAAGGGGATGACCAGATAATCGATTAGTGGGAAAGAAGCAGCAAGCAAGGATGTGCAACTTAAAAAGACCGCAACCAGCCCGAGGAAATTATCGAGTGCGGTGCCTTCGCCAGAAAACCAATCGCGTTTGCGTTCTGAATAACGGGGCTTTGCTTCTGGTGTGTATTCAACGTCTATGCTATTAGAGCGAGATCTCGGCTCGGGGTTATATTCCACATCGATGCTAGAGGCGCGAGACTTGGAGGGCGGGTTATATTCCACATCAATGCTTGATTCTACGGGTTTTTTTATAGTTCTAGTAACCTCTTTTTTTACTTCTTTGTCCTGCTTTTTGGGCTCGGGTTCGGGTTCCTTGAAAGTAAAGATTTCAGGTGCGGGATTGGAAGAAGCATCGGGAAGTATGCGGAAGGTTTTATTGCATGCGGTGCAATCCATGCTAGAACCAATAGATCGTTCGTGAACGGTAAACTTGTTGCCACAACTTGAACACTTGGTAACAAAAGGCATAAATCGCAACCCTCTGAGAAACTGCATGCAAACAATAAATCTACAAGCCTATCTTACACCATTTAAAACCCTTCATGGTGTTATGCCATGAATTTAATCATGCGAGCGTAAGGCTCCTGCCAACGATCTGGATTCTTCGGGGTAAAAGTTTGCAGTGGGAAAGATCGCTTGACCACTTCGCGAGCTTCTTCAAGTGACCCTAACAATCCAAGCCCCATGGCTTGCATCAATACATTGCCTACTGCGGTAGCTTCTGCAGGGCCAGCTACTACCGTGCGATTGCAGGCATCAGCGGTGAACTGGCAGAGCAGAGCATTCTGGCACCCGCCCCCCACAACATGAATGACTTCGATTTTTTCGCCTGATAATTCTTCCAGCCTTTCCATCACCCAGCGGTATCGCACTGCTAGGCTTTCCAACGCACAACGCACAAATGCTCCGGGCGAGGTGGGAGATTTTTGCCCTGTTATATTGCAGAAACTTGCAATCGCTTTGGGCATATCCAAGGGCACGATAAAGCTGTCATCATCCGGGTAGATCAGCGACTCAAACGGGGTTGCTTCTGCCGCTAGGCGTGTTAGTTCTTCGTAGCCATACTCTTTTCCAGATCGAATCCAAGATCTTCTGCATTCCTGCACCAGCCAAAGCCCCATGATATTTTTGAGAACCCTAGTAGTGCCCTTTACGCCTCCTTCATTAGTGAAATTAAATGCGAGGGCTTTTTCAGTTACCTGAGGCTTAAGGGTTTCTATCCCCATCAGCGACCAAGTACCCGAACTAATGTAAGCCCAAGGTGATTTGCCCGCAGGAACTGCAGCCACCGCAGAGGCGGTATCATGCGTTGCAGGGGCAATGACGGGGGCAGCGTTGATTCCTGTTTCCTGCAGAATTTGCTGGCGTAATGGCCCAAGCACGGTGCCGGGTTGTACTAGCGTGCCCAAAAGTTCAGGTGCGATGCCAAACGCTTTTAAAACTTCGGAAGAATATGCCCGCTTGTTCGGATCGATCATCTGACTTGTTGATGCGTCGGAATATTCGTTCACCTTGATGCCTGTAAGAAAGTAGTTAAACAAGTCAGGCATGAAAAGAAGATGCTTAGCGGATTCAAGAATGCTCGAGTGATCGCGTTGCAATGCGAGCAGTTGGAAGAGCGAGTTAAAGCGCATGAACTGGATGCCAGTATGTTGATAGAGGACTTCCTTGGGCATTTTCTGGAAGGCAAGTTCGAGGATGTTTTCGGTGTGTTGATCGCGGTAATGTCTGGGGTTGCCAAGAAGGGTACCATCTTTTGCTAACAATGCGAAATCGACGCCCCAGGTATCGACCCCGATGCCATCGATATGGGATGCTTGCGAAGCTGCGATACGAATGCCTTCGAGCATTTCGCGGTAAAGATCGAGAGCATCCCAATGAAAGTTGCCCAGAGCTTTAACAGGCCTGTTGGGAAAGCGATGCACCACATCCAGGGTGATCATATTGCCATCAAAAGTGCCAATGATGGCTCTGCCGCTTTCTGCGCCATAATCGAATGCTAGTAGGTTTTTAAATGCAGCCATAATCTCTTCAATGGTTCGGTGGTAATCAAAGTATTGGTCGGGCAGGCAATAACGCTCGCCTAAAATCCCTTACCTGTTCACAATTTACAACAAGTGTTGCAATTAACGCTACAATATTAATGAGGAAGTT
>DBCB01000049.1:15594-15796 GCA_002303765.1 Planctomycetaceae bacterium UBA969
TTAAACCGCTGGTTCTATTCGATGGGTTATGCCCATTGTGTCAGGTGAGTGTAGCTTTGCTAAAAAGGTTGGATTGGTTTAAAGCAGTGGATTTTAAAGATGCACGCGACCCTGCAAACATCCCTTCTATGGATCCCCCGCTTGCTCTTTCTCGATTATTGGAAGAAATGCACCTCGTAACCACAGACCTTAAAAAGTCGCT
>DBCB01000097.1 GCA_002303765.1 Planctomycetaceae bacterium UBA969
TGATTCAAAGGCGGATTGGGATGCTAATTCTAAGGAAATGCGCAGGCAATTACTCGAAATGTTGGGCCTTTGGCCTTTGCCTGCAAAAACAGATTTAAAGCCTGTTGTTACCGGGAAAATTGAAGCGGGCGGTATCCGTGTTGAGAAAATTCACTTTCAATCAATGCCTGGTTTGTATGTGACTGCGAACCTTTACCTCCCTCAAAAAATCGAAGGCAAAATCCCTGCGATCCTTTATGTATGCGGCCATGCCAATGTTTTGATCAAAGAAACGGTAGGCGATAAAACAATCGCAGTTTCATACGGCAGCAAGGCGCATTATCAATATCACCCGGTTTGGTTTGCACAAAATGGTTATGCATGCATCGCTCTTGACACCCTGCAATTAGGGGAAATCCAGGGGATTCATCATGGTACTTACAACCAAAATATGTGGTGGTGGCAGTGTATGGGGTATACCTCTGCAGGGGTGGAATGCTGGAATGCAATGCGTGCGCTTGATTATCTGCAAACCAGACCAGAGATAGATTCTTCGCGCTTAGGGGTTACGGGGAGAAGTGGTGGCGGTGCAACTTCGTGGTGGATTGCTGCTGCAGATGAGCGAATCAAGGCCGCTGTTCCTGTTGCAGGAATTTCAGATTTGCAAGCACATTTGCTCGAGGGAATCGAACCTCGCTTGCGCAAGGGTGTAATAACAGGCCATTGCGATTGCATGTATTTTATCAACCTTTATCGGTGGGATTTTACTCAGTTGATCGCGCTTTGCGCGCCAAGGGCAGTTTTGCTCGGAAATAGCGATGAAGATCCTATTTTTCCCAAGCCTGGGTATCTTCGGATGGTGGACAAAGTTAGAAAAATTTATGCGATGCTAAATGCCCCTGATGGCTTTGCACTCCTTGAAACCAAGGGCGGTCATGTGGATACTGCGGAATTGCGCAGGGGCATTAATGCCTGGATGAATAAGTGGCTTAAGGGAGATACAAACCCACCCGCTGCAGAGAAACCAATCAAGTTTGACCCAAGGCAGTTGAAGGTTTTCGATTCTTTGCCAACGGATGAAATCAACTCGCAATTGCATGAGCACTTTATCAAGAAAGCGGTTTGGGAAACGCCTAGTAGCGATAATCATTTTAAAGAAAGTTGGCAAAAGAAAAGTGGACAGGCCCTTACTGATCTGAAGCAGAAGGTCTTTCGTAATTGGGGGGATGATCAATTGCCCTTGGAAATAAAACCTGCAGAGACCAAAGTTTTCGATGGTGTTAAATTGCAGGCGTTTGACTTTGTTAGTGAAAAAGAAATCCCGCTGCGATTGTTTGTTCTCTCTGCAGAGAAAACGACCAAGCCTAAATTGCTTGTGGCGGAAGCCTTGAATGAAGCTGAGTGGCAAAAGTTTGTCGCAATGATGGGTTCAGATTTTTTCACCATTCTTAAAGATGGCGAGAAAGTGAAGCGAAATGAAGAAGAATTTCAGCAGCAAAAGCGAATGATGGCGGGTAATGATTGGGCCTTTGCGATGATTGTTCCGCGCGGATTTGGTGCAACCCCTTGGACCGATACCGTTACTATTGATGGTAAAACAATGGATTTTCAACTTCGAAGGCGCTATGCGTTGCTAGGTCAAACTTTAGATAGTCAGCGTGTTTGGGATGTTCGTAGAGGCGTGCAGGTTTTAAATGCTAATCCCAATTTTAAAGATGTTCCTTTATGGTTGGTGGGCAAAAACGATATGGCCGGCATTGCTCTTTACGCTGCCATTTTTGAACCTGCAATTCAAAGGTTGGACTTATGGAATCTTTCACCCTCTCATCGTATTGGCCCTATTTTTCTTGAGGTGTTACGGGTTTTGGATATACCCCAAGCGTTAGCCTTGCTTTACCCGCGAAAGGTTAAACTATATTTTCAAAGCAAGGACGAATCGAAACCGTTCGGCTGGGTTGACGAGTTTCAAAAAGTGATGGGGAAAGAGTTTTTGCAACACCGAGTGGCGGCGCCGAAATAATGATTTAGATCTGTGATTTGAGCGAGTAAGGCACTTCCATGCCATGGTTTTTTAGTAGTGATTCATCTGCAAGAATGGTTTTAACTGGGCCATCTGCCAGAATTTTGCCTTGATCTAGTAGGATTGCCCGAGTGCAAGTTTCGAGAGCCATTTCGAAATCATGGGTTGCAATGAGTTTGGTATGACTGTTTTCGTTGAGGATATTGATCAGCGATCTTCTGGAACGATGATCTAAGAATTGCGAGGGTTCATCTAGAAGAAGAATATCTGGGTTCATTGCGAGCAACCCTGCGAGGGCGACACGTCTTTTCTCACCTCCAGAAAGTTGATGGGGAACCTTGTTTCTTTTTTCGATCAGGCCAACTTCTTCAAGTGCGATTTCCACCCGTTGCTTCACTTCAGCTTTACTTAAGCCCTGATTGATGGGGCCAAATGCGATATCTTCTTCGACGGTTGGGCAGAATAATTGATCATCACTGTCTTGAAATAATAAAGCTGCTTTTGAAGGAAGAAGAGCTTTGTTGTTTCCTTCCAATGCATTGATACCAGAAATGTGGAAGGTTGATGCCCGGAAAGAGACAAGCCCTGCGATGCAAAGAAAAAGGCTGGTTTTACCCGCGCCGTTGGTGCCAATGATCGCAATAGATTCGCCTGGGTTGATCTGGATGCTAATGTTATGAATAGATTTAGTGCCATCTGCGTAAGCGTGTGAAAGTTCCTCGATGTTGATGATTGGATTGATCATAATTAATTACCCAGCCAAAAATCGAGTGCCAAAAGAGAGGACGGGATGAGAAGCATGGCAAAGAAAAAGCCGAATTCGCGCCAGGTTGTTTTAGGTGTATCGAGTGAATTAAAGACGCCATGGAATCCGCGAGCTTTAATTGCCAAGCCTACGTGTTCACTGCGATCTAGTGCCCTTACAAGCATGTTTGCGCTAAGTCTGGCAATGGTTTTATAGGAACCCAAGCTTGAATTTATTTTGTAACCTCTGGCCCGTAGAGCAACGCGCATGCGTTTAAATTCGTTTGAAAGAAGATCGAGATGCATGAATCCAAGCCAGAATATAGAGCATATTTTAGAAGGTAGGCCAAGGCCGTTTGCGCCCCGAACTAAATCGTAAATGGTCGAACTGCCAATCAAGGCAAGGGCCAGTGTGCTGATTGCAAGGCCTCGCGAAAAAATTAATAGTGAGGTATCCAGTCCTTCTTTACTTGCTTTTATTATCCCCCATTCAAAGACGGTTTCACCTGAAGTAAGGAAGGGGGTAGGCAGAATAAAAACCAGAAGCCCCGCGATAATCCAAAAAATCCTAGGCAGCCACCAGCCAAAATCCGGCCAAGTGCAAACTAATAACATCAGTGATGCTCCAAAGCCAATCACTGCAATTGTTGATGTTTTTAGAAAAGCTATGCAAAGCATTGCAAAGAAAAAACCTGCGACTTTCCAGCGGGCATCTAGGCTTTTCAGCTTTGAGGTTCGATGATCTGGGTAGTCAAAAGTTGAAGTCATACCTTAGTTTGATTCCCTTTGTGGTTTTTGATTGCAGGCTTTAAGCAACTGCAAATAAAACCCTATGTTTATGTTTTATTAACATTGGCGTTCATTTTCTTGCAATGATGTTCAAACAATCTAAAATCTGTGCTTCTGAATGAATGTTTAAACTTGGTTAGGAAAATGATGGAAAACTCTCCTTTGCTTTTGGCTGTGTCTTTTACCCAACAGCTCGACCCGCTAGCTGGCTTGATTTCAGCCTCAGCTTTCTGGTCTACAGTTGTTGCAGCTTTACCTGTAATAGTGCTTTTTTGGTTGCTGGTAGTTTCGCGCTGGTCTGCGCCTCTTGCGGGTGCAGGTGCAACAATCGTTGCGGGTATCCTTGCGTATTTTGTTTATGGAACCCCATTGGTTATTGTTTCGATGGCTTTTGTGAATGGGGCACTTTTTGGTCTATTGCCAATTGGGTGGACTGTTTTTAATGCAATGCTGCTTTACAACATGACGGTGAGTACCGGCCAGTTTGAAATTCTAAGGCGCTCGGTTGCAGGCCTCTCAAATGATTGCAGGCTGCAGGCCATTTTGATCGCTTTTGCTTTCGGGGCATTTCTTGAAGGCGCTGCTGGCGCTGGAGCACCCGTTGCTATTTGTGCTGCGATTTTAGTCGGCTTAGGGTTCCATCCCTTGCAAGCTGCTGTTTTATGTCTGCTTGCAAACACTTCGCCTGTAGCCTATGGCGGGTTGGGTACGCCCTTGATCACCCTTACCGGTGTTACGGGAATTCCAACCGAAGTTCTTAGCACCATGGCGGGGCATCAATTACCTTTATTGTCGCTTTTAGTTCCTGCATACATGATTTGCTGCTTATGTACATTAAAACAAGCATTAGAAGTATGGCCTGCATTGTTGGCTGCGGGTGGATCTTTCGCACTCTTTCAATACTTCTTTGCAACAATGCATAATTATGTCGAGGGGTTAGTTATTTATCCCATGACAGATATCGGTGGAGGCTTGTTTTCGTTGGTTGTAACCGCATTGTTTTTGAAAGTTTGGAAACCTAAGGTAATACTTCCAGCCACGGGCGGGAAGATTATTCCAACTTCTCTAAACCAAGCCGATGATTTGACTACTGGTAAAGTTGCTAAAGCTTGGATGCCTTATGTTTTAATGTCGGTGTTATTACTTCTTGCCGGAATTGTAAAGCAGAAGGAAGGGCAGGGGCCTGTTGAAATCTTTGGCGAATTTAAGGCAAGTTATAAAATCCCGTTGCCTGGGTTGCATGAAGAAGTTTTGCGCGATGCCAAGTTGCATGACTTTAGTTTGGGTGAACAGAAAAAAGAAAAAGCAGAGTTTAACTTTATCTGGTTGACTGCACCGGGCTCTAGCGTGTTTCTTGCTGCATTGATTTCCATCCCTTTGCTAGGAATGACGATTAACCAATTTTTTAAAGTGCTGCGCGAAACGATTGATCAAATGACGGTGCCCATTCTTACCATCATGTTTATGCTTGGGCTTAGTTATCTTACTCGCTATGCAGGAATGGATGCGACCCTTGGGGTTGCGTTTGCCCAAACAGGTTTCATGTATCCTTTTTTCGCTGCAATTTTAGGTTGGCTGGGGGTGTTTCTTACCGGCACTGATGCGGGTAGCAATGCATTGTTTGGTAGTTTGCAAAAAATTACTGCTGCGGAAATACATTCTGCAGGTATCTTTCAACATCTTTCCCTGCCTCAAGCCGAGGTTCTTATTTGTACAGCTAATAGCACCGGGGGCGTAATGGGCAAAATGATTGATGCCCAAAGTATAGTTGTTGCAACTTCCGCAACTGGCCAACTGGGTAAAGAAGCTGATATTTTCAGAGCAGTTATCTGGCATAGCATTTTGCTTGCAAGTATCATTGGGGTAATCACATTGCTGCAAGCCTATTTGCCCCCATTTACCTATCTTGTCCCTGGTAATTTGCGGTGAGTGGGGGTTGTAGAAAAAGGTTGCGATCTTCTATTGGATTTTTCCTCCTCGTCACTGTATAAACAATGTTTGCAGATTTAACTTTTTCATAAGGAGGCAGATTGCCATGCGTTGCGCTGCCAAGTTCTCAAAACCAGTTTCTTACCTCATCGCTTTTCTAGTTACCTTTCTAGCATTGGGCGGTTTTGCTTTTGCTGATTCTGAAACTAGGTTGTTTAAAATTAAAATCGATGGCAAGGCTGCTGGTGAAATGACAATGAATATCACCAAGGCAGAGGATGGTAGCATTACCACTTCCATTGATACAGAGCTGACGGTTAATGCTTATTTGGTATTCACTTATCGCTATAGTTTTCATGGTAAAGAAGTCTGGAAAGATGGGGCACTACTGAAGATCGAATCTTCGACCAATGACAATGGTACGAGGTATTCGATGTTAGCTATAAAAGAGGGGCCTGGGATGAGGGTGCGAGTTAACAATCAAGAAAAGATATCCCGTGGCGAAGCTTGGGCTACTACTTTCTGGTGTCTGCCCGACCCTGCAAAGCGCAAAGGCCTTATTCCTCTTATAGATGCGGAATCAGGCAAGGATGTGGATGGGAATTTGCAGTTTCAAGGGCAACAGCAAACCAGCATTGCTGGGCAAAACGTTAATGTCAACAAGTACAAGGTTTTTAGTAAATCGAATACCGATCTATGGTTTGATGGTACCGATAGGATTGTGAAGCAATCTTGGTTGGAAGATGGCCATAAGGTTGAGGTTGAGATGTCTAATTTGAAACGCAATTAAGTTTCGGTGATTTGAAGGGGATGGTTCCCCAGCAGTTTTTTGCCAAGGAGGGCATTTGCAATGGATCGTGATAAAATAAGGTCAACAATAGCGGACATCATTGAAAACGATCTGGGCGTAAGGCATCAGGATTTAAATGATGAAATCACACTCAGGGATGGCTTGGGATTAGATTCTGTTGATATTGTGAGCGTTATTTCTCAGGTTGAACGCCAGTTCAAAATAAGGCTTTCCCAGGCCGATTTAGAACAAATCTCGACCGTTGGGCAGGTTTTGGATTTGATTGTTTCTAAAACATCAGATCATTTCAAATCAGAAGCAGCTTAAAAGCTTCTAAATAAGAACATTACAAAAGCATTGGGAATCATGCTGCGTTCTTCAATCCTGCAGTTGGAAATTCTATTTCTTTTTGCAGCTCTTTAAATGCGTTAACGAGATCCTTTACGGAGTCTGGTCTGTGGTTTGCATTAACCTGAATTCGAAGCACTCCACCATGATAAGGCACCGCAGGGAAGATCACTGACTGTACATAAAACCCTTTTTGAAACAGAATGTGGCCTGCCTTCAGGGTTTGCTCTTCATCACCAACCACTACTGAAACAATGGGGGTTGCCCCGCCCAGAACTTGTAATCCTTGGCTTCGTAATCCCTGCACTAAAATGTTTAGATTTCGTTTAAGTCTTCCAATGATAAGTTCGTACTCACCTGAAGACAAAATATCGCAAACAGTGCAAATTGCATCCAGATAAGGAGGGCCTACAGGTCCCCCAAAAATGAATGTGTTCGATTTCCACTTCAGAAGGCTTTTCATTTCTTGAGTACAGCCGATGAATCCACCTAGGCAGGAAAATCCTTTAGATAACGATCCCACCAATAGAATGTTTTCGTAATTCCCCACTGCATCAAGAACCGTTCCCCGGCCTTTGGTTCCTACCACCCCGGTCGCATGGGCATCATCAACATAAAGAATTGCGTTATTATCAATGCAAACTTTATTAAGTTCTTTAAGGGGCGGAATTACCCCGCTCATGCTGTAAATACCATCAATTGCAACAAGTGCATGTCGGTATTTGCCTGCAGATTGTAAAACTTTTGCAAGCGAGGAGGGGTCGCAGTGTTCAAAGAAAAGGACTTGTGATCCGTTGGCCTTGGCGATTTTTGCACCTTCCTGTATCGAATTATGGCAGTGCTGATCGAGTACAACAATATCTTGTTTGCCAACAAGACCAGGGATTGCACCTACATTTGCCAAGGTAACTGAGGGGTAAATTAAAACAGCTTCGATGCCAAGCCATTCGGCTAATTTTTCTTCTGCTAGCACATTCGTTTCGACACTAGAGAATGCGCGGGAGGCACCGTTGTGGGAACCCCAGCGTTCAATTCCATTTCTTAGGGCATCTTTAACCCGTTCATCTTGATCTAAACCGAGGAAACTATCTGAACCGAAGTTCGTCACCGTTTTTCCTAGAAAATCAACTTTGCGATCTTCCCCAATAGAACCCATGGAAAGATCCTTGAGCATGATATCGGAAAATTGTTCAGCAAAGTGACTCAAAAATTTAATCAACCCGGTTTGTTTCAGTGTGGTTGTTAGTTTGTTTAGAGGGGTCATCGAGTTTGAATTCCACCTGTTTACTTGTGCCTGATCAAAATACTAAATCTAAACCGACCTAAGGTTGTATCGGCATACAGATGTAAAAACTCAAAGATTAAAGTTAAAATCGGAGAAATAGTCAGCGTTTTACAGGAA
>DBCB01000182.1 GCA_002303765.1 Planctomycetaceae bacterium UBA969
TAGGGCATCTTGGCGGATATCGGAAATTGCAACGATACTGGTGTTTGGAATGGTGAGTAGAGATTTCATCAGGGTTCTGCATCTGCCACCTGTTCCTATGCAACCGATGCGAATCGTTTCGGAAGGTGCTGCGTGAAGAATGGTTCCTGCAGCAATTGTGACGCCCAGAGTTTCAAGTGCGGTTCTGCGTGAGATATTGTTCAACATAATCAAAGTACCTTGAAGGTGATTAGTTATTAAGCAGTAGAGGATTAACTTACACTACCTTAAGCAGGTTGATAAGAGAAAACTTGAAAGAAGCAAGTATAAGGGGAGAGCTAAAGGGGAAAAAAAAAGCTCTGCATCTTAAAAAAAGCAGAGCTTAAGTTCAAAGAGTCGGGGAGACAGGATTCGAACCTGCGACTTCTTGGTCCCAAACCAAGCGCTCTAGCCAAGCTGAGCTACACCCCGTGTATAAATGTTTTACCAATCTTTGGGCAGAATGGAAACCTCGATCTGGAAGGAATATGAAATCAGTTCAAATCTTTACCTGAACAAGCCAGAACTCCCAGTCACGCAAAGGGTTGTAAAGTGCAAAAAACCGGGAGTTTTTCACAGGTTGTCAACCTTTTGAAGTCAAAATAGGAAGAGGTTCAAGTGAAATAAAAAAGGGAGCTATGCGTGTAGCCCCCTTTTTGAACCCGAAGAATCCTGAGATAGGAGCCTTAGGTTAGCGTTTGAAAAACTCGCAGAGTTTTTCGAATTCGTCATTGTTATCGAAAGGTAAAACAATTTGCCCGCGCTCTTTTGCTTTCACTTTGATTTCGAGGCGCATACCGATCTTCTGGCACAATTCCTCTTCCACCAAGCGAACATGATTAGTTTTGTGATCTGCTTTTTCCTCGCCCAGATCTGCGGTGTAATTCACCGAGGCATCTGAAGGTTCTGTAGGAAGCTGTCTGGTAAGGGATTCAGTGGCATGAACAGAAAGGCCCTTGGCAATGATTTCCTTGCAGATTTGAATCTGTCTGGCTTTATCGGTGACGCCTTTCAAAACCTTGGCATGGCCTGTGGTAATCTGGCAAACCCGAATTGCTTCCTGAACTTCGGTTGCAAGCTCTAGTAATGCAACGAGGTTAGTGATGGTGGTGCGAGCCATTCCTAATCTTTTTGCAAGTTGATCATGGGTAACTTGATAGCGATCGAGGTATTCTTTAAAGCCCTGAGCTTTTTCGATTGGGTTTAAATCCGACCTATGGATGTTTTCCACGAGAGCAGCTTCGACGACTTCCTGGTCATTAAATTCGACGACATGCACAGGAACGGAAACAAGGCCTGCAGCACGGGAAGCCCGAAGCCTTCGTTCACCTGCAATAAGCTGATATTTCCCATCGACCTGCCTGACGACCAAAGGTTGCAAAACGCCATGATTGCGAATGCTTTCTTCGAGGGATGCAAGTTGATCAGGGTCGAAGGTTTTTCGGGGTTGGTTAGGATTGGTTTCAATCGAATCAACTGGGACTACATTTGACGATGTACCGGTGGTATATCCTTCATTGCCTGAATTAATAAGAGCGTCTAACCCGCGGCCCAATCTTGCTTTCTTATCCATCATGATTTAACTCCTGAAACTTAAAACGAACTTGATCAGGGGGCGGGATATAACCACATAATTCAATCAAGGCAATACGAATGTTCCATGTGGAACAAGAATAATTTTAGAAAGGTTGAGGGCTGGTAATGTTCCATGTGGAACAAGAAAATTTTTAGAAAGATGTAGGGTTGTTAATGTTTCATGTGGAACAATAAAAAAAGCCCCGGAGATTAATCCGGGGCTTCTACCAATGTTCCATGTGGAACTAAGAACTAGTTTGCCTTTTTAGGGATGTCTGCGAGTTCTTCCTTCACTTCAGCGTAGTGGCTGGGTTCCATGGTAAACGCCGCAGTACCGCTGGTAGCGCCACGCAAATCGGTGGTGTAACCAAACAAAGCTGCCAAAGGCACTTGGGCCGTGATTGTTACACGACCGTTGGCGCTTACGGAGTCGAGGATAAGTCCGCGTCGACGGCTAATATCGCCTGTCAGTGCGCCCATGTATTTATCAGGGGCAACAACTGCGACCTTCATGATTGGCTCGAGAAGGGTGATACCAGCGACGATTTGGGCATCGCGGAAGTTTTCCCAACCAGCGAGGCGGAATGCATCCTGGGATGAATCCACATCATGATACTTGCCATCCACCAAGGATGCTTGGATATCAACGCACTGGAAACCGTACTTGGCGCCTTTAAGGGTACCTTGACGAATACCAGCTTCAACGGAAGGAATATATTCTTTGGGAACAACACCACCAAAGATTTTGTCACGGAAGTAGATGTTATTAAGATCTGGCTTTTCGTCAGCCTCTTCCATTTCTTTGTTCCACTCTTCGATATCGGTTGCTGTCAGCGGTTTGTATTCAACCGTGATAACCGCAAACTTACCGCGACCACCCGACTGCTTGATGTAGCGGGTTTCGTGGGTAAGCGCCTTGGATAAAGTTTGTCTGTAAGCAACCATGGGCTTGCCTACCGAAACTTTGACACCAGGGAAACGATGAAGCTTATCAACAGAAACTTCGAGGTGAAGTTCACCCATACCGGAGATGATCAACTGATTGGTTTCAGGATCGGTATGAGCTTTCAAAGTTGGATCATCACGAACCAATCTACCAAGGGCATCAGCAAGCTTGGTTTCATCCGTGGTCTTATCAGGTATTAGCGACTGGCTGATAACTGGTTTAGGGAACAAGATGGATTCAAGAGCAATTGGCTTTTCTGGTACGCAAAGCGTATTGCCTGTATAAGTCTGCTTGAGGCCGATCATCGCAACAATATCGCCAGGGCCAGCAACTTCTTTTTCAACGCGCTTGTTACCCATCATACGGTAGATACGGCCAATGCGTTCTTGCTTGGCGTTGGTGGTGTTAACAAGAGTATCGCCTGGGCTGCACTGCCCGGAGTAAATGCGAACATAAACAAGATCGCCTGTTGAATCCGCAACGGTCTTGAAAGCCAAGCCGGAGAAGTGATCCTTAGGATCAGGGCTACGAAGTTCTTTTTCCTTGGTTTTTAAAACGATACCTTCGACAGGAGGCCTGTCTAAAGGGGAAGGAAGAAAATCAATAACTGCGTCAAGGAGTTGTTGAACACCGTGGAAAGTTTTGGAAGAGCCACACATGATAGGTGTGAACAAGCCTTCGATGGTGCCTGTTCTAAGAGCGGATTTAAGAAGTTCTTCAGGAACTTCTTTTTCTTCCATCAACAAGGCAGCGAGTTCATCGTTGGCAAGTGAAGCCATGTCCAACAACCTTGCCCTGTAATCTTGAGCTTCTTCGATGTGGGATTCTGGGATATCAACCAGATCATACTTGGTGTTGGTTTTATCCAATGCATCGCGATGAATAAACTTCATTCGGATGAGGTCGATGATGCCTTTGAACTCGGTGTAAACACCAATTGGCAGGGTGCAGATTGCGGGCTTTGCACGAAGCTTTTCTACGATTTGTGAAACGCAATCGTAGAAGTCTGCGCCGGTTCGATCCATCTTATTGATGTAGGCAATGCGTGGAACTTTGTACTTGTTGGCTTGAAACCATACGGTTTCAGACTGAACTTCAACGCCACCCACTGCACAGAAAACACCAACAGCGCCGTCGAGTACGCGCAGGGATCGTTCTACTTCAGCAGTAAAATCCACGTGCCCTGGAGTGTCGATGATATTGATTGTGTTATCACCCCAGTCGACTGAAACAGCGGCGGAGTTGATGGTGATACCTTTGGCGCGTTCGAGGGGATCAAAGTCGGTAGTGGTGTCACCGGAGTCGACATCACCAACTTTATGTTTGGTACCGCTGAAATAAAGAATACGCTCGGTGGTTGTTGTTTTACCTGCATCCACATGAGCAATGATACCGATGTTTCTGGTTTTTTCTAACATGTTAGACCTTTACGAATTTGGAACCTTCACCACACAAAACCTGTCAATGAGCAACGATTTCAAAAGTTGCTTTAGGATCATGATATTAAATACAACATCCATGCCGGTTTGTTAAGCCAGCTTGGTAAGGACTGAAAGTAAAATCAATCCGATACTTAAATCTAATGATTTGGTAAGGATAATGTCCATAAGAAGCTTGGTAAACATTAATGAAGTTGTGAAGAATATTTAAAGCAGTTTAACGAAACGGCCTTCTGAGGGTAAAATCGGAAGGCACTTAAATCGTTACTATAATAGGACTAACACCGAATGAGTGGCATTTTTAGGGTTATTTTCCCTTGGCGCCATCGGCAGCTTTAAAGAAGGTAAGAACTGTAGATTTCATTGACATTTTTAAAGATAATTCTTTCCCGCCCTCCAAAGTTAGACTTAATTTGTCAGAGTTGGGGTTTTCTTTAAAAATCTTTTCTGCAACCTCGACAGCGTCAGGAAAGTCCTTGGTCAATAAGCCTGCAGCCTTGTTAAATGCGATTTCAAACTCGAATATAGGACCTGGTTTGGCACTTGAAGAAAGGGCTTCGTTAATTAGGGAAAGAGATTTTTCTCCGCCTGCAAAAAGCATCACATCGTTGGAAATTGCCAGATAACCTGGTTCAGAACCAAAGTTCTTGGCATCTGCAGGTTGGATTAGAATGTCCACTTTGTGAACATTGGTATCACCAGCCTTGGCGAAATCGAGCGAGAGTTTTTTCTTTTCTGAATCTGGTAGATCCTTATAAAGAAGCTTAATCACTTCTTCGATTTTCTTGCCTTCGGATATTTTCATTGCAGTAAGGAAGGCGAATTTCCCGTTTCCTGTTTTTCTTACATCCATAACTGCATCCATATTGCCCGATTCAAGGGTTGGAGTAATCGCCTTAGCCATCTTCTCCATAGCCCCCTTTTTGCTTGGGTCTTTTTCATCAGCAATGCTCTTGTTGATTCCCTCTTGGAAAACTTTGACGAAATCTTTTCTAGCAGTTGCGGGGACAACGCTATTGATATTCATGTGAATCACAGAATCTTTGCTGATCATGCCGGAACCCATGCTTTTAGCAGCTCCTAGGCCAGCGATGGATTTTGCTAGTTCGGAGCCATTCTTTCCTTTGAAAGAAATTCCTAAGCCTAGGTCTCCTGCTTTGCGATCCATATCGACTTTCATGGTTAAATCTTCGCCTTGGGTAAATACTTGAACAACGAATTGCAAAAGCATTTCGGATACATCATTGCGAAGTTTTTCAACAGCAGGGCTTTCGCCTGGGATCTTTTTCTGCTTTGCTTCTGCGATTTGAAGTTCAATTTGTGGCACTACATTTTTTATAAGATCTTCAGGCAAGCCAGCTAAATTAAGGCTGATGGACATGACGCCGGTTTTTTCCGCGGTCAGCAATTCTTTGGGGGAAAGTAATTTTTTGTCATCGATCCCTTTTTCATCCCGAATGGTTGCGCACATGTAACCATCTTTGAATTTAAAAAACATGGGGAAGGGAGAGTTCGGAATATTCATCACATAAATGCCGTTGTCTCCTTTTTTTGCTTGCAGGTTTAACTTGCCTAGCATCTCTACGAATGTTTTTTCATCCGCAATCGGAATTAAGCCAACCACTTCACTATCGATTAGATTTGGCCCAATGTTGCCATACAACCCGATGGGTTTTTCTGGATCAATCCCTTCAATCCCCTTAGGCCCTGTTAGGCCTTTGAGCGACCCTTCAATCATCTTGGCTTGTTCTTTCATGCCCACAGATTCCGCAATGAAGAACGCATTTTCAACAAGCCGGTTGATTGGCTGAATGCGTAAAACAACTCCCGGAGTTAGCTTGGGAGCTTGGGCATTCACGGGAACAGCAACGCCAACGAAGGCTATTACTAAAGCAAATAGTGTGGTTTTTTGAAAAGTCCGAAGTAACATAAAAGCCCCCATTGGGATGGTCTGGTTGAGAAGATAATAGTTTCACCCAATGCAGGTTAACTATTTTGACATTTTCTGCCAATAGCTACATTTTTCTTCCTTGTAATTCTTTGCTAGGCTAACATTCCTTCATCTGCTGATTTTTTCTACATGACCTAAGGACGAACAAACATGAAAACCTGCCTCCGAACTTCTCTTTTACTTTCTGTCTTCCTTGTTTCAGCATTTGCAAATAATGCATTTGCGCAATCGAAAACCCCCACCATTGTCGATCGCGAAAAAGAAGGTAAACTCGATTTTAAAAT
>DBCB01000093.1 GCA_002303765.1 Planctomycetaceae bacterium UBA969
AAGTGGAACTGCGACCATGTATTGAATACAGTGATCGCGATCTGCTGGGTTGTTTAATGGGCCTTTCTTATCGATGATACGGATGCATGCTTCATGGGTTCTTATCGAAATTTGTTTGATATCGCCAACGGTTTTACCTACGCGTAGCATTTTTGCATGCAGGGTCATCGCAGCTTCAACTGCGGTTTGTGAATGGAATTCTGCAGGGAACGAGATTTTGAATAGGACATTTTCCATGACATAGGAAGCGTAGGGTCGTTGGAATTTGAACTTGTTGCCTTTGAAACTGACATCGTAAAAGCCCCAGGTCTTGGCGGATAAAGCAGAGGGGTAGCCCATTTCGCCTGTTTTTGCGATCAGTGCGAGTTTTACCGCACGCGAAGTAGCATCGCCAGCCGCCCAGGATTTCCTACTGCCGGTATTGGGGCTATGGCGATAGGTGCGAAGCGATTGGCCATCAACCCAAGCGAGGGAAACAGCGTTTAAAATTTCATCACGGGAAAGGCCCATCAATTGCGCAACAGTTGCAGTGGACGCAACCTTGACCAAAATCACATGATCTAGGCCGACTTTATTGAAGGAATTTTCGAGTGCCAGGCATCCTTGGATTTCATGCGCCTTGATCATTGCGGTAAGAACAGCCTTCATGGTCATGGGTGGTTTGCCCAATGCCAAAGCGTTACGAGAAAGCCAATCCGCGGTTGCGAGAATGCCTCCGAGGTTGTCTGAAGGATGGCCCCATTCCGCAGCGAGCCAGGTATCGTTGAAGTCGAGCCATCGGATCATAGCACCGATATTAAAGGCGGCTTGCACCGGGTCGAGTTGGAATTGGGTACCGGGAACTTTTGCGCCGTTAGGCACGATGGTGCCAGGCACGATTGGCCCAAGCAGCTTCCTGCAGGCGGGGTATTGCAGCGCTTCCAGACCACAACCCAGCGTATCAATCAGGCAATTGCGAGCAGTGTTATAGGCGACTTCAGAATTGATGTTGTAGTTCATCACGTAATCAACGATTGCGATGATTTCAGGATCGAACTCCTGGCGGATATTAGAAATATGCGCAGACATATTGTTTCTCTTTGCTTTGAGTTATCGTTTTTCGATCGGTACAAAGGCCTTGTCTTCAGGCCCGACATAGTTTGCGCTGGGGCGGATGATCTTGTTATCGATTCGTTGTTCGATCACATGAGCGCTCCAGCCCGAGGTTCGTGCGATCACAAACAAAGGTGTAAACATTGCAGTGGGTATTCCCATGATGTGGTAGGCAACCGCAGAGAACCAATCAAGGTTGGGGAACATCTTCTTGATATCCCACATTACAGTTTCTAATCTTTCTGCGATTTCAAACATTTGCATCGAGCCCGCTTCTTGCGAAAGAGTGCGTGCAACCTCTTTGATTACTTTGTTGCGTGGATCGGAAATGGTGTACACCGGATGGCCAAACCCTATGACCACTTCTTTGTTTGCAACCCTTGCCTTGATGTCGGCTTCTGCCTCATTTGCATTGGTGTAGCGCTGTTGAATTTCTAAAGCGACTTCGTTGGCACCGCCATGCTTAGGGCCTCTTAGCGCACCAATGCCCCCGGTGATCGCAGAATAAATATCAGAACCCGTTCCTGCGATAACTCTGGTGGTGAAGGTAGATGCATTGAACTCATGTTCTGCGTATAAAATCAAGCTGGTGTGCATAGCTTTGATCCATGAAGCACTGGGCTTAGTACCATGCAACAGATGCAGGAAATGCGCGCCTATGGAGTCATCATCGGTTTCAACTTCGATGCGTTTTCCGTTATGAGAATAATGATACCAGTAAAGCAGCATGGAAGAAAACGAAGCCATGAGTCGGTCTGCGATATCGCGCGCACCCGGTTGGTTATGATCATTTTTTTCGGGCAGTACACACCCCAGAACCGAGGCCCCGGTGCGCATTACATCCATCGGATGGGCATTTGCGGGTAAAGCCTCGAGCGCTTGTTTTAATGCCGAGGGCAATCCACGCAGCGACTTAACTTTTGTTTTGTAGTTTTGTAGTTCTGCCCGATTGGGTAGTTTGCCATGCACAAGAAGATGTGCGATTTCTTCGAATTCGCATGTGTTTGCTACATCCAAGATGTTGTAGCCACGGTAATGTAAATCGTTGCCTGCCTTGCCTACCGAGCATAATGCGGTGTTGCCCGCAGCGACCCCCGAAAGGGCTACAGATTTTTTGGGTTTGAAAGGAACAGCTTCAGCGGTTGTCATGATAACTCCAAAGGATAAAAAAATTAAATAGGGTGTGTATTCTTCTTTAATAGGGTTACTTGGGCTTCTCTTTGTTCTTAGCGAATAGCTCATCGAGTTTTTGTTCGTAGCCCAGATAGCCTAGGTATTCATATAATTCCATACGCGATTGCATGCTGGGCACAACGCTTTTTTGCGTGCCCTCTGTTCTTAAGGTCTTGTAAAAGTTAAGCGCAGCAGCATTCATAGCACGATAAGCGCCACAGCAATAAAGGGCGATATCAACACTAGCTTCACGCAGTTGATCAAGCGTAAAGAAAGGGGTAGCTCCAAACTCGGTCAGGTTAGCAAGAATGGGCACCTTCACTGCGGTGCGAAACTGCTTGTACATCGAAAGTTCGGTGATGGCTTCTGGGAAAATCATATCAGCCCCTGCAGCGACATAGGCGCAGGCCCGATCGATCGCTGCATTCAGCCCTTCAACCGCCAAGGCATCGGTTCGTGCCATGATCACGAAATCATCATCGGTTCTTGCATCCACTGCAGCCTTGATGCGATCTACCATTTCTTCTTTGGAGACGATTTCTTTACCAGGCCGATGGCCACACCTTTTGCTAGAGACCTGGTCTTCCATATGAACTGCAGCGACATCAGCTCGGATCATATGCCGGATGGTGCGTGCGATATTGAATGCCCCACCCCAACCGGTGTCGATATCGACCAAGAGGGGTAGGCTGCAAGCTTCGGTGATGCGCTGGGCATCGGTGATCACATCGTCGAGGGTGCTGATGCCTAGGTCGGGCATGCCGAGTGAGTTTGCAGCAACGCCACCTCCTGAAAGGTAGATTGCGCGGTAGCCCGTGGCTTGAGCCATGCGGGCAGTGTAGGCGGTGATGGTACCAACGACTTGGAGTGGGGATTCCGCAGCGACAGCGTTACGAAACAAGCGGCCTCTAGAATCATCCCGCATATTGCATTCTCTTTCGCTGATGGAAGGCCTTGAAATCATTTATAAGCCAAGGGCGGTTTATTGCCATGTGGTTAATGCTAGTAATGTTATGGTAAAAATAAGTTTCATGTAATTATTTTAAAAGCAGTGTATTTGATTTGCAAGGATGCTTTTGGGGCTTTTACAAAAGGATACGGAAGACACAGCGTAATAAAAGAAAAAGAATTGCCACGGAAGGACACGGAAGAGAACGCAATCAAAACACTACATGAATTGGGCAAATCCTCTTAAGTGTGGGTTGGCAATTAGGCAATTGAATTGGTCGTTTATTCAAGTTTGCAAGCTAGTTGTGGATGTAGTATCATTCTCTTTTAAAGAATTTGCTTTGTTCCCAGCTTGGTGAGAAATGAAAAAACTTTTAGTGATAGTAATGATGTTTAGTTTGATGGGTTTGTTGTCAGTGATGGCGCAAGAAGTAAAACCCAAACAAACAGAAATTGTAGATCTTGGTAAAGGGATAAAGTTACAAATGGCGTTAATCCCTGCAGGGAAGTTTATGATGGGTTCGCCTGAAACTGAAAAGAATCGGGGCGAGGATGAAATTCAACATGAGGTAACGATAACAAAACCATTTTACATCGGGACGTATGAAGTTACCCAAGAACAGTGGCAAGCTGTGATGGGAAATAACCCAAGTGAAGTCAAGGCTGCAAAGTTGCCACTAACGAATGTATCATGGGGCATGTGCCAAGATTTCATTAAGAAGTTGAACGATAAAACGAATGGCGGTTATCGTCTGCCCACAGAAGCAGAGTGGGAATATGCCTGCAGAGGGGAAACAACAACGCCCTATTTTTTTGGGAATGAAATCACACCAAAAGACGCTAACTTTGGTGGTTCAAATTTAGGGAAATCAGTACCGGTAGCTAGTAACAAGGCAAATGCTTATGGCCTACACGATATGCACGGAAATATTTGGGAATGGTGTGAAGATTGGTATGGCCCCTATCGTGAGGGTAAGGCAACAGATCCGAAGGGGGTAGAAGTTGGTGACAAACGCGTTGCGCGTGGCGGATCATTCTATGATTCCGAATCGGATGCTCGTTCTTCCAACAGGTACCCGGTATCGCCGTCTACCAGAAACGGTTACATCGGCCTTCGTTTGGTCCGAACAAAATAATTGCTGTCAACCCACCTGCATTTAACAAGTCGCCCGCTTTTGCCATTTTTACGATAGCAAAACACCCCCGTTGAGAATACCAATCAATATTGGCCCCGCATATGCGAGGGTTAACAAAACTGGCCCCTTCGGCAAGTTTAGGGAGTAGGTTTTCATGGGTGATTATATTGAGGTTAAGAAAAGAGATACCTTAACAAGTACGAATAATTATGAATTATTCATACATATTGTTGCTTTTTCCTTATATTGTTTTAATTTTTAGTACATTAATTAATAAAATATAGATTAATAT
>DBCB01000246.1 GCA_002303765.1 Planctomycetaceae bacterium UBA969
GGTTGCTTTCAGCCCCGATGGAAAAACTCTTGCAACTGCAGGATTTGATAACAGCGTTAAGCTGTGGGATTATGCAACCGGAAAAGAAATTCGTACTATTTCCGGCCATACAGGCCCTGTTTATGCGGTTGCCTTTAGCAAAGATGGCAAAACCCTCTATTCTTCAAGCCTGGATACAACCATCAAGGCTTGGAACACTGCGGATGGAAAAATGACTCAGGAACTTAAGGGCCACACCGGAATTGTTGACGGCTTCGCAATCAGCCCAGATGGCAAAACTTTGGCTTCATGCAGCTCCGACAAATCCGTCAAGCTTTGGAACCTAGCAGATGGCAAAGAATTAAAGACTTTAGGCTCACACGCCAATTCGGTTTACAGTGTTGCCTTTTCCCCAGATGGAAAAACTTTAGCCTCTGCAAGTGCAGACATGACCATAAAAATTTGGGATATAGCATCACAAAAAGAAACAAAATCTCTAAAAGGACCGACCGCTGCGATTACAGGCGTTGCGTTTACTGATAACAATTCACTCGTTTCAATTGGGCAAGATCGCTTCGTTAGGATATGGAATGCACAAGCCGGAACCGAGACTAAAAAAATGGGCCCCACTCCAGATGACCTTTACGGTTTGGCACTTTCCAAAGATATTAAAAGCTTGGCAACAAGTGGATATGGTGGGAACGTAGCGATATGGAATTTAGCGGATGGAAAGGCGAGTTTTAATAAAAAGCTTAAACTGTTCGGCGCTTACTGCGTCACTTTTTCTCCTGACGAGAAGTTTTTAATTACCGGGCATGATTCAAGCTTTTTGTTAATCACGCCCATCAAGTAAAACAGGAAGCATTCTACTTGTTATCATTTGAAGTAGGGTTTGAAAAAGGTGAGTTACCTAATTTTTGTGAAACCAACAAAGGATCCGACATCCCCGGATCCTTTGGTGCGTTAGTAACAACCCCAGTTCCTTTGCAACCTAGAACAAATAAAGCAAACGTGGCAGCAGCAAACACAGGCAAAATCATTCTCATATGCATTTTCATAGTAACCTCGCTATCGAACTACCATGCATTTAAAACTTACAAATAAATCTACAACAAGAATCATACACAAGAGCATTCACTTGAGCAGATTTGAAGATTTTTGCAAATATTTTGGCTAATTAATAGCAGGTAAACTAGATATGACGATTTTAATGCTTTAACAATTTGATTTGGCAATACACTTCAACCCAGCGTTTACAAATCTTCGCTCAAATGCGCCAAGGCTTCTCTTGCATGAATTGCAACATCAGCATTTGAAGAATCCGCTAATTGGTCTAATTCCGGCCAAAGCAGGGATATCCCTTGGGTGGAAATGGTGTGAATGGTTTGGTGTATGGTAAGTGGATCATCACTAAGAAGATTTCTGGCAAGGGATTGCAGAGATTTTCGTTCGCCCAATCTGGCAAGGGCAGCGGTGGCAGCGAAACTGATTTCCAATTTAGTATCATTACGCATTTTATGAAGGGTTTTAAGAACCTCTAATCGGTTCACCGGTTCCCACCAACCTAAACTGGTCAACGCTTCTTGAACAACTGAAGAATCCCCACAGTTAGCTAGTTCAATTAAGCAATTTTCAGCTTCAATACCGGGGTGATGGCGGAGACATTTGGCAAGGGCGATTGCCTCCAATTTCTTGGCTTTGGGATTACTGTAAAGCCAACTGAAATTTTTGAAGCGAAATGCAGACTTATAGATGGTTACAAGAGCTCGCCCTTTGTTAGTTTTTTCAAATGCGAATAGTTCCCAGACAAACGATTTGTAAGGGTAACCCGGATCAGCGAGCCATTCCCAAGCTGAAACAGGCGGAGCACACTTTAAGGAATAGAGGGCGCGTAAAACGTCACGGTGTTCAGCCCAAGATGATTTTTCGAGCTGATGCACTAGTGATGTTTGAGCATTGGAAAGATAAGATTTTAAGGCGGATTCAAGTGAATCTAAGCGCATAATTTGCCAGCGAAAATCTTCAGGGTTTTGTAGATCCCGCTCTAGAACATCATTCATCCCGTGATATCGCCTTAAAAACCTGATCCCATTTTGAAAAAGCACAACAAGTGCTGAACAGTTATATTGAATGCGATTTTCCCAAACTAGTTCATAAATGCTGCCAATTTTAGCTTCTGCGAATACATCAAGGGATATCCCAGATTGTAAACCATCCATCGCCAGCGATAACACCACTACTGCAAGATTTCTTTCTTCAGGTATTGGAGATTTAATCAATTCCGAGAAAGAATCAAAACTTACAATCTCTGCAGCAAATAAAGGTGCAATTGCTAATTCTCTGCGCTGGCAAAGATATTCAACAATCTCAGGAAGTATCTTGTCCCGATTTACCTGCCTTAGTGCGTTGGTTATATCAATTGCATACCACAAATCTTCGAGTGGATCTTTCGAATGGGTTTTGCCAAATGCTTTTTGCAGAATTTCAAACGCTTGATTCGTACCTAATTCCAAAAGGGACCGGACCACCACAACATAATCCAAGCCTGGCCTAAGCATGCCCTCGACTTTCATGACCATGCCATTTTCGAGATAATTATTGATCTTATTCTTGGTTTTTTCCATGAGCCAAACAGGAAGCTCTTCTCCCTGATAGATCTCAAGATGTTGCCTGGAAACAGGAGTAAGGCCGGTAATTTTCTGATTTTCCCCATCACGGCGAAAGCTTAACACCACAAAAAACATCACCGTAACAACCATAAATAGGCATATCATGATTAACATTGGATCCATGATAACCTCCTGCCTAAAGTTTGATGTTAAGGTTGTAAAATCAATCCTGCCTAATATTGCCAATTCCCATGATAACATATTTATACGAAGTTAGTTCATTTAATCCGCAGGGACCGCGCGCATGATACTTATCGGTACTAATGCCGATTTCTGCCCCCAAGCCTATTTGGCCACCATCATTAAACCTTGAACTAGCGTTAACAATCACGGCTGCAGAATCAATTTCCCTTACAAATTGCTGGGAAGCGGCCAAACTTGAAGTAACAATCACATCGGTGTGCTTGGAACCATACTTATTGATATGCCTGATCGCATCATCAATATCCCCAACAATTTTAACAGAAATAATTAGATCAAGGAACTCTTCTGAAAAATCTTGCTCTGAAGCTAACTTCAAATCTGACACGATAGAACAACTTAATGGGCAACCGCGAACCTCCACACCACAAGCGCTTAGTGCCTTATGCAGAACAGGCAAAGCGAGGTGTGCTATTTTTTGGTCGATAAGCATGCTTTCAGCGGCATTACAAACACCTGGCCTTTGGCACTTCGAATTCACCAAGATTTTTGCAGCCATCTCCAAATCTGCACTCTGTTCAACGTAAACATGGCAGTTCCCATCAAAGTGTTTCATAACGGGCATAGTTGCTTCAAGTGAAACACGCTTAATAAGTTCTTTACCACCTCGGGGAATAACAAGATCAATTAGATCGGATTTCAACAGCAATTCACCCACTACTTCACGCTCAGGAATTTGAACAAGTTGAATGGCATCGACTGGAAGGCCAGAGTTAATAAGTTCTGCCTGAAGGATTTCAACCAGAATCTTATTAGTGTTTAAAGCTTCTTTGCCTCCGCGTAGGATAATCGCATTTCCACTTTTAAAACTCAGCGCAGCAGCATCAGAGGTAACATTAGGCCTCGACTCATAAATAAAAAACAACACACCTAAAGGAACCCCGACTTTGAGCACTTGCAACCCATTAGGGCGAAATCCACCCTTTAAAACCCTGCCAATAGGATCTTCAAGAGAGGCAATTTCAGCCATCGAACGGGCCATTTCCGTCAATCTTTTAGGAGTAATAGTGAGGCGGTCAATCTGGGAAGCGCTTAGAGAAAATTCCTTGGCATTGGAAAGATCAAGCTGGTTTGCATCTCTGATCCTATCAGAAGCATTTAACAATCGAGTCGATGCAGCCAATAGCCAATCGTTCTTGTGCTGGGTGCTTAAATTTGCAAGTTGAGCAACAGCATTTCTGGCTTTAAAAGCTATTTCCTGAGCGTAGTTTTTAATATCCATCAAACAATTCCACCTAGAGTTTTAATCAGGGGGCCGCACCTAATGGGCCTGGAGTTTTCTTGGCACCCTCTAATGGTATTAATTCTATGGTTCTTTCCCTAGCAAACTCTTCCAGTAATAAAAATTCTCGAGGAAGTTGCAATTTAACAGACTCCACATTCAACCCTGGGGTACCTGGCCTTGCGGTAAGATCGATATAGGCAAGGATCTTAGGAAGATCACTTAAAACCGGGCCTTGTATTTTAATATCTAATTTCGCGGACCGTTCATCAGTAAACCTTGGCTTAAATGCAAAATTAGAAGGGCAAAGAAAGCGAATGGAAACATCAGAAAGATCGTAAGTCTTTTTTGGTTCAGGAATAGATCTAATCAAAACTTTCGCAGGCAAAACCCGCACGGGCTTTCCTTCAAGTTCCTCCACCACAGAAACACGAACAGACTGTGAAACATTGTTTTGAAAACCCATTGGGCTAAATGGGATAGCAGTAAAATGCGTGGGCATACTTTTTGTGCGTTCTAATATTTCAATGGGCCCCTTGACCAATACAGATGCAGGCTCGATTAAAATCTGATTTAACACCGAACCTTCCATCCCACTCTCTAATCGAACAGGAATTAACTTCTCTCCCACCCGGTACACTGTTACTGGAATTTTATTTTTACCATCTACCAACCTTGCACGTACACCTTGAGGAACCGGGATATCACTTTCTGATATTACAACATTATCGCCAAACTTATATTCCCCCAACCGGTCTTCAGTAACACTGTATTCAATTTTTGAAACGCATTCATCATGTTCAAGAGACCTTTGAAACTCGCGAATTTTTAATGGTGACCCCGAAAAAGAAACACGGACTTTCATATTTGAAACAACATCAAGCATAAAATGATCTTGCTGCAGAGAATTTAGTGTAACCACAACAGGGATAGTTACATTATCAATAATTTCTTGGTCGCGATTGCTACCGTAAAGCCATGCCATCAGTGCCAAGGCAAAGGCCACTGCAAGAGAGCTAAACCGATCAACCCATTTAAACTTCAGCCAATTCGAGAGAATTTTATAATCCACTTTAATGTACCTCGCAACTGATCAAGCTACTCTATCTGCTTCTTGATTTTCGTTTGCATTTTCTTTGATTTCTCGAACATGTGCAGTACTAGATTCAAGAAGTTCAGCCAACCTTCGAGAAAGATTTTCTCTAGGAACTACTTCTAATCGCCCTGCTGAAGCCAAAGTAATCCGTCCAGTTTCTTCACTAACAACAAGCAAAATTGCATCAGTTTCTTCACTAGTACCCAAAGCAGCCCTATGCCTCATACCATGCAGGTTTTTAGAACTCACTTCGACGGGAGATAATGGCAACTGACACCCAGCAGCTACGATCCTACCATTACTTACAATCATAGCACCATCATGAAGCGGGCTTTGTTTTTGAAAAATAGCACGGATTAAAAGGGGGGAAACTTCAGCATCAACCCGAGTTCCTGTTTCAACATAAACCGTAAGAGGAATTTCCCTCTCGATAGCAATCAATGCGCCTACAAATTGCCCTGCAAGAACCTCTGCAGCATCCGAAAGTTTATCAACAACAGGGCGTTTGCTGGAAGAGGTGATGGCATACAAAACACCGTATTTCCCCAACCACATCAAGCCCCTCCTTAATTCGGGCTGAAAAATAACAAGCAAGGCAAGGAGCATGGTAGCTAGTAGATAATCAAGGATTCTGCCAACAACAGTTAGGTTGAAGATACTGACAAGAATTTGGGCAGAAAGAAAGATACCAACCACAACTAACCCAAAGGCACGCACAACCCCCATGCCTCGACTTCGCCCTAGGAATTGGAGCAGGAAGAAAATAGCGACAGCAAGGATTGCGATTTGCACAATCGCCCTTGCATCAAGCATTTCCCAAGTGTGAAGGATTCTTTCATACAAAATAAAGGCTCCCCAACGTTAAACAATTAAAGTACAGGATTTTGTTTCATAGTAAAAGATTGTAACGCTTTAATGGTTGTCACGAGGTCTCTCGCCTGAATAACATCATGTACTCTAAAAATCTGTGCAGAATCATGCAATAAAGAATAAGACAAGACAGCAAGTGTTCCCGCAAGCCTTTCCTCCATTTTTCTTCCTAATAAAGTCTGGAGGAACTTTTTACGAGAAACTCCAAGGCAAATAGGCAATCCTATTTTTTTCAAAGAAGTAAACCCGGTAATCAGTTCAAGATTATGATCATAAGTTTTTCCAAACCCTATACCCGGATCAATGCTTACCGACAAAGGATCAACACCAGCCATAACCATTATCTGATACCGCTGGCTCAAAAAGCTTGTAACCTCAGCGACAACATCATCGTAGGATGGATTTTGCTGCATATTTGCAGGGGTTCCTTTAATATGCATTATAACCCAGCTACAAGTTTTCTTCGCTGCCAACTCCAACATTGCAGGATCAAAAGTAAGGGCACTAATATCGTTAATTATATGGGCGCCGAGATCTATCGCTGCCTCTGCAACTTGACTTTTAGTCGTATCAACTGAAATACAGGAAGTGAGCCTTCCTGCCAACTTTTCAATTACAGGAAGAATTCTTGCTTTTTCATCATCAAGGGAAACAGGAATGGCCCCGGGCCTAGTGGATTCCCCACCAATATCGATTATATCTGCGCCCTGATCTTCCATTCGTAAAGCATGATCAACGGCAGAAGCAATGGAGAAATGTGCTCCACCATCGGAAAAGCTATCTGGCGTAACATTAAGAATGCCCATGACTAATGGGCGTTCTGTAAGATTGAATAATTTGTCTTTAACTTTCCAAAACATTCGAAGACTCCATTACCAAGGAATCTCCATCATAGCGACAATTTGCGTCGCAAGAACATCAACATTTGTTTTTCTTGCAGAGGTAATAGATTGCCCCAACTCAGGAATAAAACTAGTGAGGGAAGTTACAAGCACAGGAGTTGTATCAGGCTGAACATTAGGATCGCCGCCAAGTGCCACTGGGGTACCCTTATTTACATCCGCTCTGGGCCGAGAAAGAATTTCACCCGTACGCAAGTCTTTCCAAATAATTTGGACCGCAAGATTGGTCTCAGCTTCTCGAACCTCATTAAGCTGATTGCGATTGATGATGTTCTTAGAAAAATTGACAATACTTCCAGTTAATTCCGTATCTGCAGGAGCACTACCATTAACCACCTTGTAAGGAGTTTTAGATTCGATTTCTCGAATGACTGCAAGCGTAAGCTCATTTTCTAAGCCCTGCCCTGCTCCACCACCTGGAGTAAATGTACTATTCTTGAATAAAGGCACGCGAACAGTACGGATGTTTGAGTCAAAATTAGTTTTGGTGGTGTATCTGAGTATTTTCAAATGCCCATCTTGCATACACGCAGGGCAAACAAATCCAATCAAACTGGCGAATAACACCATAAACAAAGATTTTGATTCACATACTGAATTCGGTTTTTTCATGGGTAGCACCATTAATTCAGAGGTTTAGGCATAGGAACCGACTTGGCATCCTTGACGGGTTTAGCATCAGGATGAGGCGGAAGTCCTTGCTGGGATTGCACGGGCGCTGGGCCTTCTTCTATCGACCGATCAATTGCCTTTGGTGGCGGAGCAATTTCAGGAGCCAAAGGTACCTGCTCTATCGGTTGATCTGGCCCACCTGGAAGATAACCATGCTCTTTTTCGGCCTTGGTTTTTAACTCTGCCATCCGTTTATCAGATTCTTCTGCAAACTTGGTATTTGGGTATCGACGACGCACCAACTCATAATAAAAATACGCAGAACCAGGATGCCCAGTACGTTTGTAAAACTCTGCCATCTTAAAATCTTTTTCAGCTTGCTGAAAAGTGATGCCTACTAACTGTCGTGAAAGAAAATCTTTTTTCTTCTCTGCTAACACTGGAAAATTCTGCAAAGCTGAGTGCACCATTTGTCGTGCTTCAGCCACCTTACGACCATCGTAATCCGATCCACCTGTACTCATATGTTTAGAAATAATGGCAAGTTCAACGGCTTGAGGAGCAAGTTCGCTATTCGAATGCCTCTCAACGAGTTGGGTAAAATAATGATCAGCCTCGCGATAATCTTCATTAAAGAATTTAACGCTACCAGCAAGAAAAAGAGCTTTATCTGCAAGAGGCCCGCTAATATCATTCCAACGAACTTGCTCTAATTTTTCAATCGCGCGACCTTCTCGATCGATCAAAGGCTTTGTCTTATCGAAGCTAAGGAACCTTGGAGTAACAAACCAACGCTTACCATCACGATATTCTTTGGTTTCACGCATTTGTTCGCGGGTATCATCAAGCCAATAATTTGCAATATCATACATATGCTGAACAGCTTGCTCTCTAAAAGCAGTTCTTTCAAAGTTCCTTAATAATTTAACATAGGTGTCAGCAGCTTTGGGGTAATAGCCCTGAAGTCGCAAACATTCCGCTTCATAATAAGTCCCCTCCTCAGCAGTAAGCGGATTCTTTTTATCATCTGCAAGCCTGTGAAATATTTTCTCGGCCTTGCTGTATTCTTTGTTTCTAAAAA
>DBCB01000238.1:0-5447 GCA_002303765.1 Planctomycetaceae bacterium UBA969
ATCCTGTTCGATTGTAAGGGATTTTTGCAGGATCCACCTCGAAAGTTTTATTGTCGGGCAAAAAAGTTATATTGAATTTCTTCTTGGGTTTTTCAAATTTCGCTTGTTCGATATATGGATTTACACCAGCCATGAAAGCTCCCTGAGTTATACGCAAACGTTACTAATAGTTATGTTAGAGGCTAAGGTGATACTTAGCAATTGTTTATGCGCAACGACGCAATTCAGGGGTTGGGTTTTCAGGTGATTTGTTTCCTGTAATTAGCCATTTCCTTAGCTCGCTACGTGATGTTTTTCTGTTCTTTTGTATGGTATATCGTGATTTTATGAATGCGGGCATGTTGTAAAGCAAAGATGCCAGAACATGGAAATATGTTTTAGCTATTTTTAATTTTTCTCTTTGTACAATTCCTAAAAATAGGCCCTGAGTTACCCGGATGCATGATTTTATTGCGACGATTGCAAAACATCTTAATGCCATTCCCAGGGTGGCGTTTTTAAGATTGATCAATGCCCTATTCCGCTCTACATGAAAAGTAAAAAAGTCTGACCATTCACCCGAACTGCCACAATGGATATGGTAGACAACTGTTTCAGGGGTGTAAACACAGCGCCAATTTTCAAGTTTAGCACGCCATGCGAGGTCTAAGTCTTCGTAATACATGAAAAGTCGTTCGTCAAAATTTCCTATTTCGTGTAACATTTTTTTTCTTAGAAGTACCGATGCCCCGCAAGCGCCGAATACATCTTCTTTCAGATTATATTGGCCTATATCTTTTTCTCGGAACCCTCGATCGTTACCTCTACCATCGTTTAATAATTGCAACCCAGTGCTGTTAATGGTTTGCCTATCTGCATGGAAAAGAATTTTGCAGGTGACTAATCCGATGGCTTTGGACTCTAGCATTGTGGCAGCGAGCGTCGAAAGCCAATTTTCTGGAACTTCTGTGTCATTGTTGAGCAGGGCAAAGAACTCGCCATTTGCATGATCAAATCCAAGATTATTGCCTGCTGCAAAGCCCAGATTTTTTTTTGCTTCTATAATCTGTATTAACGGCCAATTATTTCGAATGAATTCAACTGAACCATCTGTTGATCCGTTGTCTACAAGAATCACTTCATAACTTGATGACGGGTAGCTTTGATTTTTAAGTGAAGCTAAACAATTTTGGAGGAATCGTAAGCCATTGTAATTCACAATAATTACAGAAATAAAAGGGGAGTTTTCATTCTCAGGTTTGTTATTGGATGATGTCATGGTTTTAATTTTTTGTTGTGCGAATGCTGGGGGTTTCTGACTCTGGGTTTAGATTGGGGCTGTAAAATTCATCACCAGCCATCAATTGGTTGTTCCATTTAGATTTAAAGTAATTGATCTCTCTTTGAAAGCGGGAGATTTTTTCCGGTGTGTCTTCTGGGCCGCGTGTCTTGGATTCAAAATGGGTGTATTCTGCATGGGGCGTCCAAACCACAGAGTAACCCAGATCTCGAACTTTTAAGCACAAATCTATATCGTTAAAAGCAATTGCGAGGTTTTCATCGAAGCCATTAACTTCATCAAATGTTTTTCGCTTAATCATCAAGCACGCACCTGTCACACAACTTACATTTCGAATAGTTGCCATGCGAAATCCGTAACCTAATTTCCCCTTTGGAGTATGTCGTAGGGTGTGGCCCGCAATTCCAGTCATACCCAATACTACGCCTGCGTGTTGGATTGTGTTATCTGGATAAAAAAGAGCTGCCCCAACTGCGCCTGTTTCAGGTCGGAGGGCGTGTTCAGCTAAACGGAATAGGTTTTCCTTTTTGAGTGATTCAATGTCGTTGTTTAAAAACAGGAGTAATTCCCCGGTGGCTAATTTGGCGCCATAATTGTTGATTGCTGCATAACTGAAGGGTAGAGTCCAATTTATGATTTTGAATCGAGGGTCTTGTTTAAGTTTTTCATAAAGCTGAAATGTTTCGGTATCGGTGCTGCCATTTTCCAAGATTAAGATTTCTAGGTTTGGATAGTTTTCTGCAAGGATGGAATCCAAACAAGTGCGAAGGGTGCTCGCTTGATCTTTAGAAGGGATAATAATCGAGACCAACGGCCATTCGGTTGGGTGATAAATAGCTTGATAGAGACCAGTTGCCAAACCGTTGGAAGCCTGGCCAGATAGATTGCATCGATCTAAATGCTCCTGAAGAGCTTTTCTGCCTGCATCGTGGGCATAATTTTTAGCGTTTGGGTTACCTGCAGTGGAAGCTGGGTGAACTCGCCAATGATAGAGAATTTTTGGGATATGCACAATTTCGCGAGCTAATTCGCATGCTCGTAAAACAAGATCGTAATCTTGCGAACCATCGAATCCTTTGCGAAATCCACCAGTTTTATTAATAATTTCATTACGGAATACCAAAAGATGACAGATGTAATTGTGGCTTCGTAATGTATCCCATCCAAAGGATGGTTTGAATGTAGGGCTGAATCTTTTTTTACCATTTGCATTAATAAAATCTTCATCGGAGTAGAGAATATCGATTTTTGTTTCAGGATGTTGCAATCGTGTGACTACTTCGTGCAATGCAAATGGGGCCAAGGTGTCATCGTGATCAAGGAGAGTGATAAAATCTCCTGAAGCAAGATGAAGTGCAGCGTTTGAGTTTCCTGCGATGCCAAGATTTTTGTCAAGAAACGCAAGTCGAATTCGGTTGTCTGATCGGGCGTAATCCGTCAAGATTTTTTTTGTTTGCTGGGAGGAACTATTCCCGTCTGCGATACAAAGTTCCCAATTCCCATATGTTTGAGCGCGGACGGAATCGATCATCTCTTTTAGACAATGGGTGGGGGTATTCCAAGTGGGGGTTACAATGCTTATTTTGGGCTGATACGAGAATAGATGTTGTCGTTGTTGTAAAAGTTCAGCGTTGTCAGGTTCGTTGAGCAAGATCCAATTTTCATAATTGGTGTGTAGTTCTACATTTCCTAATTGAGATTTTCTTGAAGTAATAAAGTTCCATGAATTTTTTAGCAGAGAAAAAGTTCCAGCAAGCATTTTTGATTGAATAGAGAGTGGTGGAAAACAAGTCTTAAACGCTGGGTCAAGCTTTTTGAGTATTTTCCAACCGGGATGGTTATCGATACTTTGTAATTGCAAACGGAGTTGAAGAAGCTCGTTATCTTTTTGTGCCAGGCAAGCACTCAAGAACTGTATATGATCGTAGGCGGGTTTAGTGATATTAGAGTCCTGTTCCTCTGCAACGATTTTAAAGGAAGCAGGGCTCGCGAGGTCAACGGGGTACTTTTTAGCTTCCATGGAATTGCCTTGATAAAAGCAATGTAACTTATTTAAACACTAAGGCTTAAATAGCATGGAAGCGGAAAAAGTGGCAAGAGGAAAGGCTATTTGCGCCATTCGTCGATAAGGGACGCTACTAGCCCAGTCCACCCAGTTTGGTGAGGTGCGCCAAGTCCCTCTCCGGTATCACCATTAAAATATTCGTAAAACAGGATATAATCATTCCAATTGGGGTCATCTTGGAATTTTTTGTATCTGCCATGAACAGGGCGAGTACCATTTTTATTTCTAGCAAAAATTTTGATTAGCCTGTCAGCAAGGTCTTTAGCCATTACTTGGAAGGTGATGGAAGAGCCGTGAGAAGCTGGGGTGCTGACAGCGAACCTAGGTCCAAAAGCTTTGCCTAATTTGCGGATGGATTCGATAAATAAGAAGGAAGTCGGGAACCAAATTGGTCCACGCCAGTTGGAATTACCACCTTTAAGTTTTGAATCACTTTCCGCAGGCTCGTAGCCAACCGAGATGCCATCGTAAACAAAAGGATTTTTAGCGTGAGCTTTTGAAAGGCTTCGAATACCAAAATCAGAAAGGAATTCAGATTCGTTATAAAGCCTGTGCATAAGTCTGGAAAGTTGATTTTCATCGACAATGGTAAGGGCATAAGAAACCTTGCCATCTTCTTCGGTTTTATGCACCACATTTTTAACAAGATCTTGTCTGTTTTTAATGAACCAAAGAAAGTTGTTGGTAAATTCTTTGAATGGTTTGACCCATTCCATCTCAATTCGTTCGACAGCAAATAAAGGAACAAGGCCAACTAGAGATCGTAATCTGAATTTTTTAAAGTTTCCATCTGGGAAACGAAGTACATCATAGAAGAACCCGTCTTCCTCATCCCAAAGTTGATAATCGCGGTTGCCCATGTGCTTCATTGCGCCAGCAACATAGGCGTAATGTTGAAAGAACTTAATTGCAAGGCCTTCGTAAACTCGATTTTCTTTGGCAAGTTCGAGAGCAATGCGCATTAGATTAAGGCAGAACATGCCCATGTACCCGCCCGCATCGGATTGTTCAAGAACAGAGCCGTCCGACATTTTCATGCTGCGGTCGACAACAGTAATGTTATCCATGCCCAAGAATCCACCTTCAAACACATTATTACCTTGGCTGTCAACCTTGTTGATCCACCAAGCAAAGTTGATGATAAGTTTGTGGAAACATCGTTCGAGGAAGTCGCGGTCAGCTTTTCCTGTTTGGGTGCGCTCCATGTTGTACACGCGCCAAACAGACCAAGCATGAACAGGAGGATTAAGATCTGAGAATTCCCATTCATAAGCGGGTATTTGGCCGTTGGGGTGTTGGAATTGCTCAAATAATAGGAAATAAAGTTGTTCCTTGGCGAATTTAGGATCAACCCTGGCGATAGCAGGGCAAGTGAAAGCAAGATCCCATGCTGCAAACCAAGGATATTCCCATTTTTCGCAAGGTATTAATACGCGAAGCGAATTAAGATGGCGCCAATGCTGATTGCGAATAGTTTTTCTGGACTGAGGCGGTGGCGCATCAGGGTTATCACCATCCAGCCAGGTGTTTACATTGAAAATATAATTTTGTTTGGTCCAGAGTAGTCCACTAAAAGCCTGTCGCTGAATCATTTTTTCATCGGCAGTAGCTTCGGGCGGGTGAATGGATTGATAAAATTCGTCGGCTTCCTCTTTTCGAGTTTTGATAGTGGAATCGACATCTGCCAGAGGCCTGCTAAGTGTTACATTATCGGAAAGCCTCAAATGTAACACTTGTGTTTCGCCTGGGGCAATGGCAGGGAAGTGGTAGCAGAATGTAGATTTGGTTCCTTGATGTTTTGGGTTGATGGTGTTTTCGCCATTAACAATATGCCGATGGAAAGCGTCCTTGGTGTAGGGTTTTCTGGATAGGTTATCTTTTCCAAAAATAACAGGGCCGTTGGTTTCATTGTAAGTAAAAAGCGACATGCCGTTTCTGGGGCCATAAAGAATGCGTTGGCCTAGTCGATAGTAGGCAGGAATATCTTTAAGAGTTTCTACTTGAGAATCATCTGCCAAGATACTAATGAAACCGGGGCCTTCAGGCCCTTGAGAAATTAAAGGCTCAGGGTTACCCTCAGGGGTCCAAGCCTTTTTATCCCAA
>DBCB01000238.1:5472-5683 GCA_002303765.1 Planctomycetaceae bacterium UBA969
CGAAACCAAAGGTGGGGAAGAATATAAAGCGGGGCAGGGTCTGGGCCACGATTAGTTGCCTCGATGCGGATGCAGAAATCTTCGGTATTAGTCTTGGCGTATTCAATGCTGATATCAAAGTAGCGGTTTTCGTCGAATATGCCTGTGTCAAGAAGTTCGTACTCCTCGCCTTTGCCTTCTCTACCGCGATTAACTGTAACTAAATTTTCGT
>DBCB01000238.1:5718-10253 GCA_002303765.1 Planctomycetaceae bacterium UBA969
GGGGATATTTGTAAACATATTTCATGTAAGAATGGGTGGGAGTATTATCCAAGTGGAAGTAATATTCTTTTACATCTTCTCCATGATTGCCTTCTTCGGAAGTAAGTCCAAAAAGGCGTTCTTTAAGGATTGCATCTTTGCCGTTCCAAAAAGCGGGAGCGAAGCACAAAAGTTGATATCGATCGCAAATTCCTGCGATACCATCTTCACCCCAGCGATAGGCTTTGCTTCGGGCAAAATCGTGAGGTAGGTAACCCCATGCATTACCATCTGCACTGTAATCTTCCCTTACCGAGGCCCAAGACCGTTCGCTTACATAAGGCCCCCATCGCCTCCAGCCAGATACATCATCTTGTATTTCGTTGAGTCGTTGTTGTTCTTGCGTAGTCATAATATCTCCCAGCATAATTGCAGTACAATAGATAGTTTATGATCAACTTTGCGGGTTGGTAAAACAAGGCAAATGAATAAAAAAGTCATTAACTATGAATTAATCTGGTGGCATAATTGGAAGCACCGATAAGTGGTGCCTCGGGGTTTAGTGCAACTTGAATGGGAATGGATTTCATAAGACCAAGAAATCGCCCTTTAGCAAAGAACCCTTCGAGGAATTTGCCGTTATTCATGAAGGGGAGGATTTTAGGGGCTATACCGCCTCCAATAAATACCCCGCCTGTTCCCAAGCATTTTAAAGAAAGATTCGAAGCTTCCTTGCCATAAATTGAGACAAAAAGGTTTAAGGTAGCAACGGCAGCAGGGTCGGAATTGGCCAAAGCCATTTGGGAAACAACTGCACTGGAATCAGGTTCGGCTTTAAGTCGAAGAGTCAGTGCTTCGGTGGGCTTTTCAACCCCAGTTTCAGTCAGAAATCTAAAAATATTAAAGAGGCCAGGCCCTGATAAGATTCGTTCATAACTGACATGGTCGGGGTAATGCTGCCTGAGCCAAAGGAATAAATCGATTTCGAGATTGTTGGTGGGTGCGAAATCACAATGGCCCCCTTCAGAAGCAGAAGGATGGTATTTTTCACCGTCCCAAAAAAGAATGGCTTCGCCAAGGCCAGTACCCGCAGCTATGACAGCAATATTACCGCTTGTGCCATTTTTGCAGTCTGGGTTCAAGTGGACTTTTTCAGTAGGGTTGAGAAAAAGCATGCCAAAAGCGGCAGCTTCGAGGTCGTTTAAAAGCTTGACTTTTTTAGCTTTTAAAAAGTCTGCAAGTTTATGTTCATCAAGTTCCCAAGGTAGGTTTGTGGTTTTGCATTTTCCGTCAATAACAGCGCCAGCTACACCAAAGCAACCTGCATCTATAGTAAGATTTTTTTCATCAACGAGAAACTTTTCAAGGATTTCTTCGAGGCTTTTAGGCCCCTTGCTAGGAAAAACAGATTGGCGAATAAGTTTTAAATTTCCCGCTTCCAATGCATAAAGTGCTAGAACAGTTTTTGTACCACCAATATCACCAGCAATAATCATTTGGATAACTCCGGGAAAAAGAAGCACTTTTACTATTAGACTATGGAACTTAGGATTTTTTTTGTAGCAAAATCAATGCCACCCTTGTCGCCAAAGATTGCAGAACCTGCAACTAGAACTCCAGCTCCAGCACTTACCACCAAAGGTGCAGTTTGGGCATCAATGCCCCCGTCTACTTCAATTTCGATGGCAAGGTTTTTCTGTTTGATGATGGCGCTTAATCTGCGAATTTTATCTAGAGTTTCAGGCAGGAATTTTTGTCCGCCAAACCCTGGGTTTACTGTCATGATTAGAACCAGATCCAACTTGGGCAATATTTCTTCAAGAACAACTAAAGGCGTTGCAGGGTTTAATGCTACACCTGCTTTTTTACCAAGCCCTTTGATGTGCTGAATCGTGCGATGAAGATGCGGAGTGTTTTCTGCATGAACTATAAGGCTGTCAGATCCTGAATGGGCAAAAGCATCTAGTAAATTGTCCGGAGTGTTGATCATCAAATGTGTTTCAAAGCACAACTTTGTCGCTTTGCGTATGGATTGAATCACAGGGATACCAAAACTAATGTTAGGGACAAATTGCCCGTCCATTACATCAATATGAATGCGATTAGCGCCAGCAGCTTCAGCCTGGGAAATCTGATCGCCAAGGGTTGTGAAATCTGCAGCAAGAATTGAGGGGGCCAGCAAAGCTTTAACGATCGGCATTTTAATCTCGATTATTAAATGGTTTAAGAAAGTCCGGCCGAAGAATCTGCATCAAGCAGCCAAAGTAAAGAACCATGAATCGGATTGATCCCTTGGGAAGGGTAAGTTTCAAGCGCTGGTTCGCCTTGCAGCACTTCTTTTAAGGCCGAAACTTTGTCTTTTCCTGCTACTAGAAAAATAATGTTTTTAGCCTGATTGATCATTGGGTAAGTGAAGGTCATACGATTAGTATTGAACTTAGGCACAAAATTTGGAACAACCCATCTGCTTTTTTCACCTTGGGCGGTAGTACCTGGGAATAAGGATGCCGTATGCCCATCAGGCCCCATGCCAAGATAAAGAAGATCAAATTGTGGCGGACTACCAGAGTTAGGAACGTTAAAGAAAGCTGCGATTTTGTTTTGGTATTCTTGAGCAGCTTGATTGATGTCCGCTTTTTCAGCTTCCATCCTGTGGATCTGAGCTGGATTCGCTGGGATATGGGAAAGCAGCGCATCTGTAGCCATTTTAAAATTGGAGTCAGCATGCGTTGGTGGCACGCTTCGTTCATCACCCCAGAAGAAATGGCACTTATCCCAAGGCACTTGTTTTTTGTATTCATCTGAAGCCAGCAGAGAAAGCATACCCTTCGGAGTGCTACCACCAGAAAGAACGACAGAGAATTTTCCGTTGGCCTTTATAGAAGAATTGCAAATGCGAACGAAATGAAGGGCGCCAGCTTCAGCAACAGAAGAAGCGGAATCAAGGACTTGAATTTCTCGGGCCATAATTGAATCCATAAAAGACAAAGTTTAAACAACAGAAGGTTAAAGATAAAAGGCGCAATTCCACAATTAAGATTGGAAGTACGCCTTTCATTTTACAAAAGAAGTTGATTAACCCCCAGTAGGCTTTTCAAGATGCCCACCGAACTGGAAGCGCATTGCAGAGAGAAGTTTGTCTTGGAACTCTGATTCTCCACGGGAAGCAAAGCGCTCGTAAAGCGCAGTGGTAAGAACAGGAACAGGCACGCCTTCATCGATAGCGGCCTTGATGGTCCAGCGGCCTTCACCAGAGTCAGAAACCCTGCCAGAAAACTTCTTGAGGCTTGGATCATCCACCAAAGAGATTGCGGTGAGATCAAGAAGCCAAGAAGCTATAACGCTACCTCGTCTCCATACCTCAGCGATGTCGCCAAGATTGAGATCGTATTGGTAGTGTTCTGGATTTCGAAGTGGTGTGGTTTCAGCATCCACTTCAGAGTGTTTTTTGCCGATGTTAGCGCTGTGAAGAACGCCCAAGCCTTCAGCATATGCTGCCATCATACCGTATTCGATACCGTTATGAACCATCTTAACGAAGTGGCCAGCACCGTTAGGACCGCAATGAAGGTAGCCATCTTCTGCAGTTCCGGTTTTCGCTGGCCTGCCTGGGGTGCGATCAATATTTCCAATACCAGGAGCCAAGGTGGCGAAGATAGGATCAAGATGCTTAACGATAGCAGGTTCGCCACCGATCATCATGCAGTAACCGCGATCCAAGCCCCAAACCCCGCCGCTTGTACCAACATCCACATAATGAATGCCTTTTAAAGCGAGTTCTTTAGCTCGACGAATATCGTCGACATAGTAAGAGTTTCCACCATCAATAAGAACATCACCACTAGATAATAGAGGAACCAATTCATGGATAGTCTGATCAACTACGCCAGCGGGCACCATGAGCCAGATGATTCTTGGGGAAGGAAGTTTTTTTACCATATCAGCATAAGAAGAAGCCCCTGTGGCTTTCTTGGCTTCATATTTTTTAACGGTTTCTTGACTGCGGTCGAAAACGACGCAGGTATGTCCGTGTCGAATAAGGCGCTCAACCATATTGCCGCCCATTCTACCAAGCCCAACCATTGCGATATTCATTAAAGAACTCCAAATTTTAAAGGACAAAGTTACTTACGAAACAACTCTTTGGTAAGGTTGAAGTTGCTATCGCCAACGAGAACAACATCCGCCATTTGAATAAAAAATCCGGTGTCAACGACCCCGGGGATAATCCGGATAGACATTTCGAGTTTGGCAGGATCAAGAGTAGGAGGAATAATACAATCAAGAATAAGATTACCGTTGTCGGTAATCCCTTGAGTGCCGTTTTTCATCCAAATCTCGCCATGGATGCCAAGCAAATTAAGTTTATGTTTGACCAAAGCTACACCAAAGGGTACGACTTCGACAGGAAGTTTTCCCCTAGAGCCTAGTGAGGAAACAATTTTGTCATCGCCAACAAGAATGATGAATTTTTTTGCAGAAGCAGCGATGATTTTTTCACGAACCAGAGCCCTGCCATAACCTTTGATCAAATTGAGATCGGGATCAACTTCGTC
>DBCB01000238.1:10289-19326 GCA_002303765.1 Planctomycetaceae bacterium UBA969
TTCCCTCGAGGGGAACAAGAGGAATATTTAAAGAACGAGCAAGGGAGGCTGAATCTTCAGAAGTAGGAACCCCCTGAACCTTAAAGCCAGCTTTGACTTTTTCACCTAAGAGTTTGATAAAAGCAGTAGAAGCTCGGCCAGATCCAAGGCCGACAACATCCCCGTTTTTTATAAACTCAAGTGCTTTTTCGTATATAGTCATTACTAATTTTATTACCCTGCTAAGTTTGGATGCCAAGCCTTACGCCTTAGCGTTTTTCTTAATTTGGTCTTTGGCAGCAGTAATAACAGCTTCAATGGAGAAGCCAAATTTCTTTTGTAATGCTTTTAGAGGAGCAGAAGCGCCAAAGCTCCGCATCCCGATGGTAACACCATCAAGACCAACAAATTTTTCCCAACCGAAGGTGGAAGCCATTTCAACAGCAACTCTGGCTCGAACAGCACTAGGGAAAACCTCTTCGCTGTAACCAGGATTCTTGGAACAATAATGGTTGTAGATTTCCCAAGATGGGATGCTTACCACTCTAGATTTAATTCCCTCTGCAACGAGTTTCTCGTGGGCTTCAATACACATGGAAACTTCACTGCCAGTTGCAATCAGAATTACATCTGGTTTATTGCCCTTGGAGGCATCAGCAAGAATATAAGCACCACGGGCAAGGCCGTTTGCAGGAGCATATTTAGTGCGGTCGAGTGTTGGTAAATCCTGACGGGTAAGAACCAAAACAATAGGTTCGTGTTTGATTGGCATAATGAAGCGCCAAGCTTCTGCCACTTCATTTGAATCGCAAGGGCGAATCGTAGTAAGGCCAGGCATTGCCCGCAGCGATGCTAAATGTTCAATCGGTTGATGCGTAGGGCCATCTTCGCCAACACCGATGGAATCGTGTGTGAATATGTATAGAACGGGGATTTCCATGATCGAACCAATACGGATCGCGCCACGACCGTAGTCACTGAAAATAAGGAATCCCGAACCGTAGGTGCGAACCTTGCTAAGGTTCATACCGTTAAGAATCGCGCCCATCGCATGTTCGCGAATACCAAAGTGGAAGTTTCGTCCGAGGTAATTATTGGATTCGAAATCACCAGCAACTTCCTTGCCGTCTTTTTTGAAGGTAAGTCTGGTTTTGGTGCTAGGTGCAAGATCTGCAGAACCACCGATAAGCCATGGTACATTAGGAGCAATTGCATTGAGGACTTCAGCGGAAGCAATACGGCCAGCTTTGCCTTTGGCATCTGCAGGGTAAGTTGGAATATCTTTATCCCAGCCTTGTGGAAGTTCTCTCTTTTCCATCAATTCAAGTTGGTTTGCAAGTTCTGGATGCACTTTCTTATATTCTTGGAATAACTTATTCCAAGCGGCGCTAGCATCAGCGCCTCGTTTGCCAAGAAGGTCTTGGAAGTGCTGGTAGACCCCTTCTTGCACGTCAAAAGTTTTGTCGGGATCTAAACCGTAATTTATCTTCGCACCCTTGATAGCAGCTTCGCCCAAAGGTTCGCCGTGAGCTGAGTGATGATCTTCCTTACCGGGCACGCCCCAAGCAATTAAACTGTCGATGATAACCAAGGTTGGTCTATCAGAAGTGTGATGGAAGGAGTTGATTCCGCGTTCGATCATATCGAGATCGTTGGCATCAGCAATGCGGGTGACATTCCAGCCAAGGCCGATAAAGCGGGTGGCGACATCTTCAGAGAAAGCAAGGCTAGTATGGCCTTCAATGGTGATACGATTGTTGTCGTAAATCCAGCAAAGATTAGAAAGTTTGAGATGGCCAGCTAACGAAGCTGCTTCGTTGGAGATCCCTTCCATCATGCAACCATCGCCGCAAATGGAATATACATTATATTTGAAAAGTTCGAATCCTGGTCGATTGAAATAAGCAGCTAACCATCGCTCAGCCATAGCCATACCAACGGAGGTCGCAAGGCCTTGGCCTAGAGGTCCGGTGGTAGTTTCAACGCCACTAGTCCAGTGATATTCTGGGTGACCAGGGGTTTTGCTATCAAGTTGGCGGAAGTTTTTGATGGCATCAAGTGAAACAGCGGGTTCATTAATGATGGAGTAGTTTTCTCCAACAGTTTTAACGCCTGCTAGGTGGATCATGGAGTAAATAAGCATAGAAGCATGACCAGCTGAAAGAACAAAGCGATCACGGTTGGGCCAAATTGGGTTAGCAGGATCAAAGTTTAAGAATTTCTGCCAAAGAGTGTAAGCTAATGGCGCTAATGCAACTGGAGTTCCGGGATGGCCTGAATTCGCCTTTTGTACAGCATCCATAGCTAAAGTTCGTATGGAATTGATTGATCTTTGTGCTGGTGTTTTGTTTCGATCAGAATGAAGAATTTCAGTTGCCACTTTATTAGAGCTCCCATTAAAAAAATCTTGCTACTAGAGTCGATATGCGACTAATCCCTATTCAACTAAAGGCTAAACTAACGAACAAATATTTTATTACAAGTAAAAATCAAAATGATTTGTAAGAAAGACTTAATGAGTGAAATGCGACAAATTTGTCTGTAAATGACTTTGTAAGTCACTTTGCAAATTGTCTTTGTCTTGGGGTTTGATGGGTGCTATGCTCAAATTTGTTAATCACCGTGTTATTTTTTTCCATTGGTTTAATATGAAAGGGAATCCCTTGAACTCAAACTTAGATCGCAGGAGTTTTATTGGAAAATCAAGCGCAATTGTCGCTGCTGCAGCCTTTACTGGAAATGTAATTGCGCAAGATGATGCAGGATTTGTTCTTCCTAAACTCCCCTATGCGTATGATGCTCTTGAACCTTTTATCGATGCCAAGACTGTCGAAATTCATTACGACAAACACCATCGTACTTATGTATCAAATCTCAACAAACTGCTTGCAGGAAATAAAGATTTGATGAAGATGGATATTAATCAATTGGTGAGCAATATTTCCAAGGTCCCCGAAGCCATTAGGCAGGGTGTAACCAACAACGCAGGTGGCAATGCCAATCATATTTTGTATTGGGATGTCATGGGGCCAAAAGCAGGTGGAAACCCGACTGGTGCGATTGCCAAGGCTATTGATCAATCCTTTGAAAGCTTTGATAAGCTTAAAGAAAAAGTTAATCAAGCAGGCTTAACCCGCTTTGGAAGTGGTTGGTCATGGTTGGTTGTTGATGCAACAAAGAAACTTCAAGTTATTAGTACTGCAAATCAGGATAGCCCTTTGATGACAGGGAATACCCCGATTCTTGGTATTGATGTTTGGGAACATGCCTACTATCTGAAATACCAAAACAAAAGGGCAGATTACTTAGCTGCTTGGTGGAATTTGGTAAATTGGAAGGCTGTTTCAGATCGCTTTGGCGCTGCGATTTCCAAGAGCTAAGCTTTTATAAAGCTATCAGGTCAAGAAAAGAGGGGAGGTACTTAGGTGTACTTCCCTTTTTTTATCTTGAGTTTGCAGGTTGTCGCAATGCCCGCATCGATTCCCATTGCTCAGGCGACATCACCACTTCTCTAGCCGAACTACCGTTGTAGGTTCCAACGATTCCATCTTCAGCCATGAAATCAATAAGCCTTGCAGCTCTACCGTACCCAACCCCCAGAGATCGTTGAAGCAATGAAACGCTGCCCCTGCCTTCACGAATTACCACTTCGACAGCAGCTTCGTATAAATCATCACGAGACCTTAGTTTTTCAGCAAGATCCTTGGAGGCAGAATCATCATCTTTAGTTTCAAGTTGCATAAGTTCTTGTGCATAGCAAGGATCGCCCTCAAGATTTTCGACGATATTGCTAATTTCTCGATCGCTTGCAAAAGTACCCTGAGCTCGAACAAGAATGCTGGTGCCTGGAGGAAGAAATAGCATATCGCCTTTGCCAAGAAGTTTGTCTGCGCCCATTTCATCAAGCACAACTCTAGAGTCGGATTTGTTGACAACCTTAAAACAAATTCTTGCAGGCATGTTGGATTTAATAAGGCCAGTGATAACATCTACCGTAGGTTTTTGAGTAGCAACGATAAGATGGATGCCTGCAGCTCTGGATTTTTGAGCAAGCCTGATAATATGGGTTTCGACTTCCTTTTTCATCGTCATCATCAGGTCGGCCATTTCGTCGATAAAGATTACGATATAAGGCATTTTCGCTGGTATTTTGCTGCGATCTTCGCCTTCCGCGGGTTCAACTCTGCGTATGACTTCGTCCCCGCCCAGTTCGTTGTAGCTTGCGATATTTCGAACTTTGGCGCGCCTTAGCAGTTCGTATCTTTCTTCCATTTTTTCAACTGCCCATGAAAGGATGGCTTCCGCCTTCTTCATGTCGTGAACTACGGGATGCATCATGTGGGGGATTTTTGTGAAGTTGCTAAGTTCAACAACTTTCGGGTCGATCATGATCATCTTGATTTCATCAGGTGTACGAGTCATCAGCATGCTTAAGATGATGGTGTTCATACAAACAGATTTACCGGTGCCTGTGCTACCAGCGATGAGAAGGTGAGGCATGTCTGCAAGGTCATAAACCAAGGGCCTGCCTTCAGAATCTTTACCTAAAAATAGAGGTATTTTTAAACTCTTAAGTCTTGGGCCGGTGGATTGCAAGACTTCTTTAAGTCGTACTTCCGCCCTGATTTCGTTTGGGATTTCTACGCCAACGGTGTTTTTTCCTGGTATGGGCGCCACGATTCTAACGCTGGGGACTTTTAAGTTTAAAGAAATATCATCATTCATTCTGGTGACTTTGTTAACACGCAATCCGGTTTCGAGTGCCAGTTCGAATTGGGTTATTACAGGTCCGGTATTAATGCCCACAACTTTGATGTTAAGCCCGAAATCTAAAAAGGTTTTTTCAAGCAGCACGGCCCTATCTCGTAAATCCTGCTCCTGTGTATTTACAGCAAGGGGCTTAGGATCTTCAAGCAAGCTCATCGGGGGTAGTTCGTATTTTTCTGAAGTCGTATTTAAGAGTAATGCTGCTGCAGTTTTGTTCTCTTGCTTAGCGTTGAATTTTTCGTGATGGAATATGGGGATACCATCATCCACCTTTTCCTGAGTCTTTGCTCGAGCTTTGGTAACTGGTTTTTCTATTACTAATTCTTTGCTTTCAATCTTGATGGAATCGGTTTGATTATCAGTTTTAATTGGGAGTAAATTCTTGAAAAGCTGGAGAATTGAACCTAAAAGTCGAGTAATTGAAACTAATAATTTTAGCAGATTAATTAAAACAAACTGTAATCCAATCCCCAAGGTATTCCAGACTGCAGGTAAAGCTAGAAATGATGCAGCTAATGCAACAACGATAGCAATGGGTAGAACTAGCCATTCAGGAATAATATTTCGTGATTCTAAAAATAGTAGTGTGCCTAGACTGCCCCCGGAACCTGCAGGTGAGACCATAGGAAGAAAATCTTGATTAATGGTTGCAATAACTGAAGCAGCAGGAATTAAGGTCAGCCAACCTGCAAGACGTAGTATCCAAGTTAAAGGGTGATTTCTAAGTAGAAGGCCAAAAACCAGAGTAAACCAAGTGCCTAAAATAAAAAATGAAGAAAGGCCGAGGAACTTGAAGAAGGAGGATGAAATCCACGTTCCCAAAGGTCCCAACGGATTTTTTGAAGTCGTGCCCGGAAGTTCATATTGCGTAGGGAATGAAGGATCTTGCCCCAGCATTGCAATGCCCAGAGCAAAACCAAAAAACAGCATACCAGTGGCTACAGCGTCCCAAAACCAATTTCTTGGTGAGGTTGGCTCAACTGGTTTTTTTGTTGCAAAGAACAAGTTTCGACCTTGAAGTAAGACCTTGTAATGGAAACAAAAATATAGAAAGAGTGGCCTTGTCGCTCCATCTCCATTAAAACTTTAGCTTAAAGAGGCAAAAAAATGATAAAGGTTGCACTATTTGAACCGGAAATTCCGCCCAATACGGGCAACATAGCACGATTATGCGGGGCAGTGGGGGTACCTTTACACCTTATCGGTCGCCTGGGGTTCCGCATTGATGATAAATCCCTTCAGCGAGCAGGGCTCGATTATTGGGACGCTGTATCGATTCATACCCAAAATACACTTGAGGAGTTCGAAAAAATCGTTCCTCCAGGCAGGCTATTTTGTTTTTCCAGTAGAGCCACAATGCCCTTTACTCAAGTTCATTTCCAACCAGGAGATGGACTTCTCTTTGGACCTGAATCGCAAGGTTTGCCAAAATGGATTCTCGATAAGTATTCAACTAATCAGATTCTGATTCCTATGCCGGGTTCCAATTCGATCCGAAGTTTAAACTTGGCAACCTCGGTAGGGATTGCCGTTTATGAGTGTTTGCGCCAATTGCACGGCTGGTAAGAATTATTGCTTATCAGTTATGCCAATACTTATTGCAGTAGGAGGAAATTCCAAGACGATAAAATTGTAAGAAGAAGTGATTACAATTTTACGGAGGTTGGGATGGAGTCCGTAATAACGCTGCCTAATCTTGATAATATCAAGCAGCATATACACGAAAAGCTATGCCTTAGGGAAAATCTTGACCCAAGTACATCACCATTAAAAATCAACAAAATAACTCGGTCTGGCAAGATGTGTGGATTGTTCTTTGAAATCAAAGGCCCAAGAATGGTTAGATGTTACGCCCTTTGGGCGGGTGAGGAAGAACGAATTTTATTTTACGATTCAGCGGGCCAACGGTTTGCAGAAACTAAGGTTCATGAAGGGCCAGATTTACGAAGAATTGCTGCTTAATCTTTTAAAACGAAAACTATTATATGCCTTATCAACCCATTCTTGGCACTCTTGCTTATGTTTTATCGAAAGATAAAAACAAGATTTTGATGATTCACCGTAATAAAAATCCGGAGGATCATCACTACGGAAAATATAATGGTATTGGGGGTAAACTTGAACCTTACGAAGATGTTTTAACGGGATGTAAGCGTGAAATTTGGGAAGAAGCAGGAATCGAATGTCACGATATTTCACTTCGTGGAACAATAAGTTGGCCAGGTTTTGGCAAAAACGGCGAGCCTTGGTTCGGTTTCATTTTTATTGTCAATGATTGGTCGGGCGAGGTTATGGCTGATAATCCCGAGGGTACCCTTGAGTGGGTTGCAATTGGCGATGTTTTAAACAAGAATTTGTGGGAAGGGGATAAATATTTCATCCCTTTTGTTTTTGATTCGAAGAAGAAGCTTTTTCATGGTGTGATGCCTTATCATGAAGGCAAACCAACTTCTTGGGATTATCAGTTTGGCAGTTGAATCCACCTCTTTTTCTTAAATATAACCCTGTTATTTCCTTCTACAAGTTGTCTGCTAGCCTTAAAACAGTTAGAATTAACATTTGTAGAACAAAATTTACTTAAGGGTTATTGGCAATGAGCGAAAATTCTGGCAACGATCGATGGAAAACTCTTGCAGATGAACTTGGCCTTCCCCCTGAAAATCCTATTTCAGATGTTGGTTCTAAAAACTCTGTGAATCCTCATAATGTTGTGGCGCCACAAGACAACTCTCTCGATGAAGACTTTTTGACCTTTACCAAGCCAAAACCTGTTCAGCGCCAATTAGAACCATCTAAAGCGCCCCCAGTAAAAACATTTCCTGTACCAAAGGTAGAACCCCGCCCTCAACCTAAAGAGACTTTTGTTGAAGTTGAAGAGATTCTTGAAGTTACTTTTGGATCTCATCGGGTTCAAGAACAAGTGCAATCAAATAAAGCGCAGGTGAATAGCCCGATTGTAGACGCAGAGATTGTAGATTCTAATGAAAAATCTTTAAGGGAAGTTCAATCTGAAACTCAAGGCGAGGAATTAACGGGCTCGGATCGAGGTCGAGGCGGTAGGGGTGGCGATCAGGACAGAGGAAACCGAGGTCGAGGCCGTGGTGGTCGAGGCCGGGGTCGTGATGATAGTCGGGGTCGTGATGACAATCGAAATTCCAATCAGAATAGAAATAATCCAAGCCCAAGCCGTGATACTGAGGGGGAAACCAGCCCTGCAAAAATGCAACCTGCACCTGTTCGAAATGAAAGGGCAGCTCCAGTTACTTTTGCCCAAGGTCCTGATTCTCGGACAGTAATTTCTGATGATGAAGTATTATCTGGGCCAGAATCTTATGGCTCGCATCATCCAGAACAAGACGGTGAAATAGACGAGATTGACCTTAGCACTTGGAGTGTTCCTTCATGGGAAGATTTGATTGCTTCACTTTATAAACCCTAAGGCGGCATTTAGGAGTTAATAAAGTATGTCTGATGCAGTGATTGATATTGTTGGGCCAGATTCTCTTCCTGTGATAGTGAAGTTGTACAATCAAATATTTCGTCCGGTTCGAGAAATTAGCGGGTTTCGCAGAAGGTATCAAGGGCGTCATAATGTTCTGCAAATGATAGCCCGAGTTGACGATGAACCTGTGGGATTTTTTGTTGGGTTTGAACTTAAACCTTCAATATTCTTTACTTGGTTTTATGGGGTTGTACCGGAGTATCGGCGAATGGGGATAGCTTCTCAACTAATGGAAGCGGTTCATGATTGGGTGCGCGAGCAAAAGTATGATTCGGTTCGGTTTGAATGCCATAATCAGCACCGCCCGATTTTGCACCTTGGAATAGCCAAGGAGTATGATATCGTGGGTATTCGTTGGGATCCCGATCGTGGGACTAATCTGTTGTTATTTCAAAAAGACTTTTTTCACCATTAATCAAGTGTTAAAACAATTCAGTTGGCAGCATTAATATTCAGAAAATTCTGGAGAAGCTTTGGGCCTTGAATTGAAAGAAAGCTTTCAGGGTGGAATTGCACGCCATGAAGTTCCCAAGATTTGTGTCGTACACCCATGATTTCACCTTCAGCAGTCCAGGCAGAAACTTCGAAATCTGGATTGGTGAACGTTTCTTTTTTAATCACAAGGCTGTGGTATCTGGTTGCATCGAATGGGTTCGACAGGCCTTTGAAGACCCCTTTATTATCATGATGAATAGGCGAGATTTTGCCATGCATGATCCTGCTATTTCTGATCACTTCACCGCCAAAGGTGTGGCCAATGCACTGGTGGCCTAGGCAAACGCCAAGAAT
>DBCB01000238.1:19355-19594 GCA_002303765.1 Planctomycetaceae bacterium UBA969
TTGGCTGGCAAAAGTTTTTAAAACTTCGTTGGAAATCCCAGCTTCTTTGGGTGTGCAGGGGCCGGGGGAGATGATTATTTTTGCAGGGGATAGTTTTTTTATTGACTCAATATCAATTTGATCATTACGGAATACCCGTATATCCAAAGACGCATCGATTTCTCCAAGCCTTTGCACCAGGTTGTAAGTAAAGGAATCATAGTTGTCGATTACAAGAATCATACTTGCTCCCTATCAGG
>DBCB01000312.1:0-5305 GCA_002303765.1 Planctomycetaceae bacterium UBA969
TATAAAAAAGTATGCTATTACAGCAGTGCCAACACCATTAAGGGTTTTTCGTGATGGCAAAAACGATTTGAAAATCGAAGGCCAATGAAAGGGCTCAGCCTCCCTGAACAAAACTTCTTCTCGATTAAATTGCCTGACAGCCCATTGCAGCGCGAGGTAAGCGTAGCTCGCTGTTGCAGCCAATACCAAAACAATATAAACCATATGCTTCAGATCATAATTGGAACCGTCCATCAATTCTTGAAGCAAAATCGAAATCCCCGTAATGGGGATAAAACAAGTAGGAAGATCAAGCTTGGTTCCCGGGGCAAGGGTGATCAAAACCAAAGGCAATGTCAACATCACAAGAGGCATCAAATAATACTGCCCCTCTCTGCTACTGCGTGCGTATGCCCCAATTGCAAGGCTGAGTGCACTAAAAAATGCTCCCAAAGGCAGCAACAAAAGAACTGCCCAAAATAATAGCAACGGATTAAACACCCCAATGTTCATGTAAGTCATTGCTAAATGAGTTGCGGTCAGGCCCATCGTAATAATATTGAGCAATGCGGTAGCGGTACTAAAAGTCCAAATTGCCAGAAATTTTCCGTAAACAATTTCCTGCCTTGAAGCCGCACTAATAAGAAGGGTCTCCATGGTTCCGCGCTCTTTTTCACCGGCACAAAGATCAATCGCAGGATAAAGTGCGCCTACAAGCGCCCACATAACCAACATCAATGGAAGAATTCTTTTGATTGCGCCAGTGATTTCTTTTTGAATGGAATTGCGAGGAAGCCCTGCGCCTGTTTTACTCGAATCAGGCTCAACCACTTCAATCACTTGATGAAAGTTAGGAGTCAAACCATGTGCAAGAAAACGGGCAGAACGCAATTTGGCCCCCCATCTGAAAATCAAACCACGCAACTGGCCTTCCATCAATTTTATCGAGTCATCTTTTTCGTTTAAGAAAAGAACAATCGGCACAGTTTCCCCCTGCTCAACTCTTTGCGCAAACTTCTCAGGGAATACCAACACTGCATCCGCACCATCACTAATAAACTTTTGAGCAGCTTGCTCTAACATTTGAGGATCTAGAAGAACTGAACTATCCAGGCTTTTCTGATCCCAGTTTGCCAAAAGCGCTAGAGCATCATCTTTGAGATACTCCGGGCCTATTCTTAATTTTTCATTTTCGATCACAAACAAGGGCGGAGCTTGATCTTGCCCGCTTAGGATAAACGCCATTACACCTGCAGTAACTAGAGGCGAAGAATTAAACGTAGGAAGTGCAGCAAGCTGAGAGGCAAAAGTAATGAGAAGCTTGGAATTAAATTGCGAAGCAGTGTTACTCAATACGGAGGGGGCATTAATGACGGTGATATTTTTAGGGCGCAACTGCTGACCAACTGCAAGGTTAACAATCAATTCGCCCGCAAGGGGATAAAGCACAAGAGGCAAGATGATGATCATGAATAAAGTTCTGCGGTCTCGCACCTGATCCAACAGGTCGTGACAACAAATGGTCATGATATTTTTAAAATTAGCCATTCATCAACAATCAATTAAACAGGCAAAAGAAATCAGGCTAAATCAGATGGAGAAAGAAACTCGCGCGCAATCACTGTCTGATCGGGCCAGGATAATTCAAGCTGCCTTTTGTAATGATAATCCCCTCCGATATTGTAGGCATGCATCCCCTCCCAGTCTTCTTTTCTTTCTCGATGCGTGTGCCCACTGAACAAATAGGCTATAGAACCCTTATGTTTCATCAATTCTTCTTCTAAAAGCTGATTGCCTCCCAATGCTTCCCAAAGCAAAGAATCAATTGTAGGAACCGAATCAGGCATGGGGAAACTTATCGCCCTGCATGCGGGATGATGGGTGACCACAATAACCTTGTGACCCAGATCGCTTGCTTGTTGCAAATGTTCCGCTAACTCTGCAACGATTTTTTTCGTAAACGATTTGTCATCATGTTGCCAGCGAATGAAATTAAAATCGTTATGCTGCCCACGCAAAAATCGCTTGCTATTGAACCTGTGAACCTCTTCCGGAAATAAAGCGCTCATAGCAGCCTCACTCCAGGAATAATCATACCAATTAATATTACCTACAAGAGAAAGCTTCCATTCAGGAAAATGCAAAGGGGCTTGGTCAAGATAATGAAACCCATACTTCTGCGCCAACTTTGGAAGATGCTGCGTGTATACCTCCCAAGAATTACCCCGCTCATCATCAGTTGAAACCCATATATCATGATTCCCTGGCACCAAAACCTTGATGCAATTTAAAGAAGCGAATTTTTCGAGACAAACATCAAAGTTTTCTGCATGCCCGATATCACCCGCAAGAACAAGAACATCGGGCGTGTTTTCTTTTATGGCTTCATACAACGAATTGTTTGCAGCCATTCCCTTGGCAATTCCCCAATGAAGATCTGCGGTAAACAGCAGTTTAAGTTTTTTGGGTGAAGACATAAATGAAGTGCAACCTCTAGAACTTAGGCTGGTAATAAAACATCTGCAAATGCATCTTCCAAATGGAATCTTAAACCATCAACCGGCTTGACGGGAGTGCCTTTCCATCCAGCGTAGGCATTTTCCCCAAGAAGCATTTGACCCTGGATAAAACGAAGCCAAAGGCCGATTCATGGTGCGTGAGTTCCCAGCAAGCGGATTAACCCCATCCAAGGCGTAAGTTGCAACCAAGGCCCTAGAAAAAGAATCCCAAGAGGGCGCAGGGATACCGCACGAATCGGCGATCTCTAGCTTTTTATCCGCAAGACTTAACCCTAAAAGATGACGCAGAAAACCATTTCTTGCATGTGAACCAGTTATAATATATCTACCGCCCTTATACTCTGCAGGAACTTTTTCCATCTGGTTTTTTATCAACTCAATCACGAAGTGATGTGCCGAGCAAAGCAAATCTTCACCATCATGATCGTTATACCCAGACTGTATTTCTTCAAGAAACATAGCACCATCAGCCCGGCTCTTAGATTTGCCAAAAGGCATGGATCGTGAAGCTAAAGCAGACCATTTATCCAAAAGCGATTGCTGCATTTTTCCCTGCACTGCTCTCTTAGAAAGAAAATCAACGCCAAGGAGTGCTGTGCTTTCCGTATTAAAAATCAATTCAAAAAGCGAAGCACATGGCCCGCCGTGAAAAGTGAGCGGGGACAAACCAGGTGCAAAGGCTGAAATTTTTATCACACCACCAAGATGAATCATCAACACGGGTTCGTTACCCTGCGCAAACATCGATGCCCCAGGATACGAAAATACCGGATCAAAACTTGAAGACCTGCCCGCATCGCCATCCGAATTAATACAAACCACGCTCAACCCAGTGGTCTGGGAAATATCTTGCCCCGGGCCCCATCCCCGAAATGCCAAATACCTTCGCGAACCCTCCATCGCACCCAATGAAGAATCACAACCTACTGCAAATATTGAATCTTCTTTTAAATTCGCTTCTTTGATTGTCGACAAAGCAAGTGTGGAAAACTGATCTGCAATAATCTTGCAAGCGTTATCAAAATATCTCGACTCACGTGAAGGCTTATCGCCAGCCTTGGCAAGCCAACGACAAACCTCAAGTGGAAAAGCTTGATACATACCCATGCGAAAAACAGGGCGAATCAAACCCATTTGATCTGGGATATCAATTAAAACGGAATGCACGCCGTGCTCTCCAGCCCCAGCGTGCAATCCAAGTATAGTTCGAATCATGCATCACCTTTAAGAATAAATCAGGCTGCGAGTTCTACTTCTCGCTCTACATACCCGCCTGCACAAGCCTGCACGAAACATTCAAAAAGCTGGGTATCAAGCGCAGTAGCATTATCTGATTGAGGATGCCATTGAACCCCAATGCAAAACCACGATGGGTCCATGTATTCAATCGCTTCGATAACTCCATCCGGAGCAACCGCACAAATACGCAACCCGTCCCCAACCTTCTTTACCGCCTGATGGTGATTGCTGTTTACTCGCATTTCTTCACCACCATAAATTTCCATCAGATAAGTGTCAGCCTTGATCAAAGCAAGATGACGATGAAAATCATCCGAATTATCAAAATGAGGTAAAGCTTTGGGCAACTCTTCAGGAAGGTGCAAAAACAAATTGCCACCGAGTGCCACATTGATTTGCTGCATGCCCAAACCAATGCCCAAAAGAGGTTTCTTCATTTCAATTAATTTGCGAACCAAAATCCTGTCTGAATCTTCTCGCCTTTCAGGAATCATCCGAACAGATGGATGCATCGATTGATTATTCCTGCGGGGATCCATATCCGCGCCGCCTGTCATCACCATGCCGTCAACCATTGCAAGGAATGCATCCAAGTCGGCATCTTTAGTGAATGCAGGCATTACGATCGGAAGCGCACCAGCTTCAAGAATTCGGTCGCAATAACCACTGGCTAAACGAAGCTGCCCCTGCTTATTTTTTTGTGGGTAATGAAGATCCATATTAATACCAACGATAGGCCGATTAGATTGAGACATTAAAATTTCCTTCCTTGGAATAAACCAAAACTGTCCTTAAAAAGTTCCCTACATGAAACTTGGTTCTTGACTGCTCTAGAGGGGGGTATATAGCGAGATGAAGAATTAAATCTCAAGGCCGATTTATCGAAAATTAGGCGTAATAACCCCTAAGTTAACAGAAATATTATTTCTGTATCTCAACGGCCTTACCTTAACTGCCTCATTTAAGGTTATTTTTATTTTTGAAGGAAATGAACCAAATTAGCGAACTATCGACCTTCACCGTCTTTGATCAATTGTCTGAAACGAGGATCATGGCGGATGGATTCGAGATCGGTATCTTCTTTCATGTAGCGAAAATCCGAATAACCAAGCTGAACAGCAAGGCGGAGGGTTTTAAGCGACATTTCAATTCTTTTCAAAAGCGAGTAACTACAGGCAAGATTATAATGCGCCAAAGCATCTGCAGGGCGAAGCCTAACCAATCTTTTATCAATCGCCAAGCCTTCTGCATATTTACCTTTTAAGGTAAGCAGGTTGCCCAACACCCTAAGCACATCTACATAATCGGGGTTCACTTTTAAAATTGACTGATAAAATTCAAGTTCGAAGTCTGCCTGATTTTGTACAAGCAATGCAGCTTTCTGCGATTTTCCTGAATCAGGAAGTTTTGATTCCTCGCTGGGGTTATTTTCAGATTGATCCATTTTAAGCTCCCATCAAGCAATAAACTAAATTCATCAAGGACTCACAGTTTCTTAATCAAATTGATTATAACGCATAGATCCCATTCTGCAAAGCCTTACACAATTAAAAAAGCAGGGGAACATT
>DBCB01000312.1:5439-5600 GCA_002303765.1 Planctomycetaceae bacterium UBA969
TCATCGTCGTCGTCATCGTCGTCATCTTCATCTTCATCATCAAAATCTTCATCAAAATCTTCATCAAGATCTTCATCATCAAAATCTTCATCAAGATCTTCGTCATCAAAATCTTCATCGTCGATTTCGTCGTCATCGTCATCATCGTCATCGTCGTCGTC
>DBCB01000312.1:5615-11111 GCA_002303765.1 Planctomycetaceae bacterium UBA969
GTCGTCGTCGTCGTCGTCATCAAAATCGTCGTCATCATCATCCCGCAAGGTTGGCAAAACAAAGGCGTCCTCATGAACTTGATCCACAATACCAGTGATGCCAAGTTTCAAGGCCACCAGATCTTTTAACGAAAGCAATTGACTAGTCATCACACAACCCTCTTCAAACTAAAGGAGACAAAAATAAAAGAACTCATGGTTAACAAAAAACCTTATTCAGGTTAAACTACTTGGGCACCGAAGCGCTTGAAAATAAAGCCGATCAGCCCTGCCTTAATTCACAAGCCTATTAATCACTTACTCTTCTTGGGCTTGACATCATCTTTTAATCAAAAGCAACTAAACCCAAACCTGATGATGTTAGGAATTATTAGGAAAGTTTAAAACCTTGTCAAGCCAAGGAAAGATTGTTTTTTAATTTAATCTAAATTCATTAGTTATAAGCTGTTTTCAAACCCGAGATATTATTTATTCTACACCTTTATTGACAGCTAATTCGATGCCAAATACTTCTTTTTTTGTTCAATAAAAGACAAATGATGTGTAACATGGCCAATGGCTTTTTCGAGCAGATTATGCAAGGAAACAGGGCCTTTTTCGCTATGAATGCCAACTCTACCCCAAGCGGAATCAGGCAAGCCAGCCAAGATTCTTGCAATCTGCGAACGGACCAAATCAATCAAAGCCAATTCTTCGCTAATATTTCGTTGATGATACGATAATGATTTTAAAAAAAGATTTTCATCCGCGCCCAATAGTTGGGGATTTTCCAAAGCAATGACTCTTTTCATACGATCAGCGAAAACTGGCTCAAAGTCTGCAATATGGCAAACCACCTCCAGAGTCGACCATTTTCCCTCAATGGGCCGGGCCAACAAATGCTCGAGGGGCATGTTGGCAACCGCTTGCCTTAGTAAATAACCGCCATGAATATATTGGGAAATAAGATTCTTGAATTCTATGGTCATCTTATCCTGCCAGCTTAGTAAATGAATCTCTTAAACCACTCAGTTGCTGCCTTCGCTGGGCTTCTGGTGCGAAAGGATCGAAAGGAATGGGCCCACGGGCAATTTGCTCGAGCAACCCATGCACCCTTCTGCGTAATTCTGAATCGCGCCTTTCAAGGGCATCTAGCAAAAAGGGAACCGCACTAATGCCATAGCGCTGCAATTCTTCCCCTGCTCTATCAGACCCCGAAGCAAACTGCACCAATAACTCTAAAACTTTCTCGCGTTCTATCAATTTTTGAACGCCCTGCGTTTGATCAACTGGCTTCTCTTGCACCAAAGGGGTTGATGGGGGCCTTAGGCCCATAGTCTCACGCGATGGAATTACCGTAGTAGGCAAGCCGATTGAATCATTATTAAAGCTATTACCTAGATATTCCTGAATTGCTATCGGATCGCGAATCAAATCCTGAGGGGCACCATGCGTGCGCACCGTTCCACCTTTAATCAAATAACTTCTGTCAGTGATCGATAAAATTTCACGAACCCTATGATCGGTAACTAAAATACCAATCCCCTGCTTTTTCAAATCGAGCACAATATGCTGAATATCTTCGATGGTTTGGGGATCAATACCCGTAAAAGGTTCATCCAATAGGATCAAAAGCGGATCACAAGCCAAACAACGGGCTATTTCCAACCTTCTTTTTTCTCCGCCTGACAATCGCGCAGCATTATTTTTCCTCAAATGCGTAAGGCCGAATTTATCCAGAACTTTTTCGGTGCGATCAAGACACTCGGCACGAGTCAACTTACGGCCAAGAACGCGATGCTTTGGCATGATTTCCAAAATCGCCATCACATTTTGTTCAACCGTCAGTTTTCTAAAAACACTGGTTTCCTGAGCCAAATAGCCCATACCCAATCGGGCACGACCAAACATTGGCAGATGAGTAACATCTTTACCTGCAAATATCACTTTTCCACCATTGGGCGTAACCTGCCCCGTGGTCATGCGGAAACTCGTGGTTTTCCCGGCGCCGTTAGGCCCTAATAAACCCACGACCTCCCCAACATCCACTTGAAAGGTAACCCCGTCAACCACTTTGCGGCTGCCATAATACTTGACCAGTCCGCGCACCTCGAGGATCGCCATCCTTGCTCCTTGTCAGACCTTCGAAACTATTTCACTATTAGGATTTACAACGCTTTCTAGAAATCGTGCAAGACCAGTCTAGTCATAATAACCAAAGAAAGGTAAAACAGGGGGAATAGGCCTTCAGGGAAATTGCTTTGACTTTATCTGATCTTATTTCAGCCTATAGTCTTATTGGAGCTTTTGTGAAAACCTTAATCGACGAAGAAACAATAAAAAAACGAGTCACAGAAATCGCCAAACTTATCTCAGCAGAATTTAATGGCCAACCCCTCACAGTAGTAGGCGTTCTTACAGGTGCCCTTATTTTCGTATCCGATCTGGTTCNNTGGTTCGCCATCTTAATCTTCCGGTGCGCATTTGCTTTGTTCGCGCTAGTAGTTATCGAGGCGAAACCACCGTTCCAGGCGATCTTAACATCGATTCCTCCATGCTTCCCGACATCCAAGGCCGCAATATCCTACTAGTAGACGACATTTTAGATTCGGGGCATACACTTAGCAAACTCAGCACCTATTTAAAAGAAAAGGGCTGTAAAACAATTCGAACCGCAGTGCTGCTGCGTAAAATAGGTAGGCAAGAACACCCAATCGAGCCAGATTATTGTGGTTTCGAAATACCTGATAAATTTGTGGTGGGTTATGGGTTAGACTATAACGATGAATATCGCAACCTACCCTTCATCGGGGATTTGTCCTAACTTCGCTGCTTTTATTTGAAGATTGGATTACCTTTGCCTGCCTTTACATTCTTGATCGATAGCACCGAATACAGTGGCCATTCCAGACAACTGCTGGCTTGCGTAACTGAACTTCGATCCATGAATTACACTGTTGCAGTTGGTGTTCTAGGCCGAAAAGCCCCATGGTCTTCTTTACTCGCAGATACAGGCGCAATGGTTTCCCATTTCGATAGCAAAGGCATTTGGGATATCAAAGCTTTATTCCAATTAAGAAAATGGCTGCAGCAAATACCCAGCGATTTCCTTCATGTGATCAGCCTCAAAGCTTTAGACGCCCTTGGGCTTGCCTCGCCTTCCTTCATTGCAAAATCATTTTTATCGGGCCTTCCGAAAACTGGGCTCCGACCCAATGCATGGCGTAAAATATTACTCGCGAAGGTACGCAAAATATTCTGCCTCACCCTAGCCTCCAAAAACAGACTGCAAACTCTAGGTATTCCAGCATCTAAGTTAATGCATCTTCCGCCAGGTATCTCGCTTCAAGCTGCGCCCAAATCTCTCGCACCTTTATCTGAAACTCCTTATTTATTCTCCTCAGGCCCATTTCATAACGACTTCAACCATCGTGATGCCCTTTGGAGCATGGATATTCTTCACTATGTCAAACCCGAAATAAAATTGTGTCTCAATGGCACCGGGGCTAATTTGCAAAGCCTTCATTCTTTCCGCACAGCCCTGATGACAAAAGATAAAATCGACTTTCGTGGACAGGTCGATTACCAAGAACCCTGGCTTGCAAACGCCTCTATTATTCTTGTAACAAACCTTACACCCGGAGGTTATTACTCCACCCTAGAAGCCATGCTTTCAGGTAGACCCTTGATCGCATCAAAGACACCAGGAATGGCGGAATTGGTTGAAGACGGAAAAACTGCGGTGCTTTATGCGCCAGGCGAATGCGCAGAGCTTGCCAAACGAATCAGACTACTGCTGGACGATCCCGCAAGAGCCTCTGAAATCGCATATAATGCCAGAGAATCAGCCGAAAGCAGATTTTCCGCAAAGCATCATGCTGCAAAACTGCTACAGTATTACGATGATTACAAATAAGATTTTAAAGGGGATTTATCTTGCGTGATGTACTAACCCTAATTCTTGCAGGCGGCAAAGGCACCAGACTAGAGCCACTCACCAGAGACCGTGCAAAACCTGCAGTTCCCTTTGGTGGACTTTACCGCATCATTGATTTCCCTCTTTCGAACTGCCTCAATAGCAACCTTCGTAAAATCCTAGTACTCACCCAATACAAAGCGCGAAGCCTCGACAGGCATTTAAACCTAGGCTGGAATTTCCTCAGCCCCCAACTCGATGAATATGTCGAAGTACTTCCCCCACAACAACGAATTGACGAACACTGGTACAAAGGCACCGCAGATGCCATCTACCAAAACATTTATGTAATCGAAAAAGCCAACCCAAAATATATCGTCATTCTTGCAGCAGACCATATCTATAAAATGGACTACAGCGAAATGATTCGCCTCCATATCGAAAGAGGATCCGACCTCACCATAGGCTGCATTCCAGTTCCGGTGAATGAAGCCAACCAATTTGGCGTTCTTGATGTCGATGCCAATGATCGTATCACCACCTTTGTCGAAAAACCCGAGAATCCACCCGAAATCGTCGGTAATCCCGGCTTCTCCCTCGCTTCGATGGGTATCTATGTTTTTACCGCATCATCATTGTTTGAACTTCTGTTTGAAGATGCAGTCCGTAAAAACAGTTCCCACGACTTTGGCAAAAATATCATCCCCAACATTATCTCCAGGCTTAATGTTCATGCCTTCCGCTTCCAAGACAAAAACAAAAAGTCTGTCCCCTATTGGCGCGATGTTGGTACTCTCGATGCTTATTATCAAGCAAACATGGATCTCGTTGGTATTGATCCCGTGCTTAATCTTTACGATACCGAATGGCCCATCCGGACATTCCAGCCTCAGTTCCCACCCCCTAAATTCGTATTTAACGACGAAGGAACCAGAGGCCAAAGCCGCAGAGGCGAAGCTCACGATAGCATCGTCTGCCAAGGTAGCATCATTAGTGGAGGCAGTGTATCACGCAGCATTCTTTCATCGGGCGTGCGTGTAAATAGTTACGCCACGGTCGATGATTGCATCCTCTTTGAAGGTGTCAATGTAGGCAGGCATTCTAGAATCCGCAGGGCCATCATCGACAAAAATGTGCAACTGCCACCTGATACTGTTATTGGCTACGATATCGACGAAGATCGCAAGCGTGGGTTCACTGTTTCAGAAAACGGCATCGTCGTAATCTCCAAAGCAGAAAGTCCCGAAAGCTTCTCTGCCAGACAAACACGAAAGTAAACAGGGGTATTCGCATGCCCCGATCTTTCCCACGATCACTGTGGTTCTTTGCCATTTTATCGGTGCTTGGAACCACTGCGATCATCGTACCTTGGGTGTTCAATCGCTCTATCCAACTATCTACCCAACAAATCGATCAAGCTATTTCTCTTTGGAAAATATCTGGTCCAACAGATTACGATCTCGAAATCCTCGAGGCCAAAGAACCAGGAGGATTCAAAAAACAATTACTCATTAAGGTTCGAAATCAGAAAACTACCTCTCTAGTAATCGATGGGAACTTTGCCCCCTTGCAAGACTCTTCTCAATATCAAGTGCTTGATC
>DBCB01000184.1 GCA_002303765.1 Planctomycetaceae bacterium UBA969
ACCCAAAAGAAGGGTAATCAATCCAAGGGCAATAAAAATCCAGCCCGCTGAAAAATAAAGAAACAACCACCCCGCCGAGGCCATCAGGCAGGGCCAGGGATAAAAGGGAACTTTGTAAGGCCTGTTAAGCGTTGGTTGATTTCGTCGTAATAACATCAAGCCGATAATCTGGCCCAAAAATTGTTCCAGGATTCTGGTAGTGATCAGTGCGGTGATAACCGATCCAAGGTCGAAAAACGACCAAAATAGGGTCAATCCACCTACTAGCAACAAAGAAAAGTGGGGGATCTGATGGGTGGTGTGTACTCTGGCAAGGCCCCTGAAAAAATGCCCTTTTCTTGCAGCAGCATAGGGAATCCTAGAATACCCCAGCAGGGCTGCAAAAGCGGCTCCCAGGCAACTCCAGATCAGGAACAGAGTCATCAGGATGGCTGCACCCTCGCCATGCAGGGTTTTCATGAACTCTGCAGCTAGGCTGAAGCTGTCTACCTCGGGCGAATGGACGGGGATTTTTTTCCAATCAACAACGCTGGTCAGGGCTATGTGGACCAACAGAAAAAGTGAAATGACCGTGACACTGCATATGAAAATGGATCTTGGGATGGTTCTACCAGGGTCTTTCACCTCGTCACCAACATAACAGATGTTGTAATATCTTAGGTAGGAATACATTGCGAGGATCATCGCCTGCCCAAGCCCAGAGGAAAAGCCGCCAAAGCCGGGCCAATCCTTTCCGGCGAGTTCAAACGCCCCCGTATAATTGAAATGAAGAATGCCATCGATGATTATCCAGAGAATTGCAATTAGTACACCTGTGCTGAAAACAATTGTAAGTTTCCCTAGGATCTCGACTTTTCTATAAAGCAGAAAAATCAGAAAAGCCCCTAATGCAAACGCAAACAATCGTGATGGACTGATGCTCCATGCAAGATCGGTGCCATTTATGATTGCGAATTTCCAAGTGAGTTGCTCGTTCCAGGATTGAATATCTGGGTGAATGGCGGCTGCAAACTGGCTCATGGCAATTAAGCCAGAGGCAACCTCAAGCGGCCCGCTCAGCATGAATTGCCAGATGAACAGGAAAGCCATAAGCTTTCCCCAGCTTTTTTTGCCAAAGCCCTCCAGCAGGTATAGGTAGGATCCGCCTGAACCGGGAAATGTAGAGCCGAGTTCGCTCCATATCATCCCGTCAAGCAAAATCAAAATACCGGCTGCAACCCAGCCCAGCAGTGCCAGGGGACCGGGAAGATGCGCTAGCATCAGGGGTATTGTAACAAACACCCCGGCACCCACGACCATGCTGATATTAAGCGCAGTTGCTTGAAACAAATTGAAATGCTGCTTAAGTTCGCTTTTCGAAGGACTCTCAGTTGTGTCGCCCATTGGTTTCGCCTTTTGCAATTTGGGATCTTCCTGTTTCCCTCGCACCTTATCAACGGTTATAATCTCATTACCCTCCTTTAATGCAATTGTAAGTTTTGGAGTTTATTGTGATTCTTAAAATACAGCCATTCATCATCCTTTGTCTTTTTCTGACAGCGTTAGATTTTACCCAAGCTTGGCAGAAAGATTACAAAGACCAGCTCCCTTTCATCCCCCCCAAAACCCCGCAAGATTCCCTCAAGGCTTTCAAAGCCAGGCCAGGTTTCAAGATTGATCTCATTGCTTCAGAGCCTCTCATCGGTTCCCCCGTTGCAATTGACTTCGATGAAAATGCAAACCTCTATGTCGCTGAGTACCCCGAGTATAATGCCTATGCCAACCCTGATTTTAAACAGCAGGGCCGTATCAAGCTTCTTCAAGATTCCAATAACGATGGTGTTTACGATAAAAGTACCGTCTTCGCCGATGACATCCCCTACGCTGCATCTGTCTTTTGCTACGATGGTGGCATCTTCGTTGGCGCCGCACCAGACATCTGGTTTCTTAAAGATACCAACAACGATGGCATAGCCGACATTAGGAAAAAAGTTCTCTCAGGGTTTGGCAGAGACCACGCTGGCGAAGCAATGCTCAATTCTTTCCGCTGGGGTCTTGATAACCGCATTCATATTTCCACAGGCATGGCGGGTGGCGAAATCCGCCTAGGCGATGATTCCAAAGGAAACTCCACTCAGGTTCGTAATCAAACCATTCTTCTAGACCCAACGACCCTGAGTTTTGAAAAAACCAGTGGAGGCGGCCAGCATGGTTTTTCGCTCGATAATTATAACCGTGCTTATATCTGCAGTAACTCTGAACCCGCTCAAATTCTTTCCTTCGATACTCGCTATTTGTCCCGCAATCCTTATGTTCAGGCTCCTGCCCCTGCCGTTAACATCACCCCCGGAAGTAAATTCACTCGCATCTTTCGCATCAGCCCCGATGAACCCTGGCGTATTCTTCGTACCGATCTTCGCACCAAAGGTGTTATTAAAGGATCCAACGAGGGCGGGAAAGTTTCTGGGTTCTTCACAGGCGCCACGGGCATCACCTCTTATCGGGGCGATGCTTTTGATCCCAAACACCTAGGTGATATCTTTGTTGGCGAAGTTTCAGGCAACCTAATCTATCAGGCTAGGCTTGATGATAAGGGCATAATCCCCATTGCCAACCGTGCTGAACCCGAGGTCGAATTCCTTGCAAGCGCTGACAATTGGTTTCGACCCGTGCAGATGGCGAATGCCCCGGATGGCTGCCTCTATGTTGTTGATATGTATCGTGGCCTTATTGAAGGTGCAGCTTTCATGCCCCCAGAAATGGTGAAGCATCTTAATGTGATGGCAGGCTTTGATCGTGGCCGTATCTGGCGCATCTCGCCCGAAAACTTCAAACCTAAATCCAGCCCCAAGCTTGGTTCTCTTTCTTCCTCAGAGCTTGTTGCATTACTTGAACACCCCAACGGCTGGCATCGTGATACTGCAAGCAGATTGCTTTATCAGAGGCAGGATAAATCCATCACCAACCTTGTGCGTGATCTTGCGAAAAACTCTAAGTCTCATCTCGGGAAAATTCATGCTCTCTGGGTTTTACAAGGGTTGTCTTTGTTGGAAAATTCGGATGTTTTGCAAGCACTTGATGATCAACACCCCCGGGTTCGTGAACAGGGACTGTTGCTTTCTGAAAAACTTCCACCCGCAAAAGATGTTCGCTCTCGCATGATCACCCTGCTAAACGACCCCGACATCAAAGTCCGATTGCAGGCAATTTATTCGCTTGCAGGCGCAGATGATGCTACTTCTGCAAAGGCCTTGGGAGATATCGCAATTGCTTTAGGCAAAGATCCCTACTTCAGGCTTGCACTTCTTTGTGCTTCTCCTGATCGTACCGAAGCGCTCTTTAGCCATCTCATCAATGACAAATCTTTTAGGGTTAGTGCGGATGGCATGGCTTTTCTTGGCACGCAGGCAAAGAATCTTTCTGCATCGGGCCTGCCTCGTTCCAGATCGGTTTTAGTTGCAGCTATCAATACCTTGAATGATGCTGAAAAGCCCCTTGCTAATACCCTTATTCGTGAAGTGATTGAAAGCCCCCTGCGAACCCCGGTTGAAGGCAACGCTGGGAAAATTCTTGAAGCCCTTATCGTTGATGCCAGAAAATCTCTCGCAGATTCTAAGGCCAATCCCATCGCACAAGCCTCTGCCTTAAAATTACTTTCCAACCAAGAGTTTGCAAACGCCCAAGAGTTATTCAAGGCATCGCTTGATAGTTCTAAATCCCCGATGGTTCACCAGGCTGCACTCGAAGCCCTTGCAAAATACGAAGGCAGCGATGCGGCTTTACTTGTGATCAGCGCCTGGCCTAGCTTGGGGCCCAAGGCCAAGGCCACTGCGCTAGAGGCATTGCTCTCCCGCAATTCTTCCACCGAGCTATTGCTTGATGCCATCACTGCAAAGAAAATTCCCAAGGGCGAGATTGATTTGGGCAGGTTGAAACTCGCTAGCGGAAAGAAAGATTCTTCCCTTGCAAAAAAGATCGCCCAACTCGCGGATGCTTCTTCCAGCAGCAGGTTGGAGGTATTTAACCAATACAAGAAAGCCCTTGAAACGCAGGGCGATAAAATCCGAGGCAAAGAGGTTTTCAAAGCGCAATGTTCCGCATGCCATCAACTCGAGAGTGTGGGTAAATCCGTTGGCGCAGATCTTTCCGCTGCTCGCAGCAGGGGCCTTGAATCTATTCTTCTTAATATCATCGACCCTAATAGAGAAGTGAAACCCGCCTTTGTCACTTATGTTGTCACCACGACTTCAGGCAAAATCATCACAGGCATGATTGCCTCCGAGTCTGCCAACAGCCTTACACTCTGGAAAGCCGATCATCAAAATGAAACCATCCTGCGCAATAACATTGAAGAGATGCGCTCTACCGGGATTTCTTTCATGCCTGAAGGTGTTGAAAAAAATATTTCAATCACCGTAATGGCCGATCTTCTCGCCTACCTCGATTCCATCCGTTAGTTCAATTACTCTAGGAACACGAAAAATGAAACTCCGCTTATTCGCTTTAGTTGTGCTTTTTGTAACAGTGATTCACCATGCCCCCGCACAGGAAAAAACTACTTGGAAAGCAGGGCTTGCCTCCATTGTCATCACGCCCGAAAAAAACATGTGGATGTCGGGTTACGGCGGTCGCGATAAGGTTTCTGAAGGCAAGGTTCATGATCTTTTCGCCAAGGCCGTCGCAATCGAGGATGGCTCCAAAAACCGCTGCCTGCTCATCACCCTCGATCTCGTGGGAATTGATCAACCCACTTCCAACGCCATCCGTCAGAAACTTGCAAAATCTCTTGGCCTTTCCAACGATGCTATTAGCCTTGCCTGCTCGCATACTCATTGTGGCCCGGTCGTTGGTACCAACCTCCGCACTATGTATTTCCTCAATGATGAAAACAACAAACTCATCGATGAATACACCGCCATACTTATCAATAAAGTTGCCCTTGTGGGAGAGAACGCCTTTAAGAACTTGATGCCCGCTGAATTATCATGGGGCGAGGGCAAGGCTACGTTTGCAGTAAATCGCAGGACTAACAAAGAGGCCGATGTCGTTAAACTAAAAGCTGAAAATAAAATCCTTGGCCCATCAGACCATGCTGTTCCCGTGTTACTCATTAAAGATGCATCAGGAAAAACCAAGGGCATCGTGTTTGGTTATGCATGCCATTCGACTACGCTTAGCTTCTTTCAATGGTGTGGGGATTACCCAGGTTTTGCGATGCTGGAGTTGGAGAAAAGGCATCCTGGAGCAACTGCGCTTTTCTGGGCAGGCTGTGGCGCTGATCAAAACCCACTCCCACGAAGAACTGTTGAACTCGCCCAAAACTATGGCAACCAACTCGCAGATGCTGTAGATGCTGTTTTAAAACAACCCATGAAGAAAATCCAAGGTGCTCTTAAGAAAACCTACAGCGAGATACCTCTTTCATTTGCAGAGCTTCCCACCCGCGATAAGCTTATTCAAGATTCCCAAAGCAAAGATAAATTCCAAGCAGGGCGGGCGAAGTTTCTTCTCAAAAAACTTGAAGCAGAAAGCTCCATCAAGGAAACCTACCAGTATCCAATTGAAACTTGGAAATTGGGAGATGGCCCGAATTGGGTCTTTTTAGGAGGCGAAGTCGTTGTTGATTACGCAATCAAAATCAAAGAGGCACTGGGGAAAAACACCTGGGTCTGCGCTTATGCCATAGATGTCATGGCTTATATTCCTTCACTCAGGGTTTTAAAGGAAGGTGGCTACGAAGGAGGTGGCTCTATGGTCTACTATGGCCTTCCAGCTTTCTGGGCCCCATCGATTGAAGATAAAATCATGGCCGAAGTTAAAAAGCAGAACGATAGCGTTAGTAAGTAGAAATCTATTTATTACTTTTGTTTTTTTTCTCCATCACCCAACCCTCTTCTGAATGCCTTCAAGCCCACCATTTTTTATTGAGCGGCGGATGTAAATCCGCCGGTGCTCACCCCTCGCCTTTTTCTTTCTCTTTTTCCCCCAACTCCCAACCCTCTTCTCTATGCCTTTAAGCCCACCCCACTGCGCTGGGTGGGTCTACCTTTTTCCTTCTCATCAATCAAAAACAAGCAACCCATGGAACACAGTCCATGGGCTTTGAAGCTATTCACCAACCCAAATCAAGATGTGTCTTCTTTCCGTGTTAATCCGTGTTCGTCCGTGGCTAATCTTCTGCTTTTGATTGGTTTTCCCTCCGTGTCTCTGCTTCTGTCTTTTCCGTGAAATTCCGTGTTAATCCGTGGCAAATGCTTCTGCTTCTGTTTGGTCTTCCTTCCGTGGCAAATGCTTCGTCTTTTTATGCAATGCACATTCAATGCCTGCCTAAACGATGCTTGACAATTGGTCATGAATGGGTACGATACAGCCTAATTAATCCACGAAAAATCAATTTCCCTCAGAACTCTGCAGCGCCCGAAAAGTAATTTCCGATGAGTTATAGATTAAAATGAAATCAACACTCTCAGCCCTTTGTTCTGCTCTTCAATTTAACTTTAACCCTTTCTGCTTTTGTATCATTGCTTTAATCGGCTTGATGGTTTCTGAAACACAGGCAAATGGTGCAGACAACAAGACTGCAAATGACCCTGCTCATTTGTTGTTTACCCAGCACTGTTTGAAATGTCATTCGGGCGTCAAGCCAAAAGGCGAATTCCTGATCGAGAGTCTTTCACCGGATTTTTCAAATCGGAAAAATCGTGAACAGTGGCTAACGGTACTGGACCAACTCAGGAAGGGTGATATGCCGCCGAAGGACAAACCCCAACCGCCCGCAACAGAGGTTCAGGCTGCAATCAAGTGGATTAACGAACGGACTAGCGAAGCCGAGCTGGCTATTAGGGCCACAGAGGGCAGGGTGGTATTGAGGCGGCTGAACCGGGCCGAGTATGCGAATACGGTGCGCGATCTACTCGGAGTGGAAGTTGATTTGGCCGATCTTTTGCCGCCTGACACTTCAACTAGTGGTTTTGATAATAGTGCCGAAGCCCTGCATACTTCTTCCTATCTAATGCGGAGCTATCTCGAAGCGGCGGATCGAGTGCTTAATGAGGCTATCGCCAATCAGCCTCAGCCTTGGTTGCTAAAGAAGCGGTTCGACATTCGGGAAGAAAAATCCGTCAAACCTACTGGAAGTGTTTATCGCCATGTGGACGATGGCGTGGCCATTTTCGCTTCTTGGGAGTCGGCAAACATCCGTGTCACGATGTGGAATTTTCGAAGCCATGTGCGTGGCAAGTATCGTTTCCGCATTTCTGGCTATGGGTTTCAGAGCGAGGGTAAGCCGATTAACTTCCGCGTGACTGCCGGCACCCTCAAAGAAGTTACCGAGGAAAGGCTTATTGATTACTTTGCAGTGCCTGCGAACAAGCCAACTGTTATCGAGTTTACCGAGCAACTTGAACCTGAGAACCGAATTCGCATTCTTGCTGAGGGCTTGCCTGCGTTACCTCCGGCAGTGGAAAAAATCGGGGCAGAGAAATATAAGGGCCCCGGGTTGGTGATTCAGTGGGTGGATGTGGAAGGGCCATTGCTGGAATCGTGGCCTCCGCCTAGTCATAAGGCAATCTTTGGCGACTTGAAGCAAGCGGTAGTACCCAGCCCGAGTGATCCCAAGCGACTGGAGGTGGTTTCGCAGCAGCCTATGGCGGATGCTGAGCGGATTCTTCGCGACTTCGCACGACGGGCATTTCGGCGGACTGTGACGGATGAAGATATTCGCCCGTTCCTTGCACGGGTAAAAACCCTGCTAGAGCAGAACTACTCGTTCGAGCAGGCGATGCGAGTTGGCCTCCGTGCTGTGTTGATTTCACCCAGTTTTTTGTTCTTGCGCGAGAAGCCTGCCAAGCCTAGCACCCCAGCACTCGATGATTTTGCGCTGGCCAGTCGGCTCTCCTATTTCCTGTGGAGTTCGATGCCTGATGAGCCGCTATTAAAGTTGGCCGAAGCGCATAAATTGCACGAACCAAGCGTGCTTCGTGGGCAGGTCGATCGGATGTTGCGTGATCCCAAAGCGAGGGCCTTCACCGAAAACTTTACCGGCCAGTGGTTGAGCTTGCGGGCTATTGATGCAACCTCCCCCGATCGTACCCTTTATCCAGAGTATGATGATATCCTCAAAGTTGCGATGGTCAAAGAGACAGTGTTGTTCTTCGATGAAGTATTAAAGAATGATCTTAGCCTAACGAATTTTGTGGCTTCGGATTTTACTTTTCTTAACGCACGCCTTGCAAAGCATTATGGTATCCCCGGTGTGGAAGGCATGGAGATGCGCAAGGTAGCGTTGCCGCCGACAAGCCATCGTGGCGGTGTCCTTACGATGGGTAGCGTGTTGAAAGTGACAGCCAATGGTACAACAACATCGCCTATATTGCGCGGTGCTTGGGTGCTGGAACGGATTCTAGGCACTCCACCGCCTAAGCCTCCTGCAGATGTAGAGGCCATTGAGCCTGACATTCGCGGTGCTACGACAATCCGCGATCAACTTGCTAAACATCGTAATGTTGCATCCTGCGCGAGTTGCCATAGCAAGATAGACCCACCGGGATTCGCGCTCGAGAGTTTCGATGTCACAGGGGGTTGGCGAGATCATTACCGGGCCACCGGCGAGCCGAAAGAAGTAAATGGCCGGCGGGTTCGAGTCTGGACTGGGCCGGCGGTGGATCCTAGCGATGTGCTGCCTGACGGAAGGCGGTTTCGTGACATAGACGAATACAAGAAGTTGTTGCTTGAAGATAAAGACCAACTGGCTAGATCTTTGACAGAAAAACTACTCGCTTATTCCACTGGTGCTGCACCAACAAAGGTGGACAAACCAGAAATAGAAGCTATTGTCGGTCGGCTACGGGATCAGAAATATGGTTTTAAGTCATTGATTCATGAAATTGTTCAAAGCCCGATTTTTCAGAGCAAGTAACCGGAGATTCATTCATGACTATTCAACGCCGAACTTTTATTCGCGCTGCAGGCATTTCACTAGCGCTGCCTTCGCTTGATATGTTTGCCGCCGATCCAAAGCCGAATGGTAAAGCACCCCAAGGCAAACAGCCGCCACGCCGAATCATTTGCATTTGCGCACCCTTGGGATTGCATCCTGACAACTTCTTCCCCGAAAAAACCGGCAAGGATTATGCTCTCTCGCCCTACCTTGATATTCTCAAGGAATTCCGCAATGAATTCACGGTTGTCTCTGGATTGGCTCATGCCGGAATGGGTTCGAGTTTTGCGCATCAAGCTTCGGCTAGCTTCCTTACTGGGGTGCCTGGCGCTGGACGGCCCGGATTTCGCAATGCGATTTCCCTTGATCAGTTTGCCGCCGACCACATCGGTACACAGACGCGTTTTCCCAGCCTTGCGCTATCAGGCGAGGGCTCGGGGGGCCTTTCTTGGACTCGAACTGGTGCGCTTATCCCAGCGGATAATGTGCCTTCCAAAGTTTTCGCTAGGCTTTTTCTCGAAGGTCGCGCTGACGAAGTTCAGGGGCAGATGCGCCGATTAGCGGATGGCCGAAGCATTCTTGATGATGTTCGTGATCAGGCAAAGTCGCTGCGATCTGGATTAGGAATCGAAGACCGTGATAAGCTAGATGAATATCTCGTTAGCGTTCGTGAGTTGGAGCAACGGATGGTAAACGACGAGAGTTGGGCTAAAACTCCCAAGCCCAAAGTGAAGGAAGAACCGCCCAAGGATATTCTAAACGCTGCTGACCTTATTGGTCGCACTCGCCTTCTCTTTGATCTCACCCATCTCGCACTTCAAACCGATTCCACCCGGCTTATCACTATCATGTTGGCCGGCTCTACCTACGCCCCTCCCATCAAGGGTGTAACGCTAGGTCATCACGATCTTTCGCATCATGGTAAGGATCCAGGCAAACTAGAGCAGCTTAAGATTGTTGAGGTGGAAACGATGAAGACCGTGCGAGACTTGTTGGCCAAACTTAAGCAGTCGAAGGAGGATGGTAGTAACCTACTCGATCGTACTACCGTCTTTTTGGGTAGTAACTTAGGCGATGGTAGTAGTCATTCTACCCAGAACTTGCCTGTTCTTTTGGCTGGGGGTGGATTCAAGCACGGTCAGCATCTTCATTTCGATCCGAAAAACCCGCCTCCATTGTGTAACCTCTTCGTGAACATGCTCCAAGGCCTTGGCATCGCCACGGAAAAGTTTGGGACAAGCACTGGTACGCTTGCGGGATTGGAATTCAATTCTTCTATTAAGGTAGGTTAGTGAAATAGTTTCTTGCTACTTCTTTTGTTAACTTCCCTTATGCAAAAACAAAGAGACCCACGGGCCATGATGATCCGTGGGTCTCTTAGAATTTTTCTAGAAGTGTTTATTACCTGATGGCTTTGATATCAAGTACATGGGCGGAAGCCATACCGTTGCCAAAGGTTTTAAAATCTTTGAAGGTCCAGACGACTTTCTTGTCGCGGGTGATTTCAAAAAGCTGTGGGTTTTCAGGGCCTGCATGGCAATTTCCTACAATGATGTTGCTATTGGGCAGAACATGAAGCGTAGTAACCCAAGCAAGCTTGATGCCTGGTAATTCGGATTGATCGATTTTCCAAACGATCTCACCCTTGGGGTTAACTTCAAGCACACGGTTGTTGTTGCCGCCTGCGATGAGGGTGTTGCCATTGGGCAAACGAACTGCGCCAAAGACTTCGTTGCCATGGCCTTCGACGCCGTGGCCGGGTGAGCGGGGTCTGCCGCCGAGTTCCATCACATAAGTCCAGACAACTTTGCCCGAGGGTTCGTACTCGCGAATTTTGCCATCGCCTTCATGGCAGACGAGGTAGTTGCCGTTGGCAAGTTTGCGGACCATGCGGGTATCGCGATGGGAGCTAGGTTTTTCAACGGTGAGAGGAACTTCGCGAACAATTTTGCCATCCTTGTCGACTTCGATGATCCTGCGATTGCCTGATTCAGCGATCATGGTGAGGCCATCTTCAAGCCGTTGGAAGGAATGAATTTCGACGCGATCTTTGTTACCTTCTTTGGGTTTGCATTCGAACTGCCAAACTATTTTGCCATCTTTATCGACTTCCCCAACAGTGTTTTTGGGAAGAGGTAGAAGAACATTGCCATTTGGGAGAAGTTGGAGATCGTGTGTTTGGGCCTTGTTGGCGTATTCCCATTGAACTTTACCTGTGGCATCAACGATTGCAACTTTGCCTTTGTCGCCTGCGAGAACTCTATAGGCAGGATCTGCAGCAAAGGCCATAAATGAAGATGCAAATAGACCGAGGATTGCGAGTTTGAATTTCACGAAAGAAGCTCCTTGTAAAAGATGGTTAGACTAAAATTTCCTTGATGGGTTCAGCGCCTTCGACCCCAACTAGTTTTTGATCGAGGCCGCCATAAAAGTAGGTAAGTTTTTCAGGGTCGAGGCCCATGCGATCAAGTACGGTAGCATGAAGGTTCTTGACATGGAAAGGCTTTTCGACTGCTTTGCTGCCGAGTTCATCGGTAGTGCCCACGGTAGTGCCACCTTTTACGCCGCCGCCTGCCATCCACATTGTGAAGCCATAAGCGTTGTGATCTCTGCCACTGCCCTTGGCATATTCAGCGGTGGGTTGTCTGCCGAATTCCCCGCCCCAGATGATGAG